>JAXDIH010000201.1:0-7261 GCA_034664105.1 Thermoleophilaceae bacterium
TCCGACGCCCCGGTGCGGGTGACGATCGAGGGCCCAGCCGAGCGCGAGCTGCGGCTGCCCGGTTCTGCCCACGTCATAGAGGTAGCCTCCGTCTGATGGTCGACTGGTCGCTCGCCCAGCAGGTGGCGCGCCTCGCGGCCGGGTCCGGCGACGATGGGCCCCCGCAGGCGGACGTGGCGGCCCTGTGCGTGGAGATGGAGGGCCACGTGGCGGCCTACACCGGGCTGGTGCCGGTCACGTCCGTGCCGCCCGCCGAGCTGGTGGGCCGAGACGAGTGGGCCTCCGTGAACCTCGTTTCGCTGGCACAGCTGCTCGACCCGGTGGCCGGCCGGCTCGACAAGCGGCTCGACTTCGCGGGCCCGCTCGCCGGCGCCCTGAAGGCGGGCGCCGCGGCCACGCTCGCCGCGGAGGCGGGGCTGGTGATCGGGTACGTCGCCCAGCGCGTGCTGGGCCAGTACGAGGTGTCGCTGCTCGGCGGAGACGCGCCGCCGCGCCTGCTGTTCGTGGCGCCCAACCTGCGCAAGGCGGTGCGCGAGCTGAAGGTCGACCCGGAGTCGTTCCACCGCTGGATCTGCGCCCACGAGCTCACGCACGTGTTCCAGTTCCAGGGCGTCGACTGGCTGCGCGACCACCTCGGCGGCATGGTGCGCCAGTACCTCTCGACGGTGGAGGTGCGGATCGAGCGCGGTGCCGCCGGTGGGCTGCCGTCGCTGCCGGACCCGGCCCGCGTGGTGGAGGCGTTCCGCGACGGTGGCCTGGCGGCGCTGGTGCAGACGCGCGAACAGCGGGCGCTGATGTCGCGCATGCAGGCGGCGATGGCCGTGGTCGAGGGCTACTCCGAGCACGTGATGGACGCGATCGCCGCCGAGGCGATCCCGGGCCACGAGGAGCTGCGCACGGCGATGGACGCGCGCCGGCGCAGCCGCTCGGCACCGGAGCGGCTGATCGAGCGGCTGCTCGGCCTGGACATGAAGATGCGCCAGTACGAGGAGGGCAAGGTGTTCTGCGACGCGGTGGCCGCGGAGGCCGGGATGTCGGCGTTGAACCGGGTCTGGGACTCACCAGCCTCGCTGCCGACCGAGGCCGAGCTGGCGCGCCCACTGGACTGGCTGGCCCGAGTGGGCCCGGCGCCCGCAGCAGCGGCGTAGCGCTCGCGTAGCCCTCCCGTCACGAACAGCGGCAACCAGGTCACGGTCCGGGGCGCCGCGGGCGAGTGTGGGCCCCCTCGGTTGCGCATATGGCCACCCGCGTAGCCATCACTCCGGGGCGGGCCCGGTCCTCGGCGGGCGACGGGTGGGCCCCCAACGTCAGACATGACCCCCGTTTCGGGGCCCACACTCCCTGGTCGCTGCCGTTGGCGCCGCGCTGCCGTTGGCGCCGCGCCGCGCCGTGCGGCCGCGGCCGGACCCGCCCGTGTAACCCCGGCGCCGGCCTGGCCCGGCCCCGTGTAACCCCGGCGCGGGCCAGGTTTACGTACATGTGTTCGGTGGTATAGTTCTACTGAACTTAGATCTAATAAGGTCCACAAACGAGCCCCCCACTCAGCGTCCGGGCCGAGCCGGGCGACATCCAAGGGGAAGGAGCAATCACATGGCTACCCAGACCCAGACCCAGACCCAGACCCAGCGCAAGGCGACCGCGCAGAAGGCTGCTGCGACTCGTCGTCGCAACGCCGCCAAGCGCAGCCAGTCCGCCCGCAAGGCCGCCGAGACGCGTGCCCAGGCCGAGCTGAACACCCTCCAGGCCGTTCAGGCCCAGGCCGAGCGTGCCCTGCTGATCCCGGTGGGTGCCGCCCTCGAGGCGCGCGACGCCGTGGTCGAGGCGACCAAGCCGTACGTCGAGGGCCGCGAGAGCGCCGAGCGCGAGCTCAAGGGCCTCCAGAAGCGCGTCGGCACCAGCCTGCGCAAGTTCGAGCGTCGCGGCGCCACGGCCCGCAACCGCACGGTGCGCGAGGTCAAGCGCACCCGCACGCGCGTCGAGCGTGAGCTGCGTCAGCGCCGCAGCAAGGCCGTGCGCACGGTCAAGCAGAACCGTCGCGAGGTCGAGAAGCAGGTCAAGCAGGCCGGCCGCGAGGTGCAGGGCCAGGCCGAGAGCATCGCGTCCCGCGTGGCGTCGCTCGCCTAGCTCTCAACGCTTCCCCCCGACCGGCGAGGAGACCGGACCCGGGGTAAGGCTGGCGGCCACATACCTCGCCGCCGGTGTTGTATCTCTCCTCCCTCAGCCGGCGCCGTCCCCTCGGGGGCGGCGTTGGCCTTTTGGGGGAGGGCGGTATGCCATCATCGGGTGCGATGCCCTCACGTGAAGAGATCCAGGACGCCCTGCGCAAGGTCATCGACCCCGAGCTGCGCAAGGACATCGTTTCGCTGGGCATGGTGCGCGCCATCGAGCAGCCCGAAGAGGGCCGCGTCGACGTGATGGTTTCGCTCACCACCCCCGGCTGCCCGATCCGCTCCCACTTCGAGAAAGCCGTCGTCGAGAGCGTGCAGGCGCTAGGCGTGCCCACGGTCACCGTGGCATTCGACGTGCTGTCCGACGACGAGAAGCAGGGCCTCGCCCAGCGCCTCGGCCGTCAGGGCGGCCTGCCCCAGGGCGCCCTCGCCGCCGTCAAGAACGTGATCTGCATCGGGTCGGGCAAGGGCGGCGTGGGCAAGTCCACGATCACCGCCAACCTCGCCGCCGCGCTCAAGGCGGACGGTCACAGCGCGGCCGCGCTGGACGCCGATGTCTGGGGCTACTCGATCCCGCGCATGCTCGGCGTGCACGGCCGGCCGATGGTCTCGTCCGAGCGCAAGATCCTGCCGCTGGAGGGCGCCGGCGGCGTAAAGGCGATCTCGATCGAGTTCTTCCTCAACGAGCAGGATCAGGCGATCACCTGGCGCGGCCCGATGCTCCACAAGGCGATCCGCCAGTTCCTGGAGGACGTGGACTGGGGCGAGCTCGACTACCTGCTGATCGACCTGCCGCCCGGTACCGGCGACGTGTCCATGACGCTGGCCCAGCTGCTGCCGCAGGCGCAGTTCGTGATCGTCACCACGCCTCAGCCCGCCGCGCAGAAGGTGGCCAAGCGCGCCGCCGAGACCGCTAAGCGCTTCGACCTCGAGATCGCCGGCGTGATCGAGAACATGTCCGGCTTCACCACGCCCGACGGCGAGCGCTTCACGATCTTCGGCGAGGGCGGCGGCCAGTCGCTCGCAGACGAGCTCGACGTGCCGCTGCTCGGCAAGATCCCGCTCCAGGAGGAGCTCAGGGTCAGCGCCGACGAGGGCCGCCCGCTCGTGCTGGAGGACCCGGACGCTCCGGCATCGCAGGCGATCTACCACGCGGCACGCGGACTGATCGCCGCGACGCCGCAGCAGCTCGGCGTCTTCCAGGCGCCGTCCGGCCCGCCGGTGCCCGCAGTCACGGGCACCGCGCTGCCGATGGCGCCCTAGCTCGCCGCCTGCTTGAAGTAGTCGGCGTTGATCTGGATGTACGGCTGCCACTCGTCGGGCAGCTGATCTTCCGCGAAGCACGCGTCGACCGGGCAGGCCTCGACGCAGGCGTCGCAGTCGATGCACTCCTCCGGATCGATGTAGAGCTGCTTGACCTGGTCGTAGTCAGGCTCTTCCGGCGTTGGGTGGATGCAGTCGACAGGGCAAACCTCGACGCACGAGTTGTCCTTGGTGTCGATGCAGGGTTCGGCTATGACGTAGGCCATGGTCTCCTTGGGGGTCCGACGTGCTGCTTAGAGCGAGGCGGGCGGATTGTACCGTCGAGCGGCGAGAAACCCGGACGAATGTTGGCCCTGCGCCACTTGAGGCACCCCCGCCACCTGCCGAGGTACTTCGTATGGATTCGCTTCGGGCATGGCTCTGCCCGACGCCTGCGCATCGCGTGCGGCTAGTCGAGGCAGGCCCCCGCACCAGGAAGGCGCGCATGGTCGCGGTTGGCGCGATCGGCGTCGGCCTGCTGCTGGCGGCGCCGTGGGTCGGGTGGTGGATGCTGGCCCTCTTCATCCCCTCGGGCCTGCACCTGATGACGGTCGATCGCTGGATCGCGCGCAGCAGGAGCCCCGAGCTGATCCCCTTCTTCACGATGTTGGTCGTGCTGCTCCTGCTGGCGATAGCCGCCGCGGGCACGGGCGGCCCTGACAGCCCGGTCCTGCCGTGGCTCGCGCTCGTGCCCGCTATGGCCGCGCTGCGCTTTCGCCTGGCCGTGTGCCTGGCGCTGGCCGGCGTGGCGGCGCTGCTGATCGTGGCGGTCGGCTTCGCGGTCGACGCGGCCCGCGCCCTCGACGACCCGGTGCCGATGATCGCGGCGCTGGTGATGCTCGCGAACATCGTCGGCGTGTGCACCGCCCTGATGCGCGGCGAGCTCGAGCATCGCGATCGAGCTGTGCTCGACCCGCTCACGGGCCTGCTCAACCGGGCGTCGCTCGAGTCGCGCGTGCAGGAGATCGAGCAGCAGGCCCGCCTGACCGACGGTCCGGTGGCGCTGGTGCTGCTCGACCTCGACGGCTTCAAGCGCGTGAACGACGACTACGGCCACGAGCGCGGCGACGCCGTCCTGCGCGACGCCGCCTACGAGATCCGCCAGTCGCTGCGCTCGTTCGAGCTCGTGTACCGCATCGGCGGCGAGGAGTTCCTGCTGCTGCTGCCCGGCGCCGACCTGGAGGGCGGCATCGAGATCGCCGAGCGCGTCCGCTGCGCCGTCGCGCTGGGGCGGCCTGGCGAGCTGGAGCTGACGCTGTCCGCCGGAGTGGCCACCGCCGCCGGCGACCGCGTGCGCTACGACGACCTGTTCCGCGCGGCCGATGAGGCGCTGCTCCGCGCCAAGCGCGAGGGCCGCAACCGGGTCGTGGCGGCCGATGCGCCGCTCGCTGCCGCCGCTGCGTAGGCTCATTGGCCCTTGTTGGGCCAGCGCTCGGAGCCAGACCCCTTCCTCGACACGTTCACCGGCCTGGTGGCCGCCCGTGCGATCACCACCGCCGTGATGCTGGGAGTGTTCGACGCCTTGAGCGAGGCACCCGCGACCGCGGCGCGGCTGGCGGAGCGGATCGGCCTGGACCCGCTAGGCGCCGAAACGCTGCTGACGACCCTCGCCACGCTCGGCTACGTCGAGCCGGAGGGCGACGCGATGCGCAACACCGCGGTCAGCGAGCGGTTGCTGGTCAGCTCGTCGACTGAGTCGATCGCGACGTTCATCGGCCACCAGGGCGACCTCCACTGGCAGGTGCTGGACCTGCTGCCGGAGGCGGTGCGCGACGGGACCGCCTACGCCATGCACGAGCAGCGCCAGGACGACTCCGAGCGCTGGGAGGCATACATCCGCGGGCTGTTCGAGATCTCGCGGCCCGAGCACGAGGCCAACGCCGCGCTGGTCGACGTCGAGGCCCCGCGCCGGCTCGTGGACGTGGCGGGCGGTCACGGCGGCTTCGCGATGGCGATGTGCGAACGCCACGCCGGGCTCGAGGCCACGGTGCTCGACCTGCCGCCCAGCGCCGCGGTCGGCCGCAAGATCGTGGCCGAGCAGGGCTTCGCCGATCGCGTCTCGTTTCGCGAGGGGGACGTGTTCGAGCTCGGTTTGGGGGAGGACCTGGATGTGGTCTCGATCTTCAACCTGATCCATCACATCCCCGAGGAGCGCGACCGCGAGCTGTGCCGGATGGCGCGCGAGGCGTTGCGCCCGGGCGGGGTGCTGGTGATCGGCGACTCGGCCCGGCCCGAGCCGGGCGACGAGCTGTCGCCGCACGGGGCTGTGTCCAGCCTGCTCTTCTACGCCTGGAGCCACAGCCGCAACTTCTCGCCGTCGGAGGTGCGCGCCTGGATGGAGGAGGCCGGCTTCGAGGACGTCGAGGTGCACCGCAACGTGCGCTCGCTGTGGCGGATGGTGGTGACCGGCCGGTGATCCTGCTCACGGGCGCTACCGGCACGGTCGGGTCGGCGCTGCTGCGCCGGCTGGTCGCCGCGGGCGAGCCGGTCCGCTGCCTGGTGCGCGACCCGCGCGGGCTGGGCGAGCAGCGCGTACGGGTGCAGATCGCGCTGGGCGACCTGGCGGACCCGCCGTCGTTTCGCAACGCGCTGCGCGGCGTCGGCACGGTCGTGCACCTGGCGGCGTCGATCCGCGACCAGCCGCGTGGGTCGATCGAGGAGCTGAACGCCGTGGCGACCCTGCGGCTGGTGCGCGCCGCCGAGCGGGCCGGTGCGCGCCGCTTCCTGTTCTTCTCGGCCATGGGCGCGCGGCACCACTCGCGCACGCGCTTCTTCCGCGCCAAGGCGCTGGCTCAGGAGGCGGTGCAGGCGTCGTCGCTGGAGACGATGGTGTTCCAGCCGTCGATCATCTACACGCCCGGGGATCCATGGCTGACGCTGCTGGAGCGCTTCTCGTACCTGCCGGCGCTGCCGGTGTCGGGGTCCGGGCGGGCGGAGTACCAGCCGATCTGGGCCGAGGACGTGGCCGACTGCGTGTTGGCGGCGCTGATGGCCAGCGGGCCGCGCCGCCGCGCGTTCGAGCTGGGCGGTCCCGAGACGCTGTCGTACGACGACATCGTGCGCGCCGCCCTGGCGGCGACGGGGCGCCACCGGCCGCTGCTGCACGTGCCGCTGCCGGTGGTGCGGGCGTCGCTGCGAGCGCTGCGGCCAGTGGCGGGGCCCAAGGTGTTCGCCACCTGGGAGGAGGCCGAGCTGATGGAGGAGCCGATGACGAGCCCACGCGGCACGGCGGACGCCGAAGCGCTGGGCGTACGACCGCTGCCCATGGCGAGCGTGCTCGGGGGCCGGCCGGCCTAGAACGCCAAAGGGCCCGGCGTGTGCCGGGCCCTCGCGGCCCCCGCCGGGTGCGTCAGGCGGTGGCCGACGCTCCACGGGGGTCCGGGGGGCGAGAGCCCCCCGGATCACATCAAGCGGCTTCGACGCTTTCATCATTCCGTCCATGCCGCCCATGCCGGCCGGCATTCCGCCGCCGCCGTTCTGCTCGGGCATCTCGGCGATGATCGCCTCGGTCGTCAGGATGTTCTTCCCGATCGACGCGGCGTTCTGGAGCGCGGAGCGGGTCACCATCGCGGGGTCGATGACGCCGTTCTTGACGAGATCGACGATCTCGCCTGTGTCGGCGTTCAGCCCGTCGTTGGTGCCCTTCGCGTTGCGCACCTCGTTGACCACGACGGAGCCCTCGAGCCCGGCGTTGTTGGCGATCTGACGCAGCGGCTCCTCGAGTGCGCGGTGCACGATCTGCGCGCCCGTCCGCTCGTCGCCCTCGAAGCCATCCAGCTTGATGGCGTCCT
>JAXDIH010000082.1:0-4751 GCA_034664105.1 Thermoleophilaceae bacterium
GTAGCCTTGGCCCTGGATGGCGGAGCAGAAGGGATCGCCGGCGGATCAGGTCAAGGCGCTCGTCGAGGCGGCCGAGAAGCTGCGCGCCGAGGCCGCCCGGGACGCGGACGCCGTGCGTGAGGCGGCCGGCCGCGTGGTCGAGCGTGCCGAGGAGCTGGACCGTCGCCTGGACCAGCTCGCCGGCGGCGTACGGGAGGGTGTGGCCGCGCTCGAGCACGAGGTCGCGCTGCTGCGCGAGGCGGCCGGGGTGATCGACGCGCCCGCCGCGGCCGAGGACCCCGCCACGCGAGTCGAGCCCGGCGTGGACGACGAGCTGGTCGCGGAGGTCGAGGCCGTGTCCGCCCCTCGCGGCGAGGCGGTGAAGGTGCCGGAGGACGGTGACGTCCTAACGCTGGGGGAGGACCCCGAGGAGGAGGACGCGCCCGCTGCCCCAACGGCGGCCGCCCCTGAGGGAGCTCGCCTGATCGCGCTCAAGATGGCCCTGGATGGCCACCCGCGCGAGGAGACGGCGGCGTACCTGCGCGAGAACTTCGAGCTGGACGACCCCGCGGGGCTGCTGGACGAGGTCTACGAGCGGGCCGGCCGCTGAGGTGGCTCAGCCCGGAGGGCTAGACCGGCGTGGCTTCCTGGCCGCGGGGGGCGCCGCCACCTTCCTGTGCACGATCGGAGGCGAGACCGTGCCGGTGCGCTCGCCGCGCGACGTCGCCCGGGTGGACGCCGCGGCCGCCGCGCTGCCCCGGCCCGCGGCCGCCGTCCGCCGCGACCCGATCGACCGCGCGCAGTTCCCGACCCCCGAGCCGCAGCCGGGCGGCCGGCGGCGCGAGTACTGGATCGGGGCACGCACGGTCTCCTGGGACATCGTCCCGGCCGGGCGCGACGAATGGATGAAGCGGCGGCCGCCCTCGCGGTCCAGGCGGACGATCCGCGCCTACGTGTACCAGCAGTGGAGCGCCGGCTTCGCCAAGCCGATCGGCCGCCCGCGCATGCCTGGGCCGACGCTCTACGCAGAGGTCGGCGACGTCCTCGTGGTCCATTTCGGCAACCTCGACCGCAAGCTCCGGCAGGCCGTCACGATGCACCCGCACGGCGTCCGCTACAACCCGGAATACGACGGCGCCTACCTCGGCGACTTCACCCGGGCGGGCGGCTTCGTAGCACCGGGCGAGGAGTTCACATACGTTTGGGAGGCCACGCCGGATTCGGTGGGCGCGTGGCCGTACCACGACCATGGTCCCAACCACACGCTCAACACGCTCCGTGGCCTGTTCGGCGCCGTGATCGTGCGCGAGAAGGGCGCCCCCGCGCCGGACGTCGAGCAGGTGCTGTTCCTGCACAGCTTCCCGCCGCAGGTGACCGGATTCTCGGAGCTCTTCCACTCGATCAACGGGCGCAGCTACGCCGGGAACACGCCGACGATCCGGGCGCGCGCGGGTCAGCGCGTGACCATCCACGTGATGGGCATGGACCAGAACTTCCACACCTTCCACATCCACGGTCACCGCTGGCGCGACAGCTCCGGTGCGTTCGTGGACTGCCCGACGCTCGGTCCCAACGAGACGATCACGGCAAGCTTCGTGGAGGACAACCCAGGGCGGTGGCTGTACCACTGCCACGTCTCTCTCCACCAGGACGCCGGCATGGCCGGTTGGTATCTGGTGGAGCAATGATCCAGGAGGAGGGGCAGATGCATCGATCGCATGTGTGGTTGGCCGTCTTGGCGGCCCTGCTGCTCGTGCCCGCGAGCGCGACGGCCGGGAACTACCCGCCGCCGTCGGACCCGGGCAGCGGGACCGGCAAGTCGCACGGCAAGGGCCAGACCCTGACCGTCTGCAAGCGGGGTTGTGACTACAAGAACATCCAGAAGGCGATCGACGCCGCGAGCGGGAAGGACACGATCCGGGTCAAGAAGGGGACCTACCGCGAGAGCGTTCAGATCGTCGGCAGCCGCTACGACGGCCTGAAGCTGATCGGCGACCCCAAGCACCGCGATCGCGTCGTGCTCGACGGCAAGAGCCTCAAGAGCGGCGACGCCCAGAACGCGGTGTTGCTCAACAACGCCGACGACGTGACCGTGAGGGGCTTCCACGCCGTTCACTACAAGGCCAACTGCTTCTTCGCCACGAACCTCCAGGACTACGTGCTCGACCAGCTGGAGGCCGAGCGCTGCGGCGTGTACGGCGTCTACGCCTTCAACTCCAAGGGCGGCGTGATGTCGAACTCGGAGGCCTACTACAACCCCGACTCGGGCTTCTACGTCGGCCAGACGCCGCCGCAGAAGGGGCGCAAGAAGCGCACGCTCGTGAAGAACGTGTCCTCGTGGGGCAACGTGCTCGGGTTCTCCGGCACCAACATGCGGTACACGACGATCACCAAGAGCCGCTGGTTCAACAACGGCGCCGGGATCGTCCCCAACGTGCTCGACTCGGAGAAGTACTACCCGCCGACCGGGAACGTGCTGTCGGACAACGACGTGTTCTGGAACAACTTCAACTTCTACTTCGGAGCGCCGTTCAAGATCCCGCAGCAGTCTGCCGCCTCCATCCCGTATCCGATCGGAATCGGCATCCTGCTGTTCGGCAGTCAGAACACCGTCGTCGAGAACAACCGGATCTTCGGGAACTACCTCGGCGGGTTCGCCGAGGTGCCGGCGGTCCAGCTCAGCGGAAACGCCGACCCGAAGAAGAACGAGGCCTCGATCCTGCGCAACAACACGGTGCGCGGGAACGACTTCGGAGGCGGGAACGACCTCAACGGCCGCGACATGCTGTACGACGGAAGCGGCAGCGGGAACTGCTTCGAGGGCAATACGACTCGAAGCCCGAACCTGCCGGCGAACAACGGGACGTTCGTGGCGTGCCCGGGGCCGAACCCGAACGTCACGGACCCGGCCGTGCTGCCACTGGCGCTCACGATCGGCCTCGGGGACCCGAAGGACCCGGCGTCGTTCGAGAAGAACTGGATCAAGCACCCGCATCCGGCGCGCAAGGGCGTGAAGCCGCTCGAGCACTACGGCGGATAGCGTCGGAGGGGACGGGCCCGGTTGCGGGCCCGTCCCCGTCCGTCACACGAAAGGAACCAACGCTTTGAGAAGGAACATCGCAGCGGCGGCGCTCGCGCTCGGCGCACTGGTGCTGGCGCCCGTCGGGATCTCCCAGGCGGTAGGGGCGAAGCAGGTCAAGAAGATCGTGAAGCTCGGCGACAACTTCTTCGCCCCCGACTCCCTGAAGGTGCCCGCCGGCAGCAAGATCACCTGGCGCTGGCCGAAGAACCCCGGCGACGTGCACGACGTGAAGCTGAGCAGCGGCCCCAAGGGGGTCAAGAAGTTCCATTCGGACTTCGCCTCCAGCAGCTACAGCTTCCCCAAGACGCTGACGAAGCCCGGCAAGTACGTGGTGATCTGCACCATCCACGGGGAGATGAGCATGACGATCCGGGTTACCAAGTAACACGAACAGACGTTCGCGCCGGTCGCGGCTCTACACTCGTTATTCCTTGATCCAGAGTGGCGAAATCGTCGTGTCGGGCGCGCGGGAGCACAACCTCAAGGACCTCCATCTGAGGCTGCCCCGCAACGCCCTGGTAGTGATCACCGGGCTGTCAGGCTCCGGCAAGTCGAGCCTTGCCTTCGACACGATCTACGCCGAGGGGCAGCGTCGCTACGTGGAATCGCTGTCCGCGTACGCGCGTCAGTTCCTCGGGCAGATGGAGAAGCCCGACGTCGACTCGATCGAGGGTCTCTCTCCCGCCATCTCGATCGACCAGAAGACCACCTCGCGCAACCCGCGCTCGACGGTGGGCACCGTCACGGAGGTCTACGACTACCTGCGCCTCCTGTGGGCGCGGATCGGGCATCCCCACTGCCCGACGTGCGGCCGCCCGATCGACGCTCAGTCCGCCGAGCAGATCATCGACCAGGTGATGACGCTCGAGGCCGGCACCCGCTTCATGGTGATGGCGCCCGTCGTGCGCGGCCGCAAGGGCGAGTACGGCAAGCTGTTCGAGGAGTTGCGGGCGGAGGGCTACACCCGCGTGAAGGTCGACGGCGAGCTGCGCCGGCTCGAGGAGGAGATCGTCCTCGACAAGAAGTTCAAGCACGACATCTCGGTGGTGGTCGACCGCCTCCAGATGCGCGAGGACCTGCGCCGCCGGCTAGCGGACTCGATCGAGACGGCGGTCTCGCTCGCCGACGGGCTCGTCGAGGTCGAGATGGTCCCGGACGGCGGCGAGGCCGGGGAGGTGCGGACCTACAGCGAGCGCTTCGCCTGCCTGCACTGCGGTACCTCGATGCCCGAGCTCGAGCCGCGGATGTTCTCGTTCAACTCGCCGCACGGCGCCTGCGCGCGCTGCACGGGGCTCGGGTCGCACATGGAGATCGACCCCGAGCTGATCGTCCCGGACCCGTCGCTGACCCTGAACGAGGGCGCGATCCTGCCGTGGTCCACGAGCGCCTCGAACTACTACGACCAGATGACGTCGGCGATCGCGGACCGCTACGAGATCGACATGGACACGCCCTGGTACGACCTCCCGGAGGAGGCGCAGGAGACGTTCCTGTTCGGCACCAACGGCGACCGGCTCTACATCTCCTACCGCAACCGCTATGGACGGCGGCGCTCGTACACCACGTCGTTCGAGGGGATCGTCACCAACCTCCAGCGGCGCTACCGCGAGACGGACTCCGAGTACGTGCGGGAGAAGATGGAGGAGTACATGTCGGTGCGGCCGTGCCCGGACTGCGGCGGCGCGCGGCT
>JAXDIH010000247.1:0-9118 GCA_034664105.1 Thermoleophilaceae bacterium
TCACCCGTTCGCGGCTCTGCCCCAGGCCGAAGCCTGGTTCGTCGCTCCACTTGCATGTGTTAAGCACGCCGCCAGCGTTCGTCCTGAGCCAGGATCAAACTCTCCGTGAAAGTCTGGCGTGGTATCAACGCCGGCGGCCGAAGCCACCGACTATTCCACTGTCAGATTTAGAGAGTTGTCAAGTCTGTTAACACCGCATGCAAGCAGAGCTTGCTTTGCGGCGACGCCCCCCGCGCACACTTGCGGAAGGCTGGACTTGACGGGTCTACTGAATTCAGGCCCTGCCCGATGGCAGGGTCGAACCTGGGCGACCATTTCGACCGCAGCGCAAGCAAAGCTTGCGCGACGGTCAGGTCGCGTGCACTGCTGAGTTTTCAAAGACCGTGCGCCCTCAGGGGTGGGGTTACCACTGCGTCTGAGGCGCGGCGGAGCAGTGTAGCACCGCCCAAGTGGCGGGGCCAACCGTCCGACTAGTGGAGTCTAGCGACGCCGGAGCCTTTTGTGGCGCCGTTTTCCAAGTTGGATCACGGCCCCGTCCAAACGCTCCGCCGGCAAGTCTAGAGACGAGTCGTCGAGCGCCTCGCCGTCCAGCTTGACTCCCGCCTGGCCGAGCAGGCGCCGCGCCTCCGAGCGCGACACGCCGAACGCGTCCGCCAGCAGCGCCGGCAGGTGCACGGCGTCGCCGTTGGCGGCGAAGGCGAAGTCCTCCATCTCGTCGGGCAGCTCGTGGCGGATGTGGAGGGCGTCGAAGCGGTCCTCGGCGGCCGCGGCGGCCTGCTCGTCGTGGTAGCGGGCCGTGAGCGCCCGCGCCATCGCCCGCTTGGCGTCGCGGGGCGGCAGGGCCGGGTCGAGCGGTTCGTCCAGCAGCAGCGCGTAGTAGCTGGGCATCACCGCGTCGGGCACCCGCATCAGCTTTCCGTACATCTCCTCGGGCGGGTCGTTCACGCCGACGTAGTTGCCCAGCGACTTGGACATCTTCTGCACCCCGTCGATGCCCGGCAGGATCGGCATCGTGAGGATCGACTGCGGCTCCACGCCGTAGGCGCGCTGCACCTCGCGCGCGAGCAGGACGTTGAACTTCTGGTCGGTGGCGCCGAGCTCGACGTCGGATCGGATGGCCACCGAGTCGTAGCCCTGCAGCAGCGGGTAGAGCAGCTCGAGCACGGAGATCGGCTCACCGGCGGAGTAGCGCTTGGCGAAGTCGTCGCGCTCGAGCAGCTGCGCGACCGTGGAGGTGCGCGCCAGCCGGAACAGGTCCTCCATCGGCATGTCGAGCCATTCGCCGTTGCGGCGCACCTCGGTGGCGTCCCGATCGAGCACCTTGAACGCCTGCTCCTCGTAGGTCTGGGCGTTGCGGTCGATCTCCGCGGGGTCCGCCTGCGGGCGGATCGACGAGCGCCCGCTGGGGTCACCGACGCGCGCTGTGTAGTCACCGACGATCAGCACCACCTGGTGACCGAGGTCCTGGAACTCGCGCAGCTTGCGCAGCACGACCGTGTGCCCCAGGTGGATGTCCGGCGTGGTGGGGTCGACACCGAGCTTCACGCGCAGCGGCTCGCCCTTCGCCAGCTGCCGCTCCAGCTCGCCCTGCGGCAGTGCGTCGACGGCGTTGCGGGTGAGGAACCGGGCCGCCTCGCCCGCCGAATCCGTCATGAGGCCAATGCTAGACTGCGGCGCTTGCTGGGCGCCCGGTGGAGCTCCGTACGGGGCGGGCGCGCCTGACTACGCCTACTCTCACCCGTACGCAAGCGGGATCCCCTCAGACGGGGCGTCCAAAGAGCATGCAGGAGCCGCCGACGTCCATCATCCAGCCCTCGCCCGCGCATGGGCCGCGCTTCGTGCGCGCCGAGAACGGCGCGCCGTCTGAGCCACCCGCGCCGCCCAAGCCGAAGCTGAAGAAGCTGCGCCTGGCCCTGGTGGTGTTCGGACTCTCCCTGCTCGCCGTGATCTCCACGGTGTTCGGGATGCTGATGGCTGTGGCGAGCGACCTGCCCTCGCTGGATAGCGAGGCGCAGTACAGGGCCGCCGAGAACTCGCTGCTGTACCCGCGCGGGCCCGAGTGCCCGAAGCTCGATCCGGACAACTGCCCCCGGATCGCCAAGCTGACGGGCAGCCTCAACCGCATCCTGGTCAAGGAGGGCGAGATCTCGCCCAACCTCAAGAACGCGGTCATCGCGATCGAGGATCGCCGGTTCTACAGCCACCAGGGCGTGGACTACACGGGCATCGCGCGCGCTCTGTTCCAGGACGTCCTGCGCCGCAAGGCCGCGCAGGGTGGCTCGACCATCACCCAGCAGTTCGTCAAGAACGCCCTGTCGGCCCAGGGCGACCGCTCCGTGTTCCAGAAGCTGCGCGAGGCCGCGCTGGCCTACCACCTCGAGCGCAAGTGGTCGAAGGAGAAGATCCTCACCCAGTACCTGAACACGGTCTACTTCGGCAACGGCGCCTACGGCGTCGAAGCGGCGGCCCGCACCTACTTCGGCGACGGCGACGAGCCGAACGAGCGCGCCGGCGCCACCGACCAGGCGGGCGTCACGGTGCAGCCGCCGCCCACGCCGACGCAGGAGCAGCAGAACCCCGACGTGCGCGAGTCGCGAGTGCTGTCGCCGGCCGAGGCGGCGCTGCTGGCCGCGATGATCTCCTCGCCGTCGATGTACGACCCGCTCGAGCACCCGGACGCCGCCGGCAAGCGGCGCGACCTGGTGCTGTCGCGGATGCTCGACCAGAAGATGATCACCCCGACCGAGTACCGGGTGGCGATACGCCAGTCGCTGCCCGACGAGGACCAGGTCGACCCGCCGAGCGTCGAGTCGCAGCAGCCCTACTTCACCAGCTGGGTGACCGGTCAGCTGCTTGCTCGCTACAACGCCTCCCAGGTCTTCAGCGGGGGTCTGCAGATCAAGACCACGATCGACCCCGAGCTGCAGACGGCCGCCGAGCAGGCGATCGCGGGTCGCCTGGCGGGCATCGGCCCGAGCGCCTCCCTGGTCGCGATCGACAACGACACCGGCCAGGTGCGGGCGATGGTCGGCGGCCCGGATTTCAACGCGCGTCCGTTCAACCTGGCCACCAACGGCCACCGCCAGCCCGGCTCGGCGATCAAGCCGTTCATCCTCGCGCGCGCGCTCGCGGACGGTGTGGACCCGAACAGCAGCTGGGCCTCCCAGCCGAAGGTGTTCCCCGTGCCCGGGTCGCCCAACGAGAAGTTCCCGGTGAGCAACTACAACGACTCCTACCTCGGCACGGCGTCGCTGTGGTCGGCCACCGCCACGTCGGACAACTCGGTCTTCGCCGAGCTTGGCCTCAAGACCGGGACGAAGCGGATCGCGCACCTCGCCCGTCGCATGGGCATCCGCACGAAGCTTTCGACCAACCCCGCCATGACGCTGGGCGGGCTCGAGGAGGGCGTCACACCGCTGGAGATGGCGTACGCCTACTCGACCATCGCCAACGAGGGCGAGCGTATGACCAGCTCGTTCGCCCCGGACAGGGTCAGCCCGATCGGCTTCGACGAGGTCAAGGGCCACGGCTTCGACGAGAGGAACAAGGTCATCCCGGTCCGCGTCTTCCCGAAGAAGGTCGGCGCGCTGGCGAAGGAGATGCTCCACCTGGTGGTCACGAGCGGCACCGGCAAGGCCGCCCAGGTCGGGGACGAGTACATCTGGGGCAAGACCGGCACCACCGAGAACTACGGCGACGCGTGGTTCGTCGGCGGCAACGACGACATGACGATCGCCGTGTGGGTCGGCTACGCGGACAAGGTCCAGTCGATGGAGTTCGAGCACGCCGGCGGACCGGTGGCGGGCGGCACCTTCCCCGCCGAGATCTTCCACGACTTCCTGACCAGCTGGCTGCAGATGCGCGACACCCGGCGCGCGGCTCACGGGGGCGGTCAGGACGACACCTCCACCACGCCGGTGGCGCCCACCGTCCCGCCCGTGGATCCCAACGCGGTCCCCGATGCGGAGCAGCCGACCGACACCGCCCCCAAGAGCCAGGGCCAGCAGGGCGACCAGCAGAATCAGCCGGACGCGGCCCCGGCTCCGGAAACGCCGGGGCAGACACCCGCCCCGGACACACCCGCGCCGACAGAGCCGCCGCCGACCCCCGCGCCGCCGGCCACGGGCGGCGGCGGCACCGGCGGCGGCGTTACGCCGAACGCCACGACCGGCCAGTAAGTCAGGCGGCAGCGCGCCGCGAGCGCATCGCGGCCGGCAACGGGCGCGACACGCACGGGCTGTCCGCGTCGCAGAAGCGCCAGGGCAGCTCCGTCGCCTTGGTGATCCCCACCCGCTCCCCCACCACGATGCGCGGCTCCGACTCGCGCTCGAGCACCTCGATCGGACCATCGAGCAGGGAGCTGCCGTTGAGCGAGAGCCCGATCTCGAGGGCCTGGGTGAGCTTGCCGGGGCCCGAGCAGACGTCCTCCACGCGGTCGATGCCGCGCCGCGCGCGCATCACGTCGATGCCGTCGACGGGCTCGAGCGCGCGGATCAGCACCGCCGCCCCCACCCCCTCGTCCTCGCAGACCGCGTTGAGCAGCGAGTGGATGCCGTACGAGAAGTAGACGTACGCGTGGCCGGGCGGGCCGAACAGGGTGCGGGTGCGCTCGGTCAGGCCGACGAACGCGTGGCAGGCCGGCTCGTCCATGTGGTAGCTCTCGGTCTCGACGATGCGCCCGGCGGTCTCGCCGTGGCGCACGACGCAGCCGATCAGGTCGCGCGCCACCTCGTGCACCGAGCGCACGTAGAAGTCGCGGTCGAGCCTCAAGCCGGCGCCTCCTCCAGCACGTGCCGCGCCTGGGCGAGCTGCTCGCGCACGCGCGCGAGCGAGGTCCCCCCCGCGGAGACCTTCGACTCGAGCCACGAGCTCTGCCCGAGCAGCGCTCGGAAGTCCTCCGGCTCGAGCTGCGGCGCCAGCTCGGCCAGCTCGTCGTCGGTCAGCTCCGACAGCAGCTTGCCGCGCTCGACGGTCGCCCGCACCACCCCGCCGACGATGCCGTGCGCCTCCCGGAACGGCACCCCCTGGCGCACCAGCAGGTCCGCGACGTCCGTGGCGGCGATCAGCTCGTCCGACGCCGCCTCCGCCATGCGCTCGCGGTCGAACTCGATCTCGGCCAGCATGCCGCGCGCCACGCGCAGGCACAGCTCGACCGTGTCGATCGCGTCGAAGAGCGGCTCCTTGTCCTCCTGGAGGTCCTTGTTGTACGTGAGCGGCAGGCCGTGCAGCACGCCGTGCAGCCCGGCCAGCCGGCCGACCACGCGGGGCGCCTTCGCGCGCAGCAGCTCCGCCGCGTCGGGGTTCTTCTTCTGCGGCATCAGGCTCGACCCCGAGGAGAAGGAGTCGGACACGCGGCAGAACCCGAACTCCGCCGTGGACCAGAGCACGATCTCCGCGCCCAGCTGGGACAGGTGACCGGCACAGGTGGCGGCCGCGCTCATGTAGTCGAGCACGAAGTCGCGGTTGGACACCGCGTCCAGCGAGTTCTCGGCGATCCCGCCGAAGCCCAGCTCCTGCGCGACGAACATGCGGCTGGTGTCGAAGTTCACGCCGGCCAGCGCGCCGGCCCCGAGCGGCAGGTCGTCGGTCGCGGTGAGGCAGAACCGGAAGCGCTGAAGGTCCCGGCGGAACTTCCAGAAGTAGGCGAGCAGGTGGTGCGACAGGTAGACCGGCTGCGCGCGCTGGAGGTGGGTGTAACCGGGCAGCGCCCAGTCGAGGTGGCGCTCCGCCAGGTCCACCAGCGTGCCCATCAACTCGCGCAGGAGCGACTGGGCGCCGAGGGCGTGGGCGCGAACGAGCATCGCGACGTCCGTCGCCACCTGGTCATTGCGCGAGCGGGCGGTGTGGAGCTTGCCGCCCACCGGGCCCGCCAGCTCCGTGAGCCGGCGCTCGATCGCCATGTGGATGTCCTCGTCGCCCTCCTTGACGACGAAGTGATCCTGGTCGATCTCCTCGCGCACCGCGGCAAGCCCGCGCTCGATCTGCGCCAGGTCGTCGTCGGAGATGATCCCGCTGTGGGCGAGCATGCGCGCGTGCGCGAGCGACTGCTCGAGGTCGTAGGGCGCCAAGCGGTAGTCGAAGCGGATCGAGGAGTTCAGCGCCTCGAACAGCGGGTCTTGTGGGTCGCGAAAGCGGCTCATCGGGTCCGCCAGTCTCTCAGACGTAGGATCACCGCTATGCGCGCGCTGGTCACCGGTGCCACGGGCAAGGTCGGCCACGCCGTGGCTCGTGCCCTCGTGGAGCGCGGTGACGAGGTGCGGGCGCTGGTCCGCAACCCGGGAAACGCGTCCGGCGTGCTGCCTCCCGGTGTGGAGCCGCTGCGCGGCGATGTCACCGATCCGGCCTCGGTGGAGAGCGCCGTCGCCGGCTGCGAGCTGGTGTTCAACGCGATGGGGCTCCCGGAGCAGTGGTTCGCCGACCCGGACATCTTCGACCGCGTCAACGCGCGTGGCAGCGAGACGGTCGTGCGTGCTGCCGGGGCCGCCGGCGCGCGGCGGGTCGTGCACACCTCCACCATCGACGTCTTCCACGCGGACCGCGGCCAGGCCTTCGACGAGTCCGAGCTGGCGGACTACCCGAAGGGCACCGCGTACGAGCGCTCGAAGCAGCGCGCCGAGCAGCTCGCGCTCGTCGCGGCCCGCGAGACCGGCATCGAGCTGGTGATCGTCAACCCGGCGGCCGTCTACGGGCCGGGCCCGGGACGCGACGCCACCTCGGTCGAGGAGGGCCTGCTGCGACCGCTGCTCGACGGCAAGCGCGGCGCCGTGCCGCTGCTGCCGCCCGGCGGGATGGGGCTGGTCTACTCCACGGGCCTGGCCGCCGGCCAGCTGCTGGCAGCGGAGCGCGGCACCCCCGGCGAGCGCTACATCCTCTGCGACGGCCACATGAGCTTCCGCGAGCTGGCCGACACGGCCGTGCGCCTGGGCGGGCGCGGCAAGGTCCCTGCCGTGATGCCGGTGCCGCTGGCGAGGGCGCTCGCCGCCGGCGGTGAGGTGGTGTCCCGCGTCGTGCGCCGCCCGCCGCTGCTCCCGCGCGGCCAGCTCTACTTCTTCCTCTGGAACGCCCGGCCGCAGTCCGGCAAGGCCCAGCGCGACCTCGGCTGGGTCCCCACGCCGCTGGCGGAGGGCCTGGCCGCGGTGGTGGCCACGCTTGCCTGAGGTCCGCAGGGTCGAGCCCGCGGACTTCCCGGCCGCCGCGCGGCTGCTTCACCACAGTGCCGCCGAGACCTACGACCGCTTCGCCGGCGGTCGCGAGCGCGCGCTGGGCGTACTCGAACGCTCGCTCGCGGAGCCCGGTACGGCTTCCAGCGCCGAGGTCGTGTGGGTGGCGGAGCTGGACGGCACGGTGGCCGCCGCGATGGCCGCGTTCCCCGTCGACGAGGCGCTCCCGCGCTCGCGCGCATTCCTGCGCCTTGCCCTGCGCTCCACGCCCCCGTGGCGCTGGCCGGTCACGGTCTCGCTCTACTGGGCCGCCGGGCGCGGCGCGCCCAGCCCGCCTCCCGCCGCCTTCTACGTCGACGCGCTCGGCACCGATGTGAGTTTCCGCCGGCGCGGGGCGGCACAGGCGCTGCTGGGAGAAGCCGAGCGCCAGGCCGCGCGGCACGGGCTGTCGGCCGTCGCGCTCGACACCCGGCTGGGCAACCAGCCGGCTCGCGCCCTGTACGCGCGCGAGGGCTTCGAGGAGGTGGCGCAGCGGCCAGC
This sequence comes from Thermoleophilaceae bacterium, assembly GCA_034664105.1. Taxonomy (GTDB): domain Bacteria; phylum Actinomycetota; class Thermoleophilia; order Solirubrobacterales; family Thermoleophilaceae; genus JACVRW01. The sequence continues at coordinate 7,701 of JAXDIH010000247.1, forward strand.
CAGTCGCGCGCTGCCCGGCTTCGTGGCGCTGGTGAAGCGGCTGCGCTAGGAGGCCGCGCGCGCGGTGGCCGCGGCGACCACCTCGCGGAGCGCCCCGACCACGTGCTCCAGCTCGCCGTCGGTCAGCGCGCCGAAGAACGGCAGCGCCAGGGACCGGCGGGCGACGTCCTCGCACACGGGGAACTCGCCCTCGCGGTGGCCGAAGCGCTCGCGGTAGAAGCTCATCAGGTGGATGGCGGGCAGGTAGGGCTTGGTCTCCACGCCGCGCTCGCGCATGGCGGTGATCGCGGCGTCGCGGTCCACCCCGGGCGGCAGCTGCACCACGTACACGAACCACGAGCGCCGGTCGCCGTCCGCGTCCGGGCACGGCAGCGCGAGCTCCTCCACGTCCGCCAGCAGCTCCGAGTAGGCGGCAGCCACTCGGGCGCGGCCGGCCAGCAGCTCGTCGAGGCGCTCCAGCTGCGCGACGCCGAGCGCGCAGGACAGCTCGTCGAGGCGGTAGTTGAAGCCGAGCCGGTCGTGGTCGAGCCAGCCCATGTCGGGCGCGCGCCCCTGGTTGCGCTCGGAGTCGATGCGCTCCTTCACCGCACCGTCCGGGCAGACAACGGCCCCGCCCTCTCCCGTCGTGATCTGCTTGTTCGCGTAGAACGCGAAGATCGACGGGTTGCCGCGCCCTCCGACCGGCGTGCCGTCGGCGTGGACCGCGCCGAGCGCCTCGCAGGCGTCCTCCACGATCCAGAGCCCGCGCTCCGCAGCGAGCCGCTCGAGCGCCGGCAGGTCGGCCGGGTAGCCGAAGATGTGGACCGGCAGCAGCCCGGTGGTGCGTTCGCCGACCGCGGTTGCGGCGGCCTCGGGGTCGATGTTGAGCGTGCGCGGGTCGATGTCGCAGAACACCGGCTTGGCGTCCTCGTAGAGCAGGCAGTTGGCGGAAGCGACGAACGAGAACGGCGTGGTCACGACCTCGTCGCCGGCCTCCACTCCGGCGGCCCGGATGGCGAGGTGGAGCCCGGCCGTGCCGCTCGACACCGCTGACACGGGCCGATCGAAGAGGTCCCCCAGCCGCGTCTCGAAGTCGGCCAGTCGGGGACCCAGGGCGAGCCGGCCGGAGCGCAGCGTCTCCAGCAGCAGCTGTTCCTCGCGCTCGCCGACGAGCGGCTTCGCGAGCGGGATCACGAACTGGAGGACGTGGCTGCGCGCCCGGCCGAGCCGGGCGCTTGCGCAAGGCCCGGGCGCCCTACGCGGGCCGGCAGCATGCCGGCCTCGAGCGAGTCGACCAGCGCCTCCCAGCTCGCTTCGATGATGTTCTCGGACACGCCGATCGCGCCCCAGTTGTCGGTGCCGTCGCTGGCGTCGAGCAGCACGCGCGTGACCGCGCCGGTGCCCTTCGTCTCGTCCAGGATGCGCACCTTGAAGTTCAC
>JAXDIH010000098.1:0-6733 GCA_034664105.1 Thermoleophilaceae bacterium
TGTTGCGACGATGGGGAACCCGACTTAGGGTGGACCGCCGACCGTGACCCACGCATCTCGATCCTTCATCCGCAGGGCCCTGCTGTGCGCGCTGGCGCTCGCGCTGCTCCCTGCCGCGGCCCAGGCGCGCACCTACGAGGTCAACACCCAGACGGATCAGAAGCCCAACACCTGCACCCCGGCCGAGTGCACGCTGCGCGAAGCCGTGATCGCGGCGAACAGGCACAAGGGCGCGGACACGATCCTCCTGCCGAGCCGCAAGCGCTACGAGCTCACGATCGCCGGCACCAGCGAGGACAAGGCGGCCAACGGCGACCTCGACATCACGGGCGCGCTCACGATCGTGCACCGGGGCAGTGGCCGGGCGACGATCGACGCCAACAAGATCGACCGCGTCTTCGACATCGCTGCCCGGACGACCCTGGACAAGCTCACGATCCTCGGCGGCGTCTCCGACAAGAGCGACGGCGACGGCGACGGCGGCGGGATCCTCGTCGGCAAGGCGTCGGTCACGATCCTGCGCTCGCGGATCATCCACAACCGCGCTCCGTGGGTGGGCGGCAACGGCGGCGGCATCGACTCCGACAGCTCCGCACTCGTGAAGGTGATCGACAGCGAGGTGTCCAACAACGACTCCGGCGGCAACGGCGGCGGCATCGAGGGCTCGCCCGACGGCGGGATGCTGATCCAGCGCACCAAGATCGCCAACAACAAGGCCGCCCAGGCCGGTGGCGTGATGGTCTTCGGCCCCCCGGTGCGGATCCTCGACAGCACCATCGCGGGCAACGTGGCTTCCGCCGGTCCCGATGTCGAGGGTGACGGCGGCGGCATCTTCGTCGGCAACAAGGGGCGCCTGGAGCTGACCAACTCCACGGTCGCCAACAACGGCGCCTACACCAGCGGCGGCGGCATCTTCAGCGACGCGGGCAGCCAGGCCTCGATCAACTTCTCGACGATCGTCCGCAACCGCGCCGACGCCGACTCGATGTTCGGCGGCACCACCGGCGGCATCCACCTGCGCACCGCTGGCGTGCAGGTGGCCGCCAACGCGCGGATCGCCAACTCGATCATCGCCCTGAACCTGGAGTCAGGCGGAGTGGCCACCGACTGCGGCGGCATCGGCTTCCTCGGCACCGGGGTGAACCTGATCTCCACGACGAACCAGGGCCAGTGCTCCGACGGGACACCGATCATCGCGGCGGACCCGCGCCTCGGACCGCTCGGCAGCAACGGCGGGCCTACTCCGACGGTCGCCCTCCTGGCCGGGAGCCCGGCGATCGGCGCGGCCGGGCCCGGCAAGACCCCCGCGCGCGACCAGCGCGGCGTGAAGCGCACCGATCCGGACCTCGGGGCATACGAGCGCAGGTAGGGAAGCGGGCGACGCTAAGCTCGTCTGTTTGACCTCCGACCCGCTCCCCATCGAGTCTGAACCGCCGCAGGGCCGCGTATGGCTGCGTGACGAGGACCCGCGCGACGGCCGCGAGCTGGTCTTCGACTTCCCCTTCGACGAGGATTTCAACGAGGAGGTCAAGCGGCTGCCGAAGCGCTGGTTCGACTGGCGCCGCAAGCACTGGCGTGTGCCGGCCGACCCCCGCATCGGCAAGCTGGTGGGCGAGCTGCTCGGGCGCTTTCCCCGCCTCACCGCCACGCCCGAGGTGCTTGCCTGGCTCAACGAGGCGGACCGCTGGCGCGCGGCGGTGACGGTCGTGCCGCACGAGGGCGCCGGGGCGTTCCTGCTGCGCACGCTCGGCGGCGACCCGCCCGCTGAGCTGGCCGGGGCGATCCCGGCCGGCGACGGCAAGCTGCTGCTGCCGTTCGACTCGCCGGCCGGGCGCCGGCTGCCGCGCCTCGAAGGCGTGCACCTGGACGACCTCGCCCGCACCTGCGCGCGCGAGCTCGAGGCTGGCCAGTCCCCCGCTCCGGCCGAGCTGGGGCTCGAGATCGGCGACCACGGCGAGCCCGACGTGACGCTGTTCACGCTCTGGGACCCCGGCTACGCGCAGGAGTTCAGGCGCCTGCCGGAGTCGCGCCTGGTCCACCGGCCCGGACGCTTCTTCGGGCGCGACGGCTCCTGGGCCGTGGCGGTGCCGGCGGACCCGGCCCTCGCCCCGCGGCTGTCCGAGTTCGTCGCCGCGCGACCTGACCTGCGCGTGGACGAGCGAGTGGCCGAGGTGCTCGAGGAGCTGACGGCCGAGTACGACCGGGCCTCGGTGACCGTGGCGCTCTCGCACGCCGAGGACGCCGAGCTCGACGGCCTCGAGCTGGGCGGCGAGCTGCACCCGTTCCAGCGCGCCGGGGTGCGCTACGCGCTCGAGCGCCGGCGCACGTTCATCGCCGACGAGCAGGGGCTCGGCAAGACCGTCCAGGCGCTGGCGGCGATCGAGGCCGACGATGCCTTCCCGGCCGTGGTCGTGTGCCCGGCGAGCATGAAGCTGATGTGGGAGCGGGAGGGGTCGCGCTGGCTGCCCAACCGCAGTATCGCCGTGCTCGACGGCCGCACCGAAAGGACCTGGACCGAGGAGACCGCCAAGGCCGAGATCGTCGTCCTCAACTACGACATCCTGGAGGCGCACGCCGAGCGGCTGGCCCGGCTTCAGCCGCGCGCCCTCGTGCTCGACGAGTCCCACTACGTCAAGAACCCCGGGGCGCGGCGCACCAAGGCCGCGGTGCGGCTGGCCGAGGGGCTGCCCGAGGACGCCCTACGCCTCGCCCTCACCGGCACGCCGATCCTGAACCGGCCCGAGGAGCTGATCTCGCAGCTGCGCGCGCTCGGCCGCCTGCGCGACTTCGGCAGCGGCGCTCGCCTGTCGCGGCGCTTCCGCGCGGCCGCCAGCGACGACCGCCTGCATTGGAACCTGCGCGCCCACTGCTACGTGCGGCGGACCAAGCGACAGGTGCTCCCCCAGCTGCCCGCCAAGCGCCACGACACGGTCCCGGTGCTGCTCTCGAACGAGCAGGAGTACCGCCTGGCCGAGCGGGACGTGGTCGCCTGGCTGCAGACGCTGCCGCTCGACCTGCGCACGCTCGACGCGAAGGTCGCGGCCGCCCTGCGCGCCGAGCAGCTCGTCCGGCTCAACAACCTGCGCCAGCTCGCGGTGGCCGGCAAGCTGCCGACCGCGCTCGCGTGGATCGCCGACTTCCTCGCCTCCGGCGAGCCGCTGGTGGTCTTCGCCGAGCACGTGGCCACCCAGCACGCCGTGCTGGAGCGCTTCCCCGAGGCGGCGCACATCCTCGGCGCCGACTCCACCGAGAAGCGCCAGCGCGCCGTCGACGCCTTCCAGCGCGAGGACGGCCCGCAGCTGATCGTGTGCTCGATGAAGGCCGCGTCACAGGGCCTGACGCTCACGCGCGCCTCCAACGTGGCCTTCCTGGAGCTCGACTGGACGCCGGCTCGGCACGACCAGGCCGAGGACCGCCTGCACCGCATCGGTCAGGAGAGCGCGGTCACGGCCTGGTACCTGCTGGCGCCCGACACCATCGATGAGACCATGGCCGAGCTGCTCGAGCGCAAGCGCAGCGTGATCGACGCCGTGACCGAGGGTCAGGTGCGCAACGAGGAGCGGCTCGTGGAGGCTGTGATCCGCGAGCTGCGCGCCAAGCCGTTCCGCCACCTGCGCGTGGTGGCCTAGCCGAGACCGGCCTGTCTCGTTAACCTGCCGCGCGACTGATGGGGCGCGACGGAACGCGAGGGCAGGACGTCACGGAGAAGGCGGGGGCGCCGTCCGTCCTCGAGGCGTCCCTGGACGCGATCATCACGATCGACGGGGACGGGCGTGTGGTCCGCTTCAACCGCGCCGCCGAGCAGATCTTCGGCTTCTCACGCGAGGAGGCGGTCGGCCAGCGGCTCGCCCAGCTCGTCATTCCCCCCGATCTGAGCCCCGCGCACACGGCGCGGCTGTCGAAGCTGGCCGGCGGCGAACGCCCCCGCATGCTCGATCACCGGCTCGCCTATCGCGCGATGCGCAAGTCGGGCGAGCAGTTCCCCGTCGAGCTGATCGTCACGCGCAGCTGCGAGGAGCCGCCCATGTTCACCGGGTTCGTCCGGGACATGTCGCGGCTGGTGCAGGCGGAGGACCGCGGCACGCGCACGGAGGAGCTGCTCGCGACGGCCGAGGACCTCGCGCACCTCGGCAGCTGGCGGCTGGATCTGCGCTCGGGCGACGCGTTCTGGTCCGACGGCATCTACCGCATCCACGGCCTGGACAAGAGCTCCTTCGAGCCCGGGGTCGAGACCTACCTGCAGGTCATCCACGAGCACGACCGGCACCGCGTCGCCAAGCTGCTGGAAACGGTGGTCGAGACCCCGGAGGAGCTGCTGGGCCGCGAGGTGAACATCGACTACCGGATCGTGCGCCCCGGCGGCGCGGTGCGGGAGCTGCGGGCGCGCGGACGGGTGGAGGCGGGCGACGACGGCGAGCCGCGGCGCTGGGTCGGCATGGCCCAGGACGTGAGCGAGCAGCGCCTGACCGCGCGCGGGCTGCGGGCCCACTACGCGGTCACGCAGGCACTGCGTGACTGGGCGTCGTTCGAGGAGGGTGTGGTCGGGCTGCTGCGCCGGCTGGGCACCGCGCTCGACGTCGCGGCCGGGTCGCTGTGGACCGCCGAACCGGGCCGGCCGCTCACCTGCCGCGCCTTCTGGAGCGCCCCCGGCGTTGGCGCGGGCGAGTTCCAGGAGGCGACGCGCCAGCGGTCGTACAGCGTCGGGGAGGACCTTCCCGGCCGTGCCTGGCAGGCGGGCCAGCCGGTGATCGTGGAGGACGTGGCAGCCGAGGCCGAGTTCGACCGGCGCGCCGTCGCCGTGAGCGGAGGCGTGGTCTCGGCACTCGCCTTCCCCGCGATCGCCAACGGCCAGCCGCTCGCGGTGCTGGCCTTCTACGCCCTCGACCGGCGCCCGTCCAGCGAGCCGCTCGTGCGCACGCTGGATGGCATCGGCCGCGAGCTCGGGAGCTTCCTCGAGCGCCGGCGCGCGGACCTCGGCACCCGCCGCCTGACCAAGCGTGAGCTCGAGGTGCTGAAGCTGGCCGCCGAGGGCAACACCGGCCCGCGCATCGCCGAGCAGCTCGTCGTCGGTCCAGCGACCGTGAAGACCCACTTCGAGCACATCTACGAGAAGTTGGGCGTGAGCGACCGGGCGGCGGCCGTGGCGCACGCCCTTCGCATCGGGTTGATCCAGTAGAACGGGCCACTGTTCAGGGGCAGCTCAGCAATCCGCCGAACGGCGGATATCGAGGTGTGGCCAGCGGTCGATGACTGAAGGGATGACCGGGTCACCCCTGCCTTCGCCCGACGAGCGGTCGCGCGCGCTGCTGGATGCCATGCGGGACGGCGTCTGGATCATCGACGGCGACGGTCGAGTCACAGAGGTCAACGAGGCCTTCTGCGAGATGACGGGGTTCGGGGCCGACGAGCTGCTCGGCGGCCTGCCGCCGCGCCCTTTCTGGCCAGAGGAGCACCGCGACGCCATCAAGGCGGCGCTACGCGCCTCGCTCAGCGGCCAGCGCGGCCACTACGAGCTGACCTGGAAGCGCAAGAGCGGTGAGAGCTTCCCGATCGCGATCGACGTATCTCCGCTCGGCCACGAGGGCTCCTTCCTCTGCGTCGTCCGTGACCTGTCCGGCGAGCAACGCGCGCGCCAGCGCCTGGAGGAGGCTCACGAGGTGGCCCGGCTGGCCAGCTGGGAGTGGGACCCGGGCAGCGACATCATGGAGACCTCCAGCGGTCTCGCGGACCTGGCCGGCGTGGGAACGGCAGGGCAGCCCACGCTCGAGCAGATACTCGTCTACACGCCGCCCCCACACGATCGACGCGTACGCGAGGCATTTGCCGCGCTGCTCCGCGGAGCGCGGGAGGAGGCGGTGGTCGCGTGCCCGTGGCTCGTCCCCAACCCGGACGTCCAGTGGGTCGAGGTCCGCGCGCGGCCGGTGCACGACGCGCAGGGGCGCGTCGTTCGCCTGCGCGGCACGACCCAGGACATCACGGCGCGAAAGCTCGCCGAGCTGGCCCATCAGCGCAGCGAGGAGCGGCTGCGCCAGGCCCAGCGCATGGCGGCCATCGGCAGCTTCGAGGTCGACTACCGCACCGGCCAGGTGACCTGGTCGGACGAGCTCTATCAGCTCTACGGAATCGATCGGGACAGCTTCAGCCACGCGCTGGACGCGGCGCGGGAGCTCACGCCCGGCGCCGACCGTGACCAGATCCAGCACCTGGCGGAGCTGACCCTTGAGGACGGGCAGCCACGGCAGCTGCAGCATCGCTACCTGCGCGGCGGCGAGATGCGCTGGGGCGAGACACGCCTGGAGCCGCTGACCGAGCAGGGTGTCCGCTACGGCGTACGCGGCACGCTCCAGGACCTCACCGAGCGCAAGCGTGCGGAGCGCCGGATCCACCTCCAAGCGCACCTCCTGGATGCCGTGGACGCCGCTGTGGTGGCGATCGGCCTCGACGGCACGGTCACCTACTGGAACAGCGGCGCGGAGCGCACCTACGGATGGACGGCCGAGGAGGCCGTGGGCCGGAAGCTCGGCGATGTCGCCGCCGCGGCGGGCGACGGCGAGGTCGCGGCCGGCCTCGTGCAACGCGTCGTCGCAGCCGGCCAGTGGGAGGGCGAGTTCGAGGTCGCCGGCAAGGACGGCGAGCGCTTCCCGGCCTACCTGCGCATGGCGAGCTTCTTCGACCCGGACGGGCAGCCGGCCGGCATCGTGACGATGTCGGTGAACATCAGCGAGCGCGTCGA
>JAXDIH010000256.1:0-26170 GCA_034664105.1 Thermoleophilaceae bacterium
TGGTCACTCTGGCGTGGCAGGAACCGGTCTCCGCGTACTTCTCCGAGCGCCAGCAGGTCAAGCTCGAGAAGGCGCTGATCGACCCCCCGAAGCGGGTCGTCCAGAAGGAGCCGCTGCGCGGCGACGCGCTCGGGAAGCTGCTGATGCCCTCGATCGGGGTGTCCGAGTACGTCGTCGAGGGAACCGACGCCGACAGCTTGCGCAAGGGCCCCGGCCACTACCCCGATACCCCGCTCCCGGGGCAGCGCGGCACGTCGGCCATCGCCGGCCACCGGACCACCTACGGAGCGCCCTTCCGGAACCTCGACAAGCTCGAGAAGGGCGATCGGATCGTGGTCGAGCTGCCCTACGGGACGTTCGTCTACCGGGTCGACAAGACCCAGATCGTGGACGACAGCGCGCTCTGGGTAACACGGAAGGTGGGTCACGATCAGCTCGTGCTGACCGCGTGCCATCCGCTTTACTCGGCGGCGCAGCGGATCGTGGCCTTCGCACGGCTCGCCCAGCGCCGCCCCGCCAAGGTGCGGAAGGCCTAGGCGACCAGCTGCGGGATGGTTGAGTTCTCCACCTTGGAGGCGTCCCGCGATTCGAACCACATCATGAGCACTACGAGGAGCACCGTCGAGATGGCAAGAACCGCCAACCAGTACAAGACCTTCCACACGATCCGCATCAGGCTGCAAGCATAAGCAGCGGACTCAACCTTTTGCCCGGAGTGCCGACAGACAGTGCAGTGACACGTCGAGCCGTGATTCTGGCGGGCGGCAAGGGATCCCGCCTGGGGCCCTACACCACCGTCCTGCCCAAGCCGCTGCTGCCCGTGGGCGAGCGCGCCATCCTGGACGTGGTCGTGCACCAGCTGCGCGACTGCGGCTTCGGCGACATCACGCTGGCCGTCGGCTACCTGGCCCACCTCGTCCGCGCGGTGATGGGCGACGGGTCGCGCCACGGCGTGAACATCGGCTACAGCGAGGAGACCGAGCCGCTCGGCACCGTTGGCCCGCTGGCCGAGATCGAGGACCTGGACGACACGTTCCTGGTGATGAACGGCGATGTCCTGACCGCGCTCGACTACGGCCACCTGCTCGACGTCCACCGCGACACGGGCAACGTGCTGACGATCGCGTCGCACCGCCGTGTGGTGCGCACCGAGTACGGCGTCCTCCACTTCTCCAACCAGAACGGAAACATGCTGAACGTCTCCGGCTTCGAGGAGAAGCCAGAGATCCCCTACGTGGTCAGCATGGGTGTCTACGTCCTCGAACCCGCCGCGCTCGACTACATCGAGCAGGGCGTGTACCTGGACCTGCCCGACCTGGTGCTCAGGCTGCTGGCCGAGGGCCGCCAGGTCGGTTCCTATCTGTACGACGGATATTGGCTCGACATCGGACGCCACGAGGATTACGAGAAGGCCTTGATCGAATTCGAACAGCTACGGCCCATGTTCCTGCCGGAACGGGAGCCACAGACGGGGAGTGCACAGTGAAGGTTCTGGTGACCGGCGGTGCCGGCTATGTGGGTGCCGAGCTGGTGGATCAGCTGCTGGAGTCCGGCCACGAAGCGCGCGCGCTCGACGTGCTGCTGCACGGCCAGGAGGACGTGGCCGCGCGGCTCGACTCGCTCGGAGTCGAGCTCCAGCGCGGCGACGTGCGCGATCCCGAGGCGCGCAAGCGTGCGCTCGAGGGCATGGACGCCGTCGTGCACCTGGCCGCGATCGTCGGCGACCCCGCCTGCGGGCGCGACCCCGAGCTGTCCAACGCGGTCAACGTCGAGGGCACGGCCGGCATGGTCGCCGACGCCAAGGCCGCCGGCGTGGAGCGCTTCCTGTTCGCGTCCACCTGCTCGAACTACGGCCGCATGGCCGACCCGACGGTGCCGATCGACGAGACCGGCGAGCTGCGTCCGGTGTCGCTCTACGCCGAGCAGAAGGTGGCGATGGAGAAGTCGCTGCTCGACGGCGATCTGAACGGACTGGCCGCCACCTGCCTGCGCTTCGCCACCGTGTACGGCGTGGGCCATCGCATGCGCTTCGACCTCACGGTCAACGAGTTCACGCGCGACCTCTGGGCCGACAAGAAGCTCGACGTCTTCGGCGAGACCTTCTGGCGCCCCTACGTGCACGTGCGCGACGCCGCTCGTGCCGTGGCCCTGGTGCTGGCCTCGCCCGTCGAGAAGGTCGCCGGGCGCGTGTTCAACGCCGGCCACTCGGACGAGAACTACCGCAAGCTCGACCTCGTGGAGATCATCACGGGGCAGCTCGGCCGCGGCGACGTGGACTACGTGACCCGCACCGAGGACCCGCGCGACTACAAGGTCTCCTTCGAGCGCATCAAGGACGAGCTCGGCTACGAGCCGCAGCAGCGCGTCCCGACCGGCATCGAGGAACTGGTCGGCGCCCTCGAGGCGCAGCGCTTCGGCGACCCGTTCTCGCCCCGCTATTCCAACATCGGCTGATGAGCGCCTCGCAGGAACCGCTGATCCCGCTGTTCGACGTCAAGCTCGAGCAGGCGCACCTCGACGCCGTGGCGGACACGCTGCGCTCGGGCTGGCTCACGATGGGGCCGCGCACGCAGGAGTTCGAGCGGGTCTTCGCCGAGCACCTGGGCAGCCGCCACGCGATCGCGCTGGCCAACTGCACCGCGGCCCTGCACCTGGCCTACCTCGCCGCCGGCGTCGGCGCCGGGGACGAGGTGATCGTCCCGGCGATCACGTTCGTCGCCACCGCCGCGGCCGCTCGCTACTGCGGCGCCGAGCCGGTCTTCGCCGAGGTCAAGGGCACCCACGACCTGGGCATCGACCCGGAGGACGTGAAGGCGCGCATCACGCCCCGCACCAAGGCCGTGTGCGCTGTCCACTACGCGGGCTACGCGGCCGACCTGGTTGCCCTGCGCGAGATCTGCGAGGGCGCCGGCATCGCGCTGATCGAGGACGCCGCCCATAGCCCCAGCGCCACGCCCCTGGGCGACTCGCGCAAGCTCGGCACCCACGGCCTCTCGGGCTGCTTCAGCTTCTTCTCCAACAAGGTCCTGTCTTGCGGCGAGGGCGGCCTGCTGGCCACCGACGACGACGATGTCGCGACCCAGGTGCGCAGCCTGCGCTCGCACGCGATGACCACCGGCACGTGGGATCGCCACCGGGGCCACGCGCCCGGGTACGACGTGGTCGGCGTGGGCTACAACTACCGCATGGACGAGCCGCGCGCGGCGTTGCTGACGGCGCGCATGGCCGGCCTCGAGGACGACATCGCGGCGCGCCGCCGGCTCGTGCACCGCTACCGCGACCTGCTGAGCGGCCTGGAGGGCGTCAGCGTGCCCTACGAGGACGCCGAGGTGGACGTCTCGTCCTGCTACGTGATGCCGGTGATCGTGGAGGACCACGAGCTGCGCGACCCGCTGCGCGCGTTCATGCTCGAGGAGCGGCGCGTGCAGACCAGCGTGCTCTACCCCGCCCTCCACGAGCTGAGCGCGTACGCCGGCAGCGCCGGCGAGCTGCCGCGCAGCGAGCTGGTCGCGCGCGCGGAGCTCACGCTCCCCCTCTTCCCCACCCTCTCCGAGGCGGACCAGGACCGCGCGGTCTCCGCGCTCGCCGACGGAGTCAGCAGCCTCTCTCGCACGGGCGCCGCAACCGGCGGCTGAGCCATGACCACCGCCACCCTGGGCGCGGGCCGGGCGCGTGCCGCGACGATCGTGGCGAGTAGCCCCGGGCTGGTGCCGTCCGGCATCGCCTGCGCCGCGCTGCTGTGGATGGCGGGAGACGAGGGCGGCTTCCGCGGCACCACGTGGATGCCGGCGCTGCTGCTGCTCATGGCCGTGCTGTTCGTATGCCTGGTGGCGCTGCCGCGCCCGAAGCCGGCGCGCGCGGCGGTGGTGGCGCTGGCGCTGCTGACGGCGTACGGCGGCTGGTCGCTGCTGTCGGTGCTGTGGGCGGGCCAGGAGGAGCTGGCCTGGGGCGCTGGCAACCGCACTCTGCTCTACGCCGTGATCCTGGCGCTCTGCACGCTCTGGCCGCTGCGCGGCAACGCTGCGGCGTATCTGATCGGCGCATACGGGCTGGGCGTGGCCGCCATCGCGCTGGTCGAGCTGCTGAAGGTGCCCGGGGCCGCCCAGTCGGTCCAGTACTTCTACGAAGCCCGCCTCGCCGAGCCCGTCGGCTACACCAACGCCAATGTCGCGCTCTGGATGCTGGGCATGCTGGCCTGCACGATCCTGGCCGGTCGTCGCGGGGTGCCGGCCGCCCTGCGCGGCCTGTTCCTCGGCGCCGCCTGCCTGCTCACCGGCGCGGCCCTGCTCGGGCAGAGCCGCGGCTGGCTGATCGCCCTGCCCGTGACCGCCGTGCTCGCGATCGTCGTCGTGCCCGGCCGCGGCCGCACGATCGCCTCATTCGCCGCCGTGGGCCTCGGGCTGCTGCTGGCGCTCAACCCGCTCTTGGACGTCTACCGCGACTGGCACCCGCTCCAGCCGACCGGCGACACGTACGACACCGCCCTGCGGATGCTGCTGCTGGCCAGCGCGCTGCTGGTCGTGCTCGGCACCGCGGCGGCGCTGCTCGACCGCCGTGTGGAGGTGCCCGCGCGAGCCGCCCGCCGGATCAGCGGGGGCGTGGTGGCCGCGCTCGTGCTCCTGACCGGGGTTGGCCTCGTGGGCTACGGCGTCGTGGAGCGCAACCCGATCTCGGTGGTCGGCGATCACTGGAACGAGTTCAAGCAGGGTGGCGCCGGGCCTCAGCAGGTGTCCAGCCGGTTCAGCGCCAGCTCCTCGACATATCGGTACGACTACTGGCGCATCGCGTGGCGCGAGTTCACCAACGCGCCGCTGGTGGGCGCCGGCGCCGACAACTTCGGCCGCGCCTACCAGAAGCAGGGTGAGAGCCCCCAGACGCCGCGCTACCCGCACAGCACCGAGCTGGTGGCCCTGGCCGAGACCGGGCTGATCGGCACGGCGCTGCTGCTCGGGGCGTTCGTGGCGGCTCTGATGGCCGCGCTGCCCGCTCTGCGCCGAACCGACCTCGCGGGCGCAGCCGCCGGCACCGGCGTGCTGATGTTCGCCTACTGGCTGGTGCACGGCTCGCTCGACTGGTTCTGGGAGTTCCCGGGCCTGGCGGGCCCGGCGATGCTCGGCCTGGGTGTGGCGATGGCCACCGCCCGCGGGCTGCGAGAGGAGCCGGCGGAGGCCACCGCCCGCGGGCTGCGAGAGGAGCCGGCGGAGGCCAGAGCCCAGGTCCGCCCGCTCGCGCTCGCGATCGCCGGCGTGTGCGCGCTGCTGGTGGCGGCATCGGTTGTGCCGCCGTGGCTGTCCGAGCGCGAGACGCGCCGCGGCACCGAGATAGCGACCAGCAACCCCGAAGCGGCCCTGAAGGACCTGGACCGGGCCTCCAAGCTCAACCCGCTCTCGCCGCTGCCGGAGAAGGCGGCAGGGATCATCCAGCTCAGGCGCGAGCGCTACGCGGACGCGGAGCGCAGGCTGCGCGAGGCTTTCGATCGCGACCCGGGCGACCCCGGCCTGCATCTGCTGCTGGGCGTGCTGGCCTCCCACGACGGGCGCCAGCGCGAGGCGGTGCGGCTGATCCGCGAGGCCGTGCGGATGGCCCCGCTGGACGAGGTGGCCGGAGAGTCCCTGGATATGGCGGAGTTCGGCGACAGGCTCGATCCGCTCGAGTTCGACCGCGCGATCCAGGAGGACGTGGCGGCTCGGCTGGGGCCCGAATGACCCCGGCGAGGCCCGCTCTCGCCCGAGCCGTCCGATCCGCGGGCTACTGTGCGAGCCGGTACCGCTTCGGCGCGGGGTCTGCTGTACCCCAAACAGCTGGAAATACTTCCAAATTGCGGGAATCCCGATACCTCTCATGGCCCGGTCGCAGAGCGCGCCGGGCCAGGTTTGGATAGGTTTTGAACAGGTTCTGGTAACGACTGTTAACTTGTTTGACGCCAAGTTGATTCCCGTGTTACCAAAGACGAGAAGCCAGATGGGAAGCCCATCGAGCCGCAGGGGCACAGATGAGCACTCAACTGGGGTTAACACAATGGGACGGAATCGAGACAAGGAGTCGCTGGTCCAAATGACGCGTTTCAAGAAGCTTCTTGCGGTGGTGGGAGCAACCGCGTTGCTCGCGTTCGCCGCTCCGGCCGTGTACGCACAGTCCGGCAAGGAGGGCTACGGCGGCTCCAACGTCGTCGCTGGCCTCGAGCAGGGTGGCGGTACTCAGACCGCCGCACCGGTCCAGGCAGCCGCCGACGAGGGTGGGAGCCTTCCGTTCACGGGTGCCGACCTCGGTGTGCTCGCCGCGGCTGGCGGTCTGCTGCTTGGCCTGGGCCTCGGCCTGCGCCGGCTGACGCACCGCCCAACCGCCTAGGCGGACAAACAAGACAACGCAGGGCCCAAGAGCCCGGCCGCGGTCCTACCGCTGCCGGGCTCTTGGCATTCCGGGGGGTCGTGTGAACAGCGGACGACGTTGTCCGCTCTGGGACCCCCCATCCGGCGAGTGTGGGCTACCTGGGTGGCCATATGCGCAACTTTCGGGGCCCACACTCCGATGGTCCCGCCCACCGCGTGACCTGGGTGCCGTCGTATGTGACAAGCCGGTGACGAATCACGCGCCCCGGCCCTCGAAGGCCGCCATCGCGTCCGCCGCCGACTCATCGCGTTCGCCGCCGACTCATCGCGTCCGCGGCCGCCATCGCGTCCGCGGCCGACTCATCGCGTCCGCCGCCGACTGATACACGCGGATTTAGATCACGAGCCCGTCCTCCAGGCGCCGGATCCAGGCGCTCAGCGCGGTACGGCGAGCCGGAACGCCACTTTGCCGGCAAACGCGCGAGCGCGGTTGAGCCGGCGCTCGTAGTAGCGCCGGAAGCGGGCCTCGGCGTCCACCAGCTGCGGCCGAGCGGCAACCGCGTTGGTCGCGGCCAGCTGGTCGACGTGCAGCTCGTGGTAGGCGTTGCTGGCGATGTTCACGCGCGCGTGGGGATATAGGTCGTAGCGCGTCCAGTAGCCCAGGTCCCAGCGTCCGATGCCGGCGGCGAGAGCGCCCAGCCCGGCCTCGAACAGCCGTCCGGCGTCCGCGTCCCCCAGGGCCACCGCCACGTCTCGGACTCCCCACAGGGCGAAGATCCCGCCGTTGAGCACCATCGAGGACGGCGAGGTCGGGTACTCCTCGAAGAAGGGTCCGCCCTCCAGCTCCACCCCCACGCCGCCCTCGGAGCTCGGCACGGTCAGCGGGCGCATGCCGTTCAGCGCCGCCTCCGCGTAGGCGTCCTCCCCCGTCTCGGAGTGCACGCGCACCAGCAGGCTCGCGACTTCCCCCTGCGCCATGCCGGACACCCAGCCGGGATCGAGGTGGAAGCTGTGCGGGAACGACCACTCGTGCGTCCAGGCGCCGGCCAGCGGCCCCGACGTGCGCTGGATGCCCACGAAGTAGTCGCACGCCGCCCGGGCCGCCGCCAGCCACTCCTCGCGCCCCGTCTCGAGCCAGTGCTCGTAGGCGCCCAGGCCCCACTGCGCCACGACGACGTGCAGCGCGTCCTCCAGCGGCGGCAGGTCGGGCGACGGCCAGGCCGGCGACTTGGCCTTCACGCGCATGTCTATGTAGTAGCCGTGCACTCCGTCCGGCGAGATGCGCTGGCCGAGCGGCTGGTTGAACGAGATGCTGAGGAAGCGGCCCAGGCCGCTCTGGCTGAGCGACCCGGCCATCAGCGCGGCACGGCGGCCCGGTCGCCCTGGCGCTCGCCGTCCAGCTCCGTGACCGACTCCGGGGGCCGGTTGCCGGCCCGCAGGAGCTCGTAGAGCGCCTGGAAGCGCCGCACGACGACGTCGAGGTCGAACTCGCGCCGGCGCCGCTCACGCGCGCGGTCGCCCATCTGGAGGGCAGCCTCGCGGTCGGTGAGCATGCGCCTCAGCGCAACCGTCATGCCGGCCACGTCGCCGGAGTCGACCAGCAGTCCGTGCACCCCGTCGTCGATCAGGTCCGGCACTCCTCCCACCCGGGTGGCGACGATCGGACACCCGGCGGCCATGAACTCCATCATCGCCAGCGGGCTGCCCTCGAACGCCGAGGAGGAGGCCGCCACGTCGAGCGTCGCGATCACGTCCGGCACGTCGTCGCGGAAGCCCGCCAGGATCACCCGATCGGAAACGCCCTCGCTGTGGATCAGCGCCTCCAGCGCCTTGCGCTCGGGGCCCGCGCCGGCGATCACGAGCCGCAGCTCCGGGAAGTCGGCCAGCAGCGGCACGGTGGCGCGGATCAGCACGTCGAGCGCCTTCTGGGGGCGCAGCACCCCCACGGTGCCGATCAGCGGCGCATCCGGCGGGATGTCCAGCTCCGCGCGCACGTCCGTGCCCTCGGCCGCGCGGACGGTCACGCCGTTCGGCACGAACAGCACCTTGTCCGGGCGCACGCCCTCGATCTCGATGATCTTGCGCCGGTCCTCCTGCGAGACCGCGACGAAGACGCTGCTGAAGCGGCCGATCAGGTGCCGGTCGAGCAGGCGCCTGACGGGCTCGCCCTCGAACGACCAGGTGTGCTCGTGGGTGACGATCACCGGCACCCGCGCCAGTCGCCCGATCACGGTCGCCCACACGTTCGACCCGAACTTGTGGGCGTGGATCACATCGAAGCGCTCCCGGCGCAGCAGGCGGTAGAGCGGCAGCCAGTCGTCCACCCGCAGGCCGGAGTGGCGCTCGAGGCTGAAGTAGCGGATCCCTGCGTCCTGGACCATGCGCTCGGCCACGGGGACAGACGGGTCCAACTCCACCGGGCCGGGGCGCCTGCTGGCGCAGAGCACGCTCTCGAAGCGCTCGGGGTCCAGCCGCGTGGCGATCTGGATCGCCAAGCGCTCACCGCCGCCGGAAGCGGTGAGCCGATCGATCAACGTAAGTACTTTGAGACGCGCCCCCAAGCGGACGAAGGGTAACCACACCCACGGCCGCATCCTGTGGACGATGTACGGTGTGGCCAGTGGCGTCGGGACCCCAGGATTCAGGCACCGGGGTTGACGTAGCCCAGCCGGCCGCGGCAGTCGAGGGCATAGCCGGCGACAGCGTGACCAGGAACGCGGCCTTCGCGATCGGCACGCGCATGACCACGGCCGCGATCACGGCCGGCGTCACGCTCTACCTGGGCCGCACCCTCGGCCCCACGGACTACGGCCATTTCGCGCTTGCCGCCGCGATCGCGGCCGTCGGGGTCTTCCTCGCCGACCTCGGCATCACGGCGGCCACGCCGCGCTTCCTCGCGGAGCGGATCTCCAGCCGCCCCGCGGTCGCGGCGGTGCTGGGCGACGCGTTGAAGCTCAAGCTGCTCGCCTCGATCCCGGTCTGCGTGGCGCTGTTCGCCCTGGCCGGCCCGATCACGCAGGCGTTCGACGCCCCGGGCGCGGCCTGGCCGCTGCGCGGCATGGCGATCGTCGTGCTGTCGCAGGGCCTGTTCCTGTTCGTGACCGGCGTGTTCGAGGCGCTCGGGCGCATCTCGATCAACCTGCGCATCGTCGCCGCGGAGAGCGTCATCGAGGGCACGGCGATGGTCGGTCTGGTCGTGCTCGGCAGCGGGGCGGCCGGTGCGGCCTTCGGCCGGGCGATCGGCTACTCCGTCGGCGCCGGCATCGCGATCGCGTTCGTGTGGCGCGTCGTGGGCCGGCCGCGCACCGGCGATACGCACGTGAGCGGGCTCAAGCCGCGCGACATCGCGCGCTACGCGGGCGCGCTGCTGATCATCGACGGCCTGTTCAGGCTCTTCTCCCAGATGGGCGTGCTGCTGGTGGGAGCGCTGGTCGACGGCGGCAAGGCCGTCGGGCTGTTCGAGCTGCCCGTGCTGCTCGCCTGGTTCCTCCACTACCCCGCCGGCGCCGTGTCCTCGGCGGTATCCCCGCGGCTGGCGCGCAGGCCAGGCGTGGAGCCCGACGTGGACCTGTTCGCCCGCACGTCGCGCTACATCATCGCCCTGCAGGGCATCTTCCTGGCGCCGATGCTGGTGTGGGCGGAGCCGATCCTGGTCACGATCCTCGGGGAGAAGTACCGCGCCTCTGGCGAGGTCCTGCGCGCCCTGACGCCCTTCGTGCTGCTGGCGGGCCCCGCGATGCTGCTCTCGGTCGGGGTGAACTACCTGGGCGAGGCGCGCCGGCGGGTGCCGCTGGCGATCGCGATGGTCTCGGCCGACGCGCTGGTCTGTGTGCTGTTGATCCCGGACATCGGCATCGTCGGCGGCGCCATCGGCAACGACGTGGCCTACGCCATCTGGGTGCCGGGCCACCTGCTGATCCTGCGCCAGCTGGTCGGCCTCCCGCTGCGCCCGCAGCTCCTCGCGTTCTTTCGCGCCACGATTGCCGCTGGAATCGCCTGCCTCCCGCTCCTGGCGCTGGGCACCGACCCCGGGATCATCGTGCTGGTGCTGGGCGGCGCGCTGGCCTGCATCGTCTATCTGGCGGCGCTGCGCCTGACCGGCGAGATCGGCCGGTCCGACATCGACTTCCTGCGCGGGCTGCTCGCGCGTCGGTTCGCCTGGGCCAGGCGCTGATTCGCAGCTACGCTGGACTGCATGCGGTCCGCCGGTTTACTGGCTGTGATTCTGGCGGCGGCCGCCGCCGCCGGCACCGGCGTCGTCCTGGGCGCGGGTAACGACGGCAGCGGCGCCAGCCGCCACGCCGCCTGCGACAGGGTCGCCTCCACGCGCGGCTCCAACAGCGGCAACGGGACGCGCGCGCGGCCGTTCCGGTCGGTCAGGCAGCTGGTCCGGTCGCTGCACCCCGGGCAGACCGGCTGCCTGCGAGCGGGCACCTACGTGGGCACGCTGGAGATCGGCCGGCGCGGCACGGCGGGCCGGCCGATCACGCTGCGCTCCTACCCGGGCGAGGCCGCGCGCCTGCTGGGCCGGCTGTGGCTGGACCGGCAGAGCGCGCACCTGGTGATCAAGGGCCTCTACCTCGACGGCCGCAACCGCACCGGCCTGCCCAGCCCGACGGTGAACGGGCGCGACATCCTCTTCGCCGGCAACGACGTGACCAACCAGCACACCGGAATCTGCTTCGTGCTCGGCCACGAGGTCTACGGGGTGGCGCGGAACGTGACGATCAAGGGCAACCGCATCCATGACTGCGGCCGCCTGCCCGCCACCAACCACGACCACGGCGTCTACGTGAGCGTCGCGCGCGAGACGCAGGTGCGCGACAACTGGATCTACAGCAACGCCGACCTCGGGGTCCACCTCTACCCGGACGCGCGGCGGACGTACGTCGAGGGGAACGTGATCGACTCCAACGGCGAGGGCGTGCTGTTCGGGGGGCTGGGCGACCTCGCGCCGCGCGACAACCTCGTGGAGGGCAACGTGATCAGCAACTCCACGTTGCGCTTCAACGTCGAATCGCACTTCGACCGCGGCGGCGCGATCGGGTCGAACAACATCGTGCGGCGCAACTGCATCGGCGGCGGCATCCGCGACGAGGGCCTCGGGGGCATCATCGAGCCCGAGTTCGGCTTCGAGGGCATCGACAACCTGATCGGGCAGGTGTCCTACCGCGCGACGCGGCCGGGTGACCTCCGCCTGGCTCCCGGCAGCCCCTGCCTGGAGGTCTTCACGGGCCACCCGAACCGGGTGCCCGGGCCGACCACCCAGCCGCCGGAGCTACCGCCCAGATGGCGCTGAGCGCGCCTTCGCCCTGACGATCTCGAGCATCACCGGGCACAGCGCCAGCAGCAGCCACAGCTGCTTGCTGTACTCGCGCGAGATGAAGGCGTAGGCGGCCAGCAGCGCCACCAGCGCCACGACGATCGCTCGCGCCAAGATCTCCATCTGGGCATCCCCGACCTGTTCGGCGTAGCGCGCAGCCCTCACCGCACAGGCGATCGAGAAGACGATCACGATCAGGAACAGCGTCAGGCCGACGATGCCGAGCTCGGCCAGCACCTCGAGGTATGTGTTGTGCGCGACCTTGGGCACGTCGACGATGAAGTCGTCGCGCAGCAGCGCGCCGGGGGCGATCAGGTAGTGGATCGAGACGACCGTGAAGTTGCCGGCCCCCACGCCCTGGATCGGAGCGCCCTGCACCATCCGCCAGCCGACCGTCCAGATGTCCAGGCGCCCGGTGCCGCCGTTGCTCTCGGTGATCCGCTCGCGCGCCGCGGCGGGCGCGAACATGCCGAAGTAGCCGACCGCCAGGACCGCCCCGATCACCGCCAGGGCGACCACCTTGCCGCGGCGCTTGCCGGCCATGGCGATGCCGGCGATCAGAGCGGCGCCGAAGGCCACCAGCCCGCCGCGCGACACCGTGAGGAAGCAGGCGAACGCCGCCAGCGGCACTACGGCCGCGCTGGCAAGGCGCAGGAGGGGCTTGCCGCGCAGGGCCACCGCCAGGGCCGCTGCGATCGCCGCGCCGGCCACCAGGGCGGCGGCGGTCTCGTTCGGGTCTCCGCCGGCTCCGGAGAGCCGGCCGAAGTCCTTCGCCGGAGCCGGGACGATCATCCCGTAGATGGCCGACACGAGCGCGCCGGCCACGAACGCGCCGAGCACCCACAGGAGCTGCTCGCGCGTGCGCACGCCCGCGAAGACGATCAGGAACAGCATCACGTTGGGGAGCCACCGCGTGATCGACTCCACGACCGCACCCGTGTCCTCGGCCCACGCCGCGCTCAGCAGCACCCACCCCAGCAACATGAACAGCACCAGCAGGAAGCCCGAGTGGCTGAACAGGCGCTCGCGGTGCTCGCGCTCGCCCACGGTGGCCAGCGCAAGCCAGGAGATCATCAGGACGAGGCCGAGCAGCTTCGGCACCGAGAACGCCCCTCCGGCCCCCTCGGTGGGAAGGATCGTGTCCAGGAACGTCAGCAGGGCGAACAGGCAGATGCCCGCCGTCAGGTTCGTCATCGCGACGCCGAGGAACACCACCCCGAGCGTCAGGCCGATCGCGACCGGGGGGTTGTAGCCCGCCACCACGCCGACGAGCAGCGCCAGCGTGAGCAGCCCCGCTGTCAGGAACCGGGTCGGAAGGTCAGCCCGGGCGGTCAACCGGCCAGCCGCTCAGCGCTGGGCTGAGGAGGTCGGTTCCCCCGACTCACCGGCGCCGGACGTCTTCTGCTCGAAGCTCACGAGCCAGTCCGATTGCTCGGCGCGCCGGCGCTGGGCCTCGCGGTAGTAGCTCGACTCCTCCGGTCCGGCGCCGCCGACGACGACGAAGCCAGCCGGGCGGATGCCGTTCTGGTCGAGCAGGTCGCCCAGGTGGGCGAGCTGGGTGAGGTTGCTGGAGCCGAGCCGCGTGACCAGCACGACGTCGTCGACCTGGCGGGCCAGCGGCATCGCGTCGATCACCTGCGTGAGCGGCGGCGAGTCGAGTACGACGTAGTCGGCCAGCCGCTTGGCGTCCTCGAGCAGCGCCTGGGCGGCCGGCAGCGAGAGCACCTCCGCGAGCCAGTCGTCGGCGCGGTCCACGAGCAGGGCGCACAGGTTGTCGCCGAACGGCGGCGCCAGCACGAGGGCGTCCTCGAGCGCCACGTTGCCGAGCAGCACATCGCCGATGCCCACCCGGGCGCGCACGCCGAGCGCCTCGCCGACGGTGGGCCGGCGGAAGTCGGCCTCGATCAGGATCACGCGGTTGCCGGCCAGGGCCAGCGAGGACGCGAGGTTGATCGCGGTGGTGGTCTTGCCCTCCGACGGCGAGGGGCCGGTGACCAGGATCGAACGGCTGTTGCCGTCCTCGCGGCGCTGGGCGGCAAGCATCGTGCGCAGCGTGCGGAAGGACTCGAGCGTGGCCGCCGACAGCTCGCCCGGCGGGAGAGCGCGCCGCTGGCGCTCGCGGGGACCGATGCCGAAGCGCCGCTTCCCGAGCGTGTACGTGGGCGCGCGCTTCTCCTTGGGCACGCGGGCGAGAATCGGCAGGCTGTAGAGGTCGCGCAGCTGCTCCTCGCGGCGCAGGCGCGGGTCGAGGGCGCTCATCGCGAAGGCGCCGCCGACGCCGAGGATGAGGCCGCCGATCAGGCCGGCGAAGATCGTGAGCATCGGCCGCGGCGAGAAGGCGGCGGCCGGGGCGTCCGCGCGGGTCTCCACGTGCATCGTGGGGTCGCCCTTCTCGCGGACCGTCTGGAGCGCGGCGATGTTGGCCGACAGCGCGTCGGTGTTCTCGCCGGCGTCCTGGGCGTCCTGGACCTGCTGGCGCAGACCCGCGATCAGCTTGTCCGCCTCGCTGCGCACCACGTTCGAGCGCGAGGTCACGACGCCGTCCGCGAACCCGTTGGCGATGTCGCGGGCGAGGTTGGGCGAATCGGCCGTGGCGCTCACCGCCACGACGTTGCTCTGTGCGACCGGCTCGGCCTTGACGTGCTTGAGCAGCTCGTCGTCGGTCATGTCCAGCCCGAGGTCGCGCTTGACCAGCTTGGCGACGTTGCGGCTGGCGGTGACGCGGGCCGCGGTCTCCACGTCGCGCGTGGGGTCGCTCGACTCGCGGATCAGCGGCAGGGTGTTCAGCGATTGGTCATCCCGCGATGCGGGAATGACCAAGAGATCGGCCTCGGCCTTGTACTGCTTGGTCGCGACAGCGAGGTAGGCCCCAGCCATGAGCGTGGTCGTCAGGACGACGAGAAGGATCAGGCCGGCGCGCTCGCGAAGCACGCGGAAGTACCGCTCGATGCCGGTGCTCTCCGCCTGCGGGCGGCGCCAGCCGGTGCCCAGGGAGTCCCGAGCCGCTTGTGGATCGGCCGAATTCATGCGACTACTATGAAAGCAGTCCCGGAAGTGTTTGTGCTTCGGTCAACGCCGTGACGATCGCTGCCGATAATAGGTTCCGAATCTAAATGACGATCGTTCGCATCCACGTTGCTCTTCTAATCGGCTTGGTCGCCGCGCTCCTTGACCCCGCAGCCGCGCTTGCGGCACCGAGTACCGACGGATTCGTGGGCGACGGCGCCAGAATCGTCCTGCTCGCCTTTGGCGGGATCGCGCTCGCGGCGGTGGTCGCGGCGGCCATCGAGGTCACCTACCGCGCCATGGGCGAGGGCAAGTGGAGCAGCGACACAGCGCCGGTGCTGAGCGCGCTCGCCGCCCAGCGCTACTACACACGCGTGCTCTACGGCCTGGCTCCGGCCGCCGTCGCATCGGCGATCGCGCTCGTGCGCGGCGCCCGCGTCTCCGCCGTCGTGTTCCTGTTCGCGGTGATGACGATCACCTCGGTCGCGTTGCGCGCCAAGCCGCGCCCGCTGCCCCTGATGCCGATCGCGCGCGTGGCCTTCAACGCCTTCGTCCCCGCGGCCGGGATCGCCGTGGCGCTGATCCCCGGCGCCTTCGGGCAGGCGCTGATCGGCACGCAGACCGCGGTCGCGGCGCTCGCGGCGGCCGTGACCACCACGTTCATGGCGGACTGGCTCGAGTCGCGCTTCGAGATGGATCGCCCCGTGTGGACCGCCGTGATCGGCAGCGCGTCGTTCGCGAACAAGCTTGCCTCCGAGATCGAGGACACCGGCATCCGCGGCTACAAGGTCGTGGGCTACATCGGCGAGGAGCTGGCCGGTCAGCCCGCCCGCGTGCCGTGGCTCGGGTCGCTCGAGGACGTGCGCTCGGCCGTGCGCCAGGAGTCGATCGACCTGCTCGTGATCGCCCCGCAGTCGCGCCGGCTCGAGATCTTCGAGCGCGCCGCGCGCGAATGCCTGGACCTCCCGGTGCGGATGATCGAGGCGACCGCTCTGTACGAGGGCCTGCTCGGTCACGTGCCGATCGGCACGATCAACTCCGCCTGGTTCCAGTTCATCATGCACCCGCGCTACTCGCCCTCCTCCCCCCTCTCCAAGCGCGCGCTGGACCTGCTGGTGTCCGGGCTGATGCTGCTCGGAGCGCTCCCGTTCATGCTGCTCTGCGCGCTGGCCGTGAAGCTCGAGGACCGGGGGCCGATCTTCTACCGGCAGCGGCGCGTGGGCGAGGAAGGCCGCGAGTTCGACATGGTCAAGTTCAGGACCATGCGCACGGACGCCGACGAGCTGCGCTCCACCAGGTCCGAGGAGGAGCTGATCACCCGCGTCGGGCGGGTGCTGCGCAAGTCCCATCTGAACGAGCTGCCGCAGCTATGGCAGATCTTCAAGGGCGAGATGAGCCTGGTGGGCCCGCGGCCCGAGCCGCCGGAGCTGGTGAACGAGCTGTCCGGGCTGGTGCCGTACTACGAGCGCCGGGCCCTGGTGAAGCCGGGCCTGACCGGGTGGGCCCAGGTCCGCTGCGGCTACGCGGGAAGCCGCTTCGGGACGGCCTGGAAGATGTGCCACGACCTGTACTACATCAAGCATCGATCGGCGGCCTTCGACCTCCTGATCCTGCTGCAGACCGTCCATGTGCTGGTCGAGCGTGACAGGGAAGAGCAGCTTCCCGCCAAGGATTTCATTCTCGGCGAGACCATCGAGTTCGTCGGTCACTGAGCCACGGAGCGGCTGGGGGGTTACATGCGGGTAGACGTGAGCGTCCTAACGCCCGTCCTCAACGAGGAGGAGCACATCCGCGAGGTCGCGGCGAAGATGCTGTCGCAGCGCTTCGACGGCACGATCGAGTTCCTGTTCATCGACGGGGCCTCCGAGGACCGCACCGGGGAGATCCTGCGTGAGCTCCAACAGGCGGACCCGCGCGTGCGCATCCTCCAGAACCCGCGCCGCTCCACCCCGGTCAGCCTCAACATCGGGCTGGCCAACGCCCGCGGCGCCTTCATCGCCAGGATGGACGCTCACACGCTCTATCCGGAGGACTACCTCGCTCGCGGCGTGGAGCGACTGCGCCGCGGCGGCGCCGACCACGTCAGCGGCCCGCAGCTGGCCCGCGGCAACGGCACCTGGTCGCGCCGGGTGGCGCTGGCGCTCGAGACGCCGCTCGGCCGCGGCGGGGCGCAGTTCCGCCAGGCCGGCGGCGGCGAGATCGAGGTGGACAGCGGCTTCACCGGCGTGTGGCCGCGCTCGGTGCTCGAGGCGCACAGCGGCTGGGACGAGGACTGGCACAACGATCAGGACTCCGAGCTGGCCGCCCGCATCCGCGGCAAGGGCGGGCGCATCCTCTGCCTGCCCGAGATGGGCGCGCAGTACATCCCGCGTGACAGCCTGAAGGCCCTCGCGCGCCAGTACTGGCGCTACGGCATCTACCGCGCGAAGACCTCCGGCAGACACCCCGAGAGCATGCGCCGCTCGCATCTGCTCGCGCCCAGCGTTGCCCTGTCGCTCGCCGCGGCGATCCTCCCGCTCGGCCGGCTGCGCCACCTGGGGCGCACCGCCGTGGCGCTCTGGTGCGCCGCGGTTGTCGGCGTGGCCATGGCCGAGGCCTCGCGCGCCGACAACGCCACGCTGGACGCCAGCGCGGCCGACGTCGCGTCGCTGCCGGCCGTGTTCGGGGCCATGCACCTGGCCTGGGGCTTCGGCTTCCTGTTCGGTTGCGTGCGCTTCGGACCGCCGCTGCGAGCGCTCGCGCATCTGGCGCGGCGAAAGCCGGCGTGAGCGCCGCGCGCCCGCTGCGCGTCGCCGTCTACGCGGACAACTGGTACCGCTCCACAGCCGACGGCGTGTACGCCGACCGCTCGCTCGTCCTGTTCATCGCGGGCGTGGCCGCCGCGGCCGAGCACACGATCCTGCTGGGGCAGCTCGACCCCGAGCTGCCGCGCGCCCATTACCGGGTGCCGGACCACGTGGAGTTCGTGGGGCTCCCCTCCTATCCGAGCATGCTCAGCCCGCGCGCGCCGCTGGCGATGCTGGGCTCGCTGCGCCGCTTCTGGCGCCTGCTGCCGCAGGTGGACGTGGTCTGGCTGCTGGGGCCGCATCCGCTCTGCCTCGCCTTTGCCGCGCTGGCGGCGCTGCGCCGCAAGCGCGTGACGCTCGGCGTGCGCCAGGACTTCCCCACCTACGTGCGCACCCGCCACCCCGGCAAGCGCCTGGTCCACCTGGCCGGCGACCTGCTGGAGGGCGCGTACCGGCTGATGGCCCGCCGCGCGCCCACGGTCGTGGTCGGCCCGGACCTGGCCGCCAACTTCAAGCGCGCCCGCCACCTGCTGCCGATCTCGGTGTCGCTGGTGCGCGATTCCGACATCGCCGACCCCGCGGAGGCCGCCAACCGCGCCTGGAACGGGGATCACACCGTGCTCAGCGTCGGCCGGCTGGAGACCGAGAAGAACCCGCTGCTGCTGGCGGACGTGCTGGCGCGCTTGGACGGCGCCGGGTGGCGCTTCCAGATCTGCGGCGAGGGCCCGCTCGAGGGCGAGCTGCGCGGCCGGCTGCGCGAGCTCGGCGTGGAGGATCGCGCCGAGCTGCTCGGCTACCTGCCGATCCATGGCGGCCTGATGGACCGCTACCGCGGCGCCAACGCGTTCCTGCACATCTCCTGGACCGAGGGCATGCCCCAGGTCCTGCTGGAGGCATTCGCGGCGGGCACGCCGGTGGTCGCCACCGCGGTTGGGGGCGTGCCGGAGGCGGCCGGCGACGCCGCGCTGCTGATCCCGCCCGGCGATGCCGACGCCGCGGCGGAGGCACTCGGGCGGATCGCGTCCGATCCGGAGCTGCGCCGCCAGCTGGTCACGCGCGGCATAGAACGCGTGCGCGGACGCACGCTCGAGGCCGAAAGTGCCCGTGTAGCGCGCTTTTTGGCCGATCCGGACGGTTCCGTCCAAGCCGGCTGATAGAGCTTCCGGCCACAGGTTTGCCGAATCGCCTCGATCCACGAGGCGAACGGGGGATCCACTTTTTGGGGCTAATCGCCTGCTCAGTCAGGCGACGCGCTGCTCTCAGGCGCGAGTCCGTCAGCTAACCCCGTAGGCCTTCAAAGGGAGAGCCGGTTGAAACACGCCAGTTTCGTGTTGGTCTTCGTGCTGCTCGGGTTCTGCGGAGTGCCCGTGGCGGTGGCTGCCCCGCAGTCGCCCGAGAACCGCATGGTCGAGAAGATCAACGCGGCCAGGGCCAGCGAGGCCGGCCTGCCGGCGCTGCGCGCTTCACCCGACCTGGAGCGCTCGGCCGGCGCCTTCGCTCACTGGCTGGTCCGACACGAGCAGCTGCGGCACCGCCCGACCGTCTCCACCAATCGCTCGTACCCCCACTCCGGTGAGGCGCTGGCCCTGCACTTCTCCCTCCAGGCCCAGGTCGCCGCGACGCTGGGCGCCTGGCTGAAGTCGCCCGCGCACCGCGGCCTCGTGCTGACCACCTCGATGAACCTGGTGGGAGTCGGTCACGCGCGCGGTCGCCTGGCCGGGCGGCCGCGGACCGTCTGGGTCATCCAGGTGGCGCGGCGCTGAGCACGCGGCTCTTCGGCTTGGCCCGGCGGGCGAAACGCGAGCTGCGCGTGTGCTCCAGGCCGAGCTCCTGAGTGAGAATCTCGGCCGTGATCAGCACCAGGCCCGACAACAGGCAGATGGCCGCGACCACCTCGGCGGGCTCGTCGATCGACACACCCGCCAGGTCGGCGGCGGCCGCCACGAGGAAGAAGCCCGTGCCCACGGCAAACAGCTGAACCGCCCGCCGGTTGGCGAGCAGGATGTCCCGGAACGCCCACGCAAAGATCGCGAGCGGGACCGAGTACGACAGGAACACCACGTCGTCCGGGCGCTCCACGCCGGGCAGGTCGGCGAGGAACTGCAGGTTGTGCCCGAGCGTCTCGTGGATGGCGAACAGCTCGTCGGCCGCCAGATAGGCGAGCCCCGCGGCGGCCAGCGCGTAGAAGCGCCGCCGCCGGGCATCCCCGAGCGCGGCACGCAGGAGCAGCAGCGTCATCAGCGCCATGCTGGCCGCGGCCACCAGCCCGGTCGAGCTGAGCTTGTCCGGGCTCGGGCGCGACTCGGCGTCTGCGTAGACGTCGAAGACGTCCAGCACCCGCACCTTGTAGATCAGCCCGGTGCCCTCGTAGGGCACGAGCGGCGGGCCCCTCCCCTTCTCCACGATCTCGTAGAGGGACGGGGCCAACGAGACAAGGGCGGCTAGGGCAACAGCGGCGCAGACGGAGGCGACCACGAGGCGCCTCCGGGCGTTCCCGGACCCAAGCCTCATTACACCTTTCTAACACGGCACCTCGCGGCGCGCGAGGGTTCTAGGCGGCGGGCTTGCGCGGGATGAGCACCGCGCGCTTGAACTCCGCCACGAGCGTGCCGTCCTCCTTGAAGACGCGCGTGTGCACGCGCACGATGCCGCGGTCCGGCTTGGACTCGGACGGCCGCACCTCGAGCACCTCGCTCTCGGCGAACAGGGTGTCGCCGTGGAAGACCGGCGCCGGGTGCGAGAGGTCCTCGGTGGCCAGGTTGGCGATCGCCTTGCCCGACACGTCGCTGACCGACATGCCCAGCGCCAGCGAGTACACGAGCGGGCCCACGACGACGTTGCGGCCCTGCTGCGACTCGCGCGCGTACACGTCGTTGAGGTGCAGCGGGTGGTGGTTCATCGTGATCAGGCAGAACAGGTGGTCGTCTGCCTCGGTCACGGTCTTGGCGGGCCAGTGCTTGTAGACGGCGCCGACCTCGAACTCCTCCAGATAGCGCCCGTAGGGGTGGGCGCCGGAGGCCTCGCGGGAGGCCTGGTCGGTCTCGATGCCTTGAGTGGTCTCTGTCATGCGGCCGGCAATCCTATCCAGTCGGCCAGAACCGGCTCCCGCGCAGGCGGCGCATCGTGCGCGACACCTTCATGCGGAAGCGGCGTTCGTCGTCGCCGTGGTAGACCCCCACGCGCGGCCACGCCAGCGGCCGCTCGCTGTGCAGCCGCGCCGGCAACGTGCCCGCGGCCGAGTAGCCGGCCGCGCCGGCCGCCGCCACCACACGCTCGTCGTGGTCGCCGTAGGGATAGGCGAGCGTGGGACAGGGCCGGCCGAGGCGTCGCTCGACCTCCTCGCGGGAGCGCCCGAGCTCGTCGCGCAGGCTCTCGTCGTCGAGCGTGGTGAGGTGCGGGTGCGTGCGCGTGTGCGAGCCGATCTCCCAGCCGGCCTCCGCCAGCCCGCCGAGCTGGTCCCACGACATCGGCAGCAGCTCGTGCTCGTGCTCACCGCCGAGCCACTGCTCGATGCCGTCCCACGCGAGCGGGCGCTCGGGGGTGTCGAGGTACGCGGTGGGCGCGTACACGGTGGCCGGAAAGCCCACTTCGTCCAGCAGCGGCTTGGCCAGCTCGAGCACCGAGAGGTAGGCGTCGTCGAAGGTGATCGCCACGGTCCGCCCGGAGCGCGACTGGACGGCCTGCTCGAAGGTGGCGCCCCTGTAGCCGGCACGCGAGAGCAGCCGCAGCTGGCGCTCGAACGCCTCCGGCGTGACCGACAGGGCCGCCGGGAAGCGCTCACTGACCGCGTGGTAGCAAAGAACGAGCACGTCCGCCATCGCGCGAACGATAGATTGGGATCCGATGCGAAACCCCCGTGACTTCTTCAAGCCGCTGGCCGTCGACGCGCCGGAGCCGCTCCGCGAGATCCCCTTCAAGCCCTCGCGGATGATCCATTTCCTCGACTTCTCGAACGAGAAGATGGCCGCCAAGGCGCCCGACATCGCGCGCCAGACGGACATCCTGCTGGGCAACCTCGAGGACGCGGTGCCCGTCGACCGCAAGGACGCCGCGCGCCGGGGGCTGATCGACGTCGCACGGAACGCCGACCTCGGCGACACCGCGCTCTGGACGCGCGTGAACAGCCTCGAGAGCCCCTGGGCGCTCGACGACCTGACCGAGCTGGTCACCGAGATCGGCGATCGGCTCGAGGTGATCATGGTCCCGAAGGTCGAGGGACCCTGGGACATCCACTACGTGGACCGGCTGCTCGCCCAGCTGGAGGCCAAGGTGGGCCTCGAGCGGCCGCTGCTGGTGCACGCGATCCTCGAGACGTCGCAGGGCGTGGTGAACGTCGAGGAGATCGCCACGGCCAGCCCGCGCATGCAGGGCATGAGCTTCGGCCCGGCCGACCTGGCCGCCTCCCGGCGCATGAAGACCACTCGCGTGGGCGGCGGCCACCCCGGCTACCGCGTGATCGAGGACCCCGACCCGAACGATCCGGAAGCGCCGCGCGCCACCGCTCAGCAGGACCCGTGGCACTACTCGATCGCGCGCATGGTCGACGCCTGCACCAGCGCGGGGATCCTGCCGTTCTACGGACCCTACGGCGACATCAAGGACACGCTCGGCTGCGAGACCCAGTTCCGGGCCGCCTTCCTGCTCGGCTGCGTCGGCGCCTGGTCGCTGCACCCCGCCCAGCTCGAGATCGCCAAGCGGGTGTTCTCGCCCGATCCCGACGAGGTCGCGTTCGCCAAGAAGGTCATCGAGGCGATCCCGGACGGCCGCGGGGTGCACATGATCGACGGCAAGATGCAGGACGACGCGACCTGGAAGCAGTGCCGCGTGATGGTGGACCTGGCCGAGCAGCTGGCCGCGAAGGACCCCGAGCTGGCAGAGGCGTACGGCTTCGAGCCGGTCGGCGCGTAGGTTAGGGTTCCGCGCCGCCTATGCGCTTCTACGAATACGAGGCCCGCGAGATCGTCAAGCGGGCCGGGATCCCAGTCACCGATTTCGGCTTCGCCACCAGCGCCGACGAGGCGCGTGCGATCGCCGAGCGGATCGGCGGCCCGACGGTGATCAAGTCACAGGTGCTCACCGGCGGCCGCATGAAGGCCGGCGGCGTCCAGTTCGCCGATACGCCGGACGAGGCGGCGCGGCACGCGGAGGCCATCCTCGCGTTGGAGATCGGCGGCCACATGCCGCGCGGCGTGCTAGTTGACCCCAAGGCCGAGGTCAAGCAGGAGTACTACGCGGGCGTGGTCTGGGACGGTACCCGCAAGCGGCCGCTGATCCTGTTCAGCGACATGGGCGGGATCGACATCGAGCAGGTGGCCGAGGATCACCCGGACCACGTGGGGCGCGGCCATTTCTCGAACCTGCTGCCGTTCTCCGACTTCCAGGCCAAGCAGGTGATCGCCGCCGCGGGGGTCACCGGCAGCGCGCTGACCCGCCTGACGCCGATCGTGGCGCGGCTGGCCCGGCTGTTCCAGCAGCGCGACATGACGCTGGCCGAGATCAACCCGCTGGCGCAGCTCGAGGACGGCAGCTTCGTTGCCCTCGACGCCCACATGGAGATGGAGAACGAGGGGATGCCGCGCCAGCAGGCGCTGCTGGCCGACCTCGGCATCGGCGCCGACGAGGGCACCCGCGAGGGGTACGAGCCCAGCCGCTTCGAGGTCGCCGTCAAGGACATCGACGCCGCCGACCACCGCGGCGTGATCCAGGGCAAGGACACGGGCTTCCACGGCAACCTCGGCCTGGTGATCGGCGCCGGCGGGGGCTCGCTCACGCTGACCGACGCGGTGCGCTCGCACGGCGGCCGGCCCGCGAACTACTCCGAGATCGGCGGCAACCCGTCGGTCGCGAAGGCGTGCGGCCTGGCCAAGCAGGTGCTCCAGAAGGACGGCGTCGAGAAGATCGCGGTGATGATGTCGATCGTCTCCAACACCCGGGTGGACATCGTGGCCCGCGGTGTGATCAAGGCGTGCCTGGAGCTCGGCAAGGACCCGGCCGAGACGATCGCGATCTTCCGCATTCCGGGCGCCTGGGAGGAAGAGGGCTTCAAGATCCTCGACCGCTACGGCGTCGAGTACTGCGACCGCTCGGTCTCGATGCACGAGGCGGCGGGGCGCGCCGTGGCGAAGATTCAGGGGGCCGCCGCGTGAGCGTCCTGATCAACGCCGACACGACCTTCATCGTCCAGGGCATCACCGGGCGCGAGGCGGTCAACCTCACTCGCGAGTGCCTCGACTACGGCTCCAAGATCGTCGGCGGCGTCACGCCCGGGCGCAAGGGCCGCGAGGTGCATGGGGTGCCCGTCTTCGACACGGTCCAGCAGATCGTCGAGCACAACGGCGGCCGCGTTCCGGACGGTTCCGTGGTCACGGTGCCGCCGGCCTTCACCAAGGACGCGGTGCTCGAGGCAATCGACGCGGGCATCGGGCTGATCGTGATCGTCACCGAGCGCATCCCGCGCGGCGACGTGGCCCAGATGGTGGAGGCCGCCGACGCGCGCGGCGCCCGCATAATCGGCCCCAACTGCCTGGGCCTGGTGGCGCCGGGGATCGCGAAGATGGGCGGCATCGGCGGCCCCGCCAAGAACACCGAGCAGGCCTACCAGCCCGGCAGCGTCGGCGTGATGTCGCGCTCGGGCGGGATGACCACCGAGATCTCCTCCACCCTGACCGTCGCCGGCCTGGGCGTGTCGACCGCGATCTCGATCGGCGGCGACGCCATCATCGGGTCGACCTATGCCGAGCTGATGCCGCTGTTCGAGGCCGACGAGCAGACCGAGGCGATCGTGATCTACACGGAGCCCGGCGGGCGGATGGAGGCCCAGCTGGCCGAGTGGGTCGCCGACAACGACTCGCGCCTGCCGATCGTGGCCTTCATGGCCGGCCGCTTCATGGACGACGAGGAGATGAAGGGCATGTCGTTCGGCCACGCCGGCACGATCGTGGAAGGCGCCGAGGACACAGCCACGGAGAAGATCGCGCGCCTCGAGGCCGCGGGGATCCCGGTGGTCGAGCGGATCGACGCGATCCCGGACGCCGTACGCGAGAAGCTGGGAGCGCGCGCCTGATGCCGGGGCTGTTCATCGACGTCGAGGTGGACGACAGCATCCGCGGCGACGCGGAGCTGGCGCAGAAGCTCGAGGAGGTGTGCCCGGTGGACATCTTCAAGGCCACCCCCACCGGCGTCGAGATCCGCGAGGAGCAGCTCGACGAGTGCGTGCTCTGCGAGCTCTGCCTGGACGCGACGCCGCCGGGGGCTGTGCGCGTGATCAAGCTGTACGACGGGTCCGCGCTGGAGCGCACCTGACGGGGCCGGACGGCAACCTCGAGCTGTTCCAGCAGCGCCTGGCCGACAGCTTCCCGGGCTCCCTGGGCGTCGAGGTGGTCCGCATCGAGGAGCGCGAGGTCGAGGGCCGGCTGGCCATCGACGAGCGGCACCTCCACATCGGCGGCTACGTGCACGGCGGCGTGTGGGTGGCGTTCGCCGACAGCGTCGCGGCATGGGGCACCTACCGCAACCTGCCCGAGGGCCACGACTTCACCACCGCCGAGCTGAAAGCCAACGTGTTCGCGGCCGGCCGCCCAGGAGATGTCCTCCATGCCGTCGGCCGACCGCTGCAC
The DNA here is from genome assembly GCA_034664105.1 of Thermoleophilaceae bacterium. Classification (GTDB taxonomy): domain Bacteria; phylum Actinomycetota; class Thermoleophilia; order Solirubrobacterales; family Thermoleophilaceae; genus JACVRW01. Next base: position 25,061 of record JAXDIH010000256.1, read on the forward strand.
ATCGGGCGCCGCACCCAGGTCTGGGAGGTGCGCATCCGCCGCAACGACGACGATCGCAACGCAGCGTTCTTCACCTGCACGCAGCTGGTGACCCCCGACGGGGGCTGAGCGCTAGCTCTTGCGACCGAGCGGGAAGCGGCGGCGCTTGTGCTCCTTCGCCCTCAGCTGAGCACGCAGGAGGTGGTGCTGCGCCTCCAGCGCACTCGCCGTGGCGCGCGAGTCCTCCACGCTGCCCTCGGCCTGCTGGCGCGCTGAGCGCTCGCGACTGAGGTTCGCCTCGATCCGCTCGCGGTTGCGCCGCTCCTCTGCGAGCGCCGCCTCGGCGACCTGGGCGGCCTCGCGCGCCAGCGCGAGGTCCCTGCGCGTCTCGTCGAGCTTCGAGCGGAGGATCCCGAGCTGCCCGGACTGCTGCTCCAAGCGGGTCAGGAGCGTCCGCGGCGACAGGTCGGTATCCGTCCCGCCTCCGTTTTGACGCTCGAAGCGACCCGATTTACCTCTGGGCTGCCGGCTCGTAGTTCTGGGCTTGGACTGGCCGGCCTTGGCCTTGTCCTCGCCGGTGGTTCCATTCTGTTCGGCTTCTTGCACGCTGTCTTGCACGCAACCCAGAATAGAACGAGTTTGCCGTTAGCGGGGGAATCTGGCGCGCGGCGCTAGACGCGGGCGCGGCGACGCTGGATCACGTTGCCGAGCAGCGCCGTCACGGCCCTGTCCCCGGTGACCTTCACGTCCCCGCGGTCGTAGGCCCTCGCCCAGTCCTCGAGCGTGCCCTCCTTGGCGAGCTCGTTGAATCGTGGCCGGGCGATCGAGACGTCCACGCGGGCGTCGGCCGCCGGATCGCGGTCGATCTTCGGCCCGGGTACCTCCACCCGCCAGATCGGGACGTCGTGGCCGTGGGTGTGCAGCTCCAGCCTCACCACCAGCTGCAGGTTGCGCAGGGCCGGCAGCTCGTCGCGCAGCCGCTCGATCGCCTGGCCGATCAGCGTCTTGGTGTCGGCGGCGGACACCCCCTGCCTAGATCTTGTTGCGCTGGAGGAGCTTCTTGCCGATGACCATGCGCTGGATCTCCGACGTGCCCTCGCCGATCAGCAGCAGCGGCGCGTCGCGGTAGAG
>JAXDIH010000057.1:0-11989 GCA_034664105.1 Thermoleophilaceae bacterium
TCCGTGCTCGAGATGTTCGCCGAGCGCGAGCGCCAGGCGCCCGACCCACCGCGGCGCGCCGTCCCGCTGGCGCTGATCGGGCTGGCCATCGCGGCGCTGGTCGGCGCCGCCGGCGTGGTCGGCGCCACCCAGTTCGGCGACTCCAACCAGGTGGTCTCGCGCGGCACCGACGGCGGCGGCCAGGGCACGCGCCACTTCATCCCTGAGAAGGGCGGCCCGCTGGCCGCCCCGTTCCCCACCGAGCCGGGCGACACCGCCTGCTACTCGACCGCGACGATCAGCACCTCCACCACGCTCTACCGCGAGCCGGGCGGCGACAAGCGCCTGCGGATCACGCCGCGTACCGAGTGGGGCTCCACGCGGGTGCTGGGCGTCGTCAGCCAGCGCGGAGAGTGGCTCGGCGTGCAGGCCTCCGAGCTCAAGAACGGCGAGATCGCGTGGATCCCTCGGAGCAAGACGACGCTCGACTGCGTGAGCTGGTCGTTGCACGCCGACCTGTCGAAGCGGATCCTGCTGGTCCGCCACGGCGGCAGCACCGTGCGCAAGCTGAACGTCGCGATCGGGCGCAAGGACAACCCCACGCCGCAGGGTCGCTTCACGGTTACGGACCGGCTGCAGGTCACCTCCCCGGGATCGCCATACGGCTGCTGCGTGCTCGCGCTCACCGGCCACCAGACCGACCTGCCTCCGTACTGGCCGGGCGGTGACCGCCTGGCGGTGCACGCCACCAACGACGAGTCGAGCATCGGCCAGCCGGTCAGCCTCGGCTGCATGCGCGCCGAGTCGGCGGAGGCGCGCTGGCTCATCAACCACATCCCGCTCGGCTCGCCGGTCTTCGTCCACTCGTAGATCTCACGGTGGCGGGCGTGCCACCGTTCTGGTGACGTGAAGCTGCCGCCCTTTCAGGTCCTGCTCGACGCGCACAGCGCCGACCTGTATCGCTTCTGTGTCGCGACGGCTGGCTCCGGCGAGGCGGACGACTGCTTCCAGGAGACCTGGATCGCCGCCCTCAGGGCATACCCGAAGCTGCGCCGCGCCGACAACCTGCGCGCCTGGCTGTTCCGGATCGCCCAGAACAAGGCGATCGACCTGCACAGAGCCCGCGGGCGCCGGCCGGTGCCCGTCGAGGCGGTCCCGGAGATCAGCGCCGCCGAGGCCGCGGGCCGGGACGGCGAGTCGCAGCTGTGGGTCGCCGTGCGGCAGCTGCCGCCGAAGCAGCGCACCGCCGTGTTCTGCCGTGCCGTGCTCGGGATGCCCTACGACGAGCTGGCCGTGCTGCTCGAGTCCTCGCAGGACGCGGCCAGGCGCAACGTGTTCGAGGGCCTGAAGAAGCTCAGAGAGGAATGGACCGCATGACCAAGGACATCGAAATCGCCCTGCGCGAGGCCGCCGAAGCCCTGCCCGCCGCCGCAGGGCTGGACGTGGGCCCGCTGATCGCCGAGCGGGCGGCCGCCGAGGGCCTGCTGGACGTGGCCTACGCGATCGTCGACTCGCCGCTCGGACCGCTCGTGGTAGCCGCCACGCCGCGTGGCCTCGTGAGGCTGGCCTACACCGAGTCGCGCGGCGAGGACGAGGTGGTCGCGGACCTGGCCGCCAAGCTGTCGCCGCGGATCCTCGAGGCGCCGGAGCGCCTGGACGACGCCCGCCGTGAGCTGGTCGAGTACTTCGAGGGCCGCCGCCACGGCTTCGACCTGCCGATCGACTGGTCGCTCGCGCAGGGCTTCACGGGGGAGGTGCTGCGCCAGACCGCCCGCATCGGATTCGGCGAGACCAGCACCTACGCCGATGTGGCCAACCGGGCCGGCAGCCCCCGCGCCGTGCGCGCGGCCGGCAACGCGCTGGGAGCCAACCCGATCCCGGTGGTCGTCCCCTGCCACCGGGTGCTCCGAACGGGCGGAGCGCTGGGCGGCTACACCGGCGGCGTGGAGCGCAAGGAGTTCCTGCTGCGCCTGGAGGGCGTACTCGCCTAGGGCCGCGCGGCTACCATCGTGGCCGTCCCGGAGAGGTGGCCGAGTGGCTGAAGGCACTCGCCTGCTAAGCGAGTATGGGGGGAAACTTCCATCGAGGGTTCGAATCCCTCCCTCTCCGTTACGGCTCGTAGCCGAGCAGGTCGCCGGGCTGGCAGTCCAGCGCCTCGCACAGCGCGGTCAGCGTCGAGAAGCGGATGGCCCGAGCGCGACCATTCTTGAGGATCGACAGGTTCACGACCGTCACGTCCACGCGCTCGGCGAGCTCGGTCAGGGTCATCCCGCGCTGCTCGAGCAGCCGGTCGAGGTGCACCGCGATCTTGTGCTCTGTCTCGGGCGGCATCTCAGACGGTGCCCTCCACGTCCGCGCGCAGGCGCGCGCCGTAAGCGAACACCTCCGCGAGGATGAAGGCACCTAGGCCGCCGATCGGCGCGGCTCCGGGAAGGCTGAACCCGGCCACGCCGATGTCGGTGGACGGATGCGGTGGAAGGTCGTTGAACAGCGACAGCCGCAGCGAGTAGTTGAGCAGCTCGACGGCCGGCGCGCCGGCGACCAAGAGGAATCCAAGCCTCCGGAGACGCCGCACGTTGGCGGCCCCGAACGGGTCGCCCCGCACGACCGCGCGCATGAAGCCCTGCAGCAGCCAGAGCCCCACGGCGAACAGCACGAGCACGTCGAAGTCCGTCGCGGACCTGAGCAGCATCTGCTTGGTCGTCGGGCCCGTCACGGTGGCCTGGACGTCGAGCGAGCCTCGCGGGTCGACGTCATGGGGAAGACCGCGGATCTCGTCCGGCGAGAGCTCGAGCGGAACCGTGAGCGTCCGGCCATAGAGGAGCGAATCCCCGTGACGGGCCACTCCCACGCCGACGGAGACGACGGCAAAGGCTGCGAAGACGACCGTGACCACCAGCAGGACGGTCGCCAGTATGTAGCCGGCGTTGACGGCACGCGACGGGGGCTGGGGATCCACGGTGTCTCCTTATCGACAAACGATAGTATCGAGGAACGATAACATCGAAAATCGATATGGCAAGTGGGGTTGCGTTCCGTCACGGCCCGATGCGAACATTTGTTCGTGTCTCCAGAGGCCACGATCCTGCACGCCGACCTCGATTCGTTCTACGCCTCGGTCGAGCAGCGCGACGATCCGCGCCTGAGGGGAAAGCCGGTGATCGTCGGGGCGGGGGTGGTCCTCGCCGCGAGCTACGAGGCCAAGGCGCACGGGGTGCGCACGGCCATGGGCGGCGGGCAGGCGCGCCGGCTGTGCCCGCGGGCTGTGGTGGTCCCGCCGCGGATGTCGGCCTACTCCGAGGCGAGCAAGGCCGTCTTCGAGGTGTTCGAGGACACCACCCCACTCGTGGAGGGACTCTCGATCGACGAGGCGTTCCTCGACGTCCGCGGGCTCGAGCGGATCTCCGGCGACCCCACCCAGATCGCCGCTCGGCTGCGCCGGCGCGTGCTGGCCGAGGTCGGCCTGCGGATCACGGTGGGGGTGGCCCGGACCAAGTTCCTCGCCAAGGTGGCCAGCGGCGTGGCCAAGCCCGACGGCCTGCTCGTCGTGCCACCCGATGCCGAGCTGGAGTTCCTCCACCCGTTGCCCGTCGAGCGGCTCTGGGGCGTCGGCAGGGTCACGGCCGCCAAGCTGCACGAGCGCGGCATCATGACCGTCGCCCAGGTGGCCGCGTTCGGCGAGGTCGAGCTCGTCTCGATGCTCGGACGCGGCTCCGGCCGGCACCTCCATGCGCTGGCGCACAACAAGGATCCGCGGCGGGTGCGGGTGGGCCAGCGGCGCCGGTCGATGGGCTCACAGCATGCGCTCGGGCGCCGCAGCCCGAAGGCACCGGCCGACCTCGACGCCACGCTGGTGGCGATCGTCGACCGCCTCGGCCGCCGGCTGCGAGCGGCCCGGCGCGTGTGCCGCACGGTCGTGCTGCGGCTGCGCTTCAACGACTTCACGCGCGCCACCCGCTCGCACACGCTGAACGAGGCGACCGCGCACACGCCAACCATCCTCGTCACCGCCAGGGGGCTGCTCGAGTCGGCACTGCCGATGATCGAGCGCCAAGGCATCACGCTCCTCGGGGTCGCGTTCGGCAACCTCGAGAACGACGACGCGGTCCAGCTCGCGCTGCCGCTCGACCGCCAGCGCACCCTCGACGCCACGCTGGACGACGTGCGCGACCGCTTCGGGTCGACGGCGATCACGCGCGCCGTGCTGCTCGGCCGCGACGAGGGCTTCTCGGCACCGCTGCTGCCGGATTGACAGGGTGGTTCAGAAGGCGTCTGGGAGGCGATCGACTCGGCGGGCCCGGCGTGTGGCATCCAGACGACCGGGGCCGACGTCGATCGCTATCTCGAGGTTCTCGACAGCTTCCTGGGCGAGACTCAGACCAGCACCCTGGCGAGCTCTTCGTAGTCGTCCAGCAGCTGCGAGTCGTCGCCCAGCGCTTGCAGGCAGACGTGGTCGGCGCCCGCGTCGAAGTGCGCGCCCACGCCTTCGGCTACCTCTTCGGGTGAGCCATGCGGGATCACGGCGTCGATCAGGCGGTCGCTGCCGCCGTCGGCGATGTCGCTCTCCGTGAATCCGAACCGCAGCAGGTTGCTCACGTAGTTGGTCAGCCGGAGGTAGGCCGCGGCGTAGGCGCGCGCCGTCCGGCGGGCGCTCTCGACATCCGGGTCGACCACGACCGCGACCTCGGGGGCGAGCAGGGCGTCCGGGCCGATGCGCTCGCGGGCGAAGCGCGTGTGGTCCGCTGTCGTGAAGTAGGGATGGGCGCCGAGCGAGCGCTCCTTCGCGAGGTCCAGCATCTTGGGCCCGAGCGCCGCGGCCACGCGCTCGTCCCTGGGCACGGGCGGGTCGGCCGAGTCGAGGCCGTCGAAGAACTCGCGCATCTTGGTCAGCGGCTTGGTGTATTCGCTGGTCGCCTCGGGATGGCCGATGCCGATCCCGAGCAGCCAGCGCTCCCCGAACCTGCCGCGCAGGCGCGCGTGGCCCGCCGCGACGTCGACCGGTTCGTTGCGCCACACGTTGAGCACGCCGGAGGCGACGGTCAGCGTGGTCGACTGCTCGAGAAACGGCTCTACCTGCTCGAGCGTCGGGCTGCCGCCGACCCAGATCGCCCCGAAGCCGAACCCCTCGAGCTCGCCCAGCGGGAGCATGCCCTCCTGGTGGCGACGCCAGATCCCGACTCGTCCCAGCTCCATGGCGAACAGGTTGGCACGTCGGCGCGCTTGTGTGCCGTAGCTCCGGTCGGATAGCGTGCGGCCCCCTGGCCTCCCGCGTTCGCCTCACGCTGGTCCTGGTCGCGCTGCTTGCCCTGGCGGGGCCGACCGCGGCGAACGCGGCCCTGAAGGCGCGCGGCAGCATCAACGAGGCATATGTCCTGGGGGCGAAGAAGGGCAAGCGGCTCCAGCTGCTCCAGGCCGGGCGCGTGATCGCCGCCGGCAAGGCGGATCGGTTCGGCAGCAAGATCTTCCGCGAGCTGCGCCCCGGCGGCGGCTACACCGTCAAGCAGGGGCGCAAGAGCAGCCGGTCGTTCCGGGTGCTGCGCGCCGGCGCGAACCCGCCGCGCGCTTTCTACAAGCGCCAGAAGCTGAAGGCCGGCCTCAACTACGTGAAGGTGCGCGACGGCGTGGAGCTGGCGATGACCGTGCGCCTGCCGGCGGGCAAGACCCTGAGCGATGGCCCGTTCCCGACGTTCGTCGAGTACTCCGGCTACCAGGTCGCCGCGCCGCACAACCTGCTCGACTCGATCGGGTCGGCTACGCCCGACCCGCTTGCGCCGGTCGCCGGCACGGCGGTCGGCTCGCTGATCGGCCCGCTGCTCGACTTCGCCGTGGTCAGCGTGCAGATGCGCGGCTCGGGCTGCTCCGGCGGCGCCTTCGACCTGTTCGACCTGCCGACCACCTACGACGGCTACGACGCCATCGAGGCCGTGGCGGCCCAGAGCTGGGTCAAGGGCGGCAAGGTCGGAATGGGCGGCATCTCGTTCTCGGGGATCACCCAGCTGTTCACGTCGGGCACGCAGCCGCCTCACCTGGCCGCGATCGCCCCGCTGTCGGTGACCGACGACGTCTACTCCGGCACCGGCTACCCCGGCGGGATCTTCAACTCCGGCTTCGCGCAGTCGTGGGTGGTCGAGCGCATGGACGACGCCAAGCCCGCTCCCGCCGGCGGCCAGCTCTGGGCCAAGGAACTGGTCAAGGCCGGCGACAAGCACTGCCGGGACAACCAGCGGCTGCGCCTGCAGACCCAGGACGCGCTCAAGCTCCAGCGAGAGAATCCGTTCCGCACGCCGTCCCTGTTCGCCCAGCGCTCGCCCGGCGCGTGGCTGAAGCGAGACCGGGTCCCCACCTTCCTGGTCGGCCAGTTCCAGGACGAGCAGACCGGCGGTCACTTCGCGGAGAGCCTCAAGTACCTCAACGGTCGGCCGAACGTGTGGATCTCCCTCCAGAACGGCGTGCACGCCGACTCGCTGGGCCCGACGACGATCACGCGCTGGGCCGAGTTCATGAAGCTCTACGTGGCCAACGAGATCCCGGTGATCCCGCCGACGGTGATCCAGCTCAGCGGCGCGCTCTACGCCTTCCTCGCGTCCGCGCCGGCGGCGCCCGTCGAGCAGTCGCGGTTCGCGAACATGACGAGCGTCCCCGCCGCCAAGGCGATCTTCAGGCGCGACCCACACGTGCGGGTGCTGATGGACAACGGTGCCGGTCCGCAGGGCGCCGGGTCGATCGGCGCCACCTGGGAGCTCGGCTTCAGCTCCTGGCCGCCGAAGGAGGCGAAGGCCACGCGCTACTACCTGGGGCCCGGCGGGGCGCTCGGCTCCAAGCCCGGTAAGGCCTCGACCGCCGCCTACACCGCGGATCCGAAGGCTCGGCCCGAGCAGACGCTGCCGGGCAACGGGGCGGAGGACGCCTGGAAGGCCCAGCCGCCCTACGACTGGGCACCGCTCGCGGCCGGCAAGGGGCTCGGGTTCGTCTCCTCGACGCTCACCAAGGACGTGGTGATCGTCGGGCCGTCGAGCCTCGACCTCTACCTGAAGTCGTCGCGGCCGGACACCGACCTCCAGGTGACGCTCAGCGAGGTACGGCCCGACGGTGCCGAGACCTACGTCCAGAACGGCTGGCTGCGCGCCTCGCATCGCAAGCTCGACGCCGCGCAGTCGACCCCCCTCGACCCGTTCCCGACGCACCTCGAGCGGGACGCCGCTGTGCTGCCCCGCGGGCGCTTCGAGCTCGTGCGCGTGCCGATCTTCCCGGTCGCGCACGCCTTCAGGGCGGGGTCGCGGATCCGCGTGACCGTCCAGGCACCGGGCGGCGACCGCCCGCGGTGGGACTTCGCCACGCTCGAGAACGGCAGCGCGCGCAACACGGTCGCCCTCGGCGGAGCGCGCGCCTCGAGCCTGGCCCTGCCCGTGATCGCGGGAGCCACCGCCAAGGGCACCCCGCTGCCGGGGCCCACCGCGCTCCGGGGCGAGCCCAGCCGCGGTTACGCGCCCGCTACGAACGGCGGCTGACGTTTCGCCATCATGTGGGGCATGGCTACGGGCGCCCTACCCGAGCCGGTCGGCGCATCCCTGGAGGTCGATCGACTCCCCGATCCCGTCGACCCGATCGAGGTCGTGTGGATGGAGGAGGCGGACGTCGGCTCCGCGGCGTCGCGTGGCGCGCGCAGGCCGCATCGCCACGACTACCACGAGCTGATCTGGATGCGCGAGGGCGAGGCCCTGCACCTGCTCGACGGTCAGCCGATCTCGATCGAGCCCGGGACGATCAGCCTGATCGCGCGCGGCCAGGTGCACGTCTTCGAGCGTGCGCGGGCGTTCACGGGCGTGATCGTCCGCTTCGGCGAGGAGCTGCTCTACGACGGGCCGATGGCGCGGACCCATCCGGTGTCCCTGCTCGCCGCGCGCGGCCAGCGCACCGTTGCGGTACCGGAGACCGAGGTGGATCGGCTCGAGCCGCTGCTCGACATGCTGTCCGCGGAGATCGCCCGGCGACCGGACGCGCGCAGCATCGACCTGCAGAGGCACCTGCTCTCCACCCTCTTGCTGTGGATCGAGCGCTGGCACGAGGCTGCCCACGCGGGGACGCAGGGCGCTGACGCCTCCGCGCAGCTGCACCGCCGCTTCGCCCAGCTGCTGGAGCACGACTTCGCCGGCCACCGCGACACCGGTCACTACGCCGACGCCCTCGGCGTGCCCCAGGCGGCGCTCTCGCGGGCGCTGTCCGAGGTCACCGGCCGTACGACGAAGGAACTGATCATCGACCGCGTGATGCTCGAGGCGGCGCGGCTGCTGCGCTTCACCGACCGCAGCGTCAACGAGGTCGCGTACGCGGTCGGGTTCGACGACCAGCTCTACTTCTCGCGGGCGTTCAAGCGGCAGCGCGGCGAGGCGCCCACCGCCTACCGCGAACGCTTGCGTAGTGCATAAGCGCCAGAACGCCAACAAGTCCATACATCGGCAAGTCCATGACATATGGACGCGGGGCTCGGTAGCCATCCTCAGTTGCGGATGGCTCCGTCACCAGACTCCGAGAAGTACGGGCTGGACGCGTACCGCGTCGCCTCCTACGTGCCCGAACGGCTCGTCGAGGAGATGTACGACGGGCGCACCCTGGGTCGGCTGGCGGCGCGCAAGTTCGCCCGCAAGCTGTCGCGGGGACGACTCGGCGCGCGCCGCTCGAGCGAGGAGATCGTCGCGGTCTACGACGGGATCGCCGTGTTCGACCGTCCCGAGCAGCACCGCGGCGGGCTGGCCTTCGGCCAGGACTTCCCGCGCGTGCTCAACGAGCTGGGCGTGCGCCGCTGCGGCCGCCTGTTCGAGTTCTGCTGCGGGCCCGGCTATATCGGGTACTCGCTGCTGGCCGCGGGCTGGTGCGAGACGCTCGCCCTGTCCGACGTCGAGCCCGGGTCGATCGCGACGGCTCGCCGCACGGCCGAGTACAACGGCCTGGAGGAGCGGGTGACCGCCTACGTCTCGGACGCGCTCGACGACATTCCCGAGGCCGAGCGCTGGGATGTGGTCGTCGCCAACCCGCCCCACTTCCTGCCCGACCCGAACCGGCCCGGGGACATCCAGGTCTTCGATGCCGACTGGAGCCTGCACCGCCGGTTCTACGGCGCCGTCGAGCGGCACATGAACCCCGGCGGCGTGGTGATCGTGGTCGAGAACTGCGCGGGCTCGGAGCCCGGCGTGTTCGAGGACATGATCCGAGCCGGCGGCGGACGGCCGATCACGGCCTACCCGGGGACGGACATCCGGGGCGAGGCCAACGGCCTCTACTACCAGGTCAGCGAGTGGGGCACGCCCGACCGGGATCCGTCTGTGCTCGCCGGCGAGCGGGACCTCGCCGCCAGCAGCCGCGGCTAGCGCGCCCATCTCACAAAACGCCGGCGCCGCGCGTTGCAACCTGTAGACGTGGCCGGTTACGGCCGGCCGACCATGCACCCGTCGTCCAGGAGCCCCGCTGTGTCCGTCAACGTCCTAGCGCCCAACCGCCGTCTCGCGCCCCCGCTCGACTTCGCCCTCGTGGCCGGCATCATCGCCCTGGCCCTTTTCGCGTCCGCGACGCCCTCGCCGCTGTACGCGGACTACGCCGCGAGCTGGCACTTCTCGACCCCGGTGCTGACCGCCGTATACGCGGTCTACGCGCTGGGCGTGCTCACCACGCTCCTGCTGATCGGCCGGCTGTCCGACGAGGTCGGGCGGCGGCCGGTGCTGATCGGCGCTCTCGTCGCCCTGCTGTGCGCGACCGTGCTGTTCATGGCGGCGCAGTCGGTGGTCTGGCTGTTTGCGGCACGTGGACTGCAGGGGCTCGCGACCGGCGCGGTGCTGGGCGCGGCCGGCGCCGCGATGCTGGACCTGCACCCGCGCGGCGACGCCCGCCATGCGGGCCTCGTGAACGGGGTCGGGTCGGCGCTGGGGATCGGCGCGGGCGCGGCCGTCTCGGCCCTGCTCGTCCAGGAGGCGCCCGACCCGCGCGTCGCCCCCTTTGTCCTGCTATTCGTGCTGTTCGCGGTCGCGCTGGCCGGGACGCTGTCGCTGTGCGAGCCCGTCGAGCGGACCCAGCGCCCGCGGCTGCGCCCGCAGCGCCCGCAGGTGCCGAGGGCGACCAGGCCGGCGTTCGTGCTGGCGAGCCTCGGGGTGATCGCGTCGTGGTCGATCGGCGGCCTCTACCTGGCGCTGTCTCCCTCGCTGGCGGGTCAGCTGTTCCACACGCACAGCCACCTCGCCGGCGGTGCGGCCGTGCTGGCCATCGCGGGCCCCGGCGGGCTCGCGCAGCTCGCGTTCCACCGGCTCTCGCCGCGCACCGCGATGGGCGCCGGCTCGCTGGTCCTCGCGGTCGGCATGCTCGCGACGGTCGCGTCGCTCTCGACCGACTCACTGGTGTTCTTCTTCGGCGCCTCGGTGGTGACCGGAGCCGGTTTCGGCGTGGCGTTCATGGGCGCGATCCGCTCGATCTCGATGGCGGCGCCGCCCGAGCACAGGGCCGCCGTGATGTCGGCCTTCTACGTCGTCGCGTATCTCGCCATCTCGATCCCGACGCTGATCGCGGGACTCGTGGTGCCAGAGCTCGGGCTCGAGCCGACCTTCCGGATCTTCGGCTCTCTGGTGGCGGCGCTGGCGATCGTGACGGCGGCGGGCACGCGCCGCGGCGCCACCGCGCCCGCTAGCTAGCCTGGGCTGCTGAATGTTCCTCGCGAACGTCCTCCAGCCGCTGATCGGCGTCGAGCAATGGACGCTCGAGCTGCTGCACTCGATCGGGCTGGGCTGGGGTCTGGCGATCGTGGGGCTGACCCTGCTGGTGCGTCTGTGCACGCTGCCGCTGGTGGTGCGGCAGTTCCGGTCGCAGCGGGAGCTGCGCAAGCACATGCCCGAGATGAAGGCGCTGCAGCAGCGGCACAAGGGCGACCGGGAGCGCCTCCAGCGCGAGATGCAGGCGTACTACCGCGAGCACGGGATCAACCCGCTCAGCGCGTTCTTCCCGCTGCTGGTGCAGATCCCCGTGTTCATCTCGCTCTACTACCTGATGCGGCACGACGTGAAGGACGGCCTGTTCGGCGACTCCGGCCTGCTGTTCATCCCGCACCTGACGGAGAAGCCGCACGGGGCGGTGCTGGTGGCGCTGATCATGGCCTACCTGGTGTCCCAGATCGCGGGCAGCCTGATCGCCACGCGGTCGATGCAGGGCGGTCAGCGCGGGCTGATGCTGGCGCTGCCGCTGCTGTTCGTGGGTATCGTCGCGCGCTTCCCGGCGGGGCTCGCGGTGTACTGGATCACCACGAGCCTGTGGACGCTGGGGCAGCAGCTGTGCTTCTGGCGGCTGGCCCCGATCGGCTTGCCGGCGACGGCGGGAGCGCCCGCCGCGGTCGTGGAGGCCCCCGCGGCGCCGCCGGAGCGGCCGGCGATGCAGCGCAAGCGCCAGACGCGCAAGCGCAAGCACGGCCGCCGGCGCTGAGCGCTACGCCGCCGGGGGCGGCACCGCGCCGACCTGGATCAGCAGGCCGAGCATGTCGGCCGTCGACCAGCGCTCGACGCACTTGCCGTCGCGCATCGTGAGGATCGTGGTGATTGCCAGCCGCATGTCCTTGCCGCTGGCCGGCACGCCCAGGAAGGGTCCCTCGTGGCGGCCGCTGATCACGAGCCGCACGGCCAACCGATCGCCGGCCTCCACCAGGTCGAGCACCTCCGCCTGGGCGCCGGGGAAGGCGCCGTAGAAGGTCTCGTGGAAGACGACGGTGCCGGCCTTGTCGAGCGGCTCGGGCGTGACGCCGCCGAAGACCACGTCGTCGGAGTAGAAGTCCAGATACCCGTCGAGGTCGCCGGCGTTGCCGCGGTCCAGCGCGGCGCGATAGGCAGCGGCGTTGCCGTCAGCCATAGGGCCAGCCTAACCCTGGAAGACGGCCAGGCCAAGCCGGCCGCTACCCTCTCCCACCGGGCGCCCGTAGCTCAGCTGGATAGAGCGTCGGTCTACGGAACCGAAGGTCAGAGGTTCGAATCCTCTCGGGCGCGCT
>JAXDIH010000102.1:0-20202 GCA_034664105.1 Thermoleophilaceae bacterium
CCGAGCAGACTCGCGGTGAGCGGCGACATCCGCCGCCCGAGCGACCCGTGGGCCGCCCGCGGCAGGCGCGGCATGGTGGCGGCGCGCAGCAGCTCGGCCAGGTCGTCGACCAGCCCGGCCAGCGGCCGCGGCAGGGCGCGCGTGAGCGCCGCCTCCCAGCGGGTGAGCGACGGGCCGCCCGCCCGCTCGTAGTCGACCGGCCGGGCACCGTCGCGGGGCAGCCGGCCGAGCAGTCCGCGCGCGACGCCGAAGGCGACCTCGGGCAGCAGATGACGATCGAGGTAGTGGCCGTGAGTCGCCCACACTCCGTCCGACAGCCAGACGCCCGGATAGCGCACGCGCACGCTGGCGGGGCCCAGCCAGGACGTGATGCTGGCGAGGAGCGGCGTCGCGGCGCGCGGGAGCTCGGCGTCGACGGCAGACGGGACGCCCTTGGCGCGCAGCCACGGGGCGATCAGGTCGCCGTCGTGGTTGCCCGGCACCACGATCACCTCGCTGCCGCGGTCCAGCCGGCCGCCGATCGCGCGCAGCACCGGCTCGGCAACCTCCATCGCGTCCGCCGGGCGCCCCTCGAGCAGCTCGACGACATCGCCGAGCAGCACCAGCCGGTCGACGCCTTCGAGCGCTTCTAGCAGCGCCTCGAGCGCGGGCGGACGCCGCAGCACGTCCCGCCGCAGCCGGGCGCCCAGATGGAAATCGGAGATCACCAGCGTGCGCATCCCCGCTTACTTGCCCGCCGGCCCGTCAGCCCCTGCCACTTCGCCGCAGCCCAAAGACCGGATAATCTGACTTGAAGCCGGGTCAGTCGGGACCGGAGCGAGGAGAGGAGACTCGTTGGCCACATCAAGCCCTGAGGTTGCGGACTTCCCCAGCCCGTTCTCGATCGACACGCCGGAAGGCTGCGACGGCTGGCAGGAGATGTACCCGTACTGGGCGCTGTTCGACGAGCACCGGCGCGAGTCCGACGAGAACCGGCTCTGGTTCTGGAACTCGCAGCACTTCCCGTTCCCGATGCCGCCGTTCGACATGGTGGAGGTCGATCACCCCTACTACACCCTGGGCGGCTGGCAGAACCGGGCCTTCGCCGTCCCACCGGCGATGGGCGTGGACTACCGGGTCGTGAACGGCTACGTCTACATCTCGCCCAACCCCGTCACGGACCCGGCCAAGATGGCCGAGCGGGCCGAGTACTTCCAGAAGCGCGCCGGCTACTACTTCGAGAACTGGGACGAGCTGTACGGCCGCTGGCGCACCAAGATGGAAGACCTCAACCGCGAGGTCGAGGGCATCGAGGTGCCGGACCTCCCGGAGTACGAGCCGGACGAGGTCGTCTTCGGCGAGCAGAACCTCAGCAACATCAACCTGCTGCGCGCCTACTCCGACACGCTGCGCTGCGCGGAGATGATGTGGCAGCACCACTTCGAGTTCCTGCTGCTCGGGTACGGCGCCTACCTGACGTTCGCCGAGTTCCTCCAGGGGGCGCTGCCGGACATCCCCGACCAGCACATCTCCCAGATGGTCGCCGGCATCGACGTGGTGCTGTTCCGCGCCGACGCCGAGCTGCGCCGGCTCGCCCGGCTGGCGATCGAGACCGGCGTGGACGGGGCCTTCGTGGAGGGCCGCACCCCCGACGAGATCAACGCCGAGCTGGCGCAGAGCGAGGAGGGGCGGAGCTGGCTCGACGAGCTCGAGCAGATCAAGGACCCCTGGTTCAACATGGGTACCGGCGACGGGCTCTACCACTACTACGGCAGCTGGCACGACGATCCGAGCATCCCGTACGCGTCGCTGATCGGGCACGTGGACGCGCTCAAGGCGGGCAAGGAGATCGAGCGTCCCACCGAGGAGCTGACGAAGGAGCGCGACCGGCTGGCCGAGGAGTACGGAGCGCTGCTTCCCGAGGACGCGCGGCCGGCGTTCCAGGAGCTGCTGGGGCTCTCGCGGACGGTCTTCCCGTACGTCGAGGAACACAAGTTCTACTGCGACTACTGGTTCCAGTCGCGCTTCTTCAACAAGGTGCGCGAGTTCGGCGCGCTGCTCGCCAAGCACGGCTTCATCGAGGAGGGGGAGGACATCTTCAACCTCTCCCGCCACGAGGTGATGGAGGCGCTCGAGGAGCTGTCGCTCACATGGTCGACGGGCGGCCCGGCGCTGGGACCGCACCACTGGCCGCCGATCGTGGCTCGCCGGAAGGTCCTGCTCGAGCGGCTGGGGGAGTGGACCCCGCCGCCGGCCCTCGGCGCGATGCCGGAGGCGGTCAACGACCCGATCGTCGTGATGCTCTGGGGCATCACCCCTCAGCGGCTCAAGGAGTGGGCCGGCTCGCAGGAGGGCAACGAGCTGAACGGCGCCGCGGCGTCGCCCGGCGAGGTGGAGGGGCCGGCCCGGGTGCTGCGCGGGCTCGGCGACCTGGACACGGTGCGGCCGGGCGAGGTCCTCGTGTGCGGCATCACCTCGCCGGCCTGGGCGCCGATCTTCTCCAAGATCGTCGCCACGGTGACCGACATCGGCGGGATCATGTCCCACGCCGCGATCGTGTCGCGTGAGTACGGGCTGCCGGCGGTGGTCGGCACGGGCACGGCGACGTCGCGGATCAAGACCGGCCAGCTGATCCGCGTGAACGGGTCGGACGGGCGCGTGACGATCCTCGACGGCGAAGGGGCCTAGCGGCGTGCACACCCGCCCGCTCGCCGACCTGCGCTCCTCTGACGAGGCGCTCTTCGGCGGCAAGAGCGCGAGCCTCGGCGAGCTGATCGGCGCCGGCATCCCGGTGCCGCCGGGGTTCGCGCTGGCCAGCTCGGCGTTCGAGGCGGCCGGGTTCGCGGCGCGGGACGACGCGCGGGCGGCCGTCCGGGCGGCGGCGATTCCGGACGACGTGCGGGCCGAGGTGTCCGAGGCCTACGCCGGTGTCGGCGACGGCGATCCGCCCGTGGCCGTGCGCTCGAGCGCCATCGGGGAGGACAGCGCCGAGGCCACGTTCGCCGGCCAGCAGGACACCTACCTCTGGGTGCGCGGTGCCGACCGCGTCTGCGAGGCGGTGCGCGACTGCTGGGCGAGCCTGTTCAACCCGGAGGCGATCAGCTACCGCGCCCGGCTGGGCGGCGATCGGCCGCCGGCGATGGGCGTGACCGTCCAGCTGATGGTCGACGCCAAGGTGTCCGGCGTCATGTTCACGTGCAACCCGCTGACGGGCGACCCCAGCACGGTCGCGATCAACGCGAGCTGGGGCCTCGGCCTGGCGGTCGTAGGCGGCGAGGTGACGCCGGACGAGTACCGCGTGAGCAAGGTCACGCGCGAGGTGCTGCGGACCACGATCGGCCCCAAGCAGGTCGAGTACGTGCCCGGCGAGGCCGGGGCCGAGCGCTCGCAGGTCCCGGCCGAGCGGCAGGACGTGGCGTGCCTGGACGAGGAGCAGCTGCGCGCGCTCGTCGAGGTGGGGAGGCTGGTGGAGCGCCACTTCGGCGGCCACCAGGACATCGAGTGGGCGTTCGCCGGCGACGGGGAGCTGTTCGTGCTCCAGTCCCGGCCGGTCACCGTCGCGCCGCCCCAGGCACAGCCGGCGGCGAAGTCGGCGATGGACCTGGTGATGGGCACCTTCGGGGTCGGCAAGAAGCCCTGATGGCGCTCACCGACGAGGACGTCCGCGAGATCCTGCGGCTGATCGACGAGTCCGAGCTCGACGAGCTGCGCATCGAGACCGCCGACTTCAAGCTGCACGTGGTTCGCGGCGGCGCGGCCGCCCCCGAGGTCGAGCCAGAGCCCGCGCGGCCGGCGCCCCGCTCGGACGGCGCCGCCCACACGATCCAGGCGCCGATGCCGGGCACCTTCTACCGGGCCGAGGGCCCGGGCATGGCGGCGTTCGTGGACGTGGGCTCGGAGGTCGAGCCGGACACGGTTGTCTGCCTGATCGAGATCATGAAGATGATGAACTCGGTGCAGGCTGGGGTGTCGGGGACGGTCGTGGAGATCTGCGTCGAGGACGCCGAGCTGGTGGCCGACGGAGCGCCGCTCTTCCGGGTTGCGACGTGAGCGAGCTCGTCGAGATCGTCGACACCACCACGCGCGACGGCAACCAGAGCCTCTGGAGCGCGACCGGCCTCACCACGCCAGACGTCCTCGCAATCGCGCCGACGATGGACCGGGTCGGGTTCCGCGCGCTCGACTTCACGTCCAGTACGCACATGGCGGTGTCGGTTCGCTTCCACCGCGAGGACCCCTGGGAGCGGCTGCGGCTGGTCAGCGCGGCGATGCCGAACACCCCGCTCAACCTGATCACCACCGGCATGCGCTTCATCTCGTGGGTGCCGGCGGGCGAGGACGTGATGGCGCTGTCATTCGAGCTCGCCGTGCGCAACGGCATCCGGCGCTTCCAGATCGCGGAGCCCTCGAACGACCCGGCCTCGCTGGTCCGCCTGGCGCGCATGGTGCGCGCGGCCGGCGCCGAGGAGGTGGTGGTCGGGCTGACCTACTCGATCAGCCCCGCGCACACCCACGAGTACTACCTGGAGCGCGCCGCGGCGATCGCGGGCTCCCCGGACATCGACCGGCTCTACCTCAAGGACCCCGGCGGCCTGCTCACGCCGGATGCCGTGCGCGCCCTGGTGCCCAAGTTCGTGGAGACCTTCGCGCCGCGGCCGGTCGAGCTGCACAGCCACTGCACGATCGGGCTGGGCCCGCTGGCCTACATGGAGGGATTGCGGGCGGGGGTGCGCACGCTGCACACGGCGGTCGCCCCGGTGGCCAACGGCACCTCCAACCCGTCCGCCGAGTCGACGCTGCGCAACCTCCAGGCCGAGGGCTTCTCGCACGCGCTCGACACCGACGCGCTGGCGGCCGTGTCGGAGCACTTCCGGGCGCTGGCCCGCGACCGCGGGCTGCCGCTGGGGGCGCCGGCCGAGTACGACGCCGCCTACTACCGCCACCAGATGCCCGGGGGCATGGTCACGACCACGCGCCGCATGCTCGCTGAGATGGGTCGCCCGGAGCTGTTCGACGCCGTGCTCGAGGAGGTCACGCAGGTGCGGGCGGAGATGGGCTACCCGATCATGGTCACGCCGGTCTCGCAGTTCGTGGCCACGCAGGCGACGATGAACGTGGTCAGCGGTGAGCGCTGGCGCGACGTCTCGGACGAGATCGTGCGCTACTTCCACGGCCACTTCTTCGAGCCGGCGGCCCCGGTCGACCCGCAGATCGCGGACCGCGTGCTGTCCTCGCCGCGGGCGGCCGAGCTGCGCGACCTGGAGCCGCTGAGCCTGGAAGGCGCGCGCGAGCGCTTCGGGGCGGGCATCTCCGAGGAGGAGCTGCTGCTGCGCCTGACGATGCCGGCCGAGCAGGTGGACGCGATGGTGGCGGCGAGCGGGGAGCCGGCGGCGGCGCCACTGGCTCGGCCCGGGCGCGACCCGCTCGTGCGGCTGCTCAGCGAGCTGGCCAAGCGCGAATCGGTGGGGTACCTGCGCCTGGAGAAGGGCGACGATCTGGTGGTGTGGCGTCGTGCGGCTTGACGACGTAGGCGGCTTCGTGTTCGACGTGGACGGCTCCCTCGTGCACCGCGACGCCGACTTCCGCGCGCAGCCGCTGCCCGGCGCGGTGGAGGTGCTGGAGGCGATCCGGGCGTCGGGGCGCCCGCTGGTGCTGTTCACCAACGGGAGCCATATGACGCCGGCCGCGTTTGCCGCGGGGCTGCGCGAGAGCGGGCTGCCGGTCGGCGACGACGAGGTGCTGACGCCGGTGTGCAGCGCCCTCTCCTACATCGCGCGCCGGCACCCCGGGGAGCAGGTGATGGTGTTCGGCTCGGAGTCGACGCGCGAGCGCATGGCGGATGCCGGCGTGCGGCTGGTCGAGACGGAGGCGGCCAAGGCCGTGTTCGTCGCCCACGTGGACTCCGCGGACCTCGACGCCATGGAGGTGGCCGCGCGGGCCGTGATGAACGGAGCCGCGCTGCTGACCGCGAACTACCTGCGTGGCTTCTGGGGCGCGAACGGGATCATCTTCAGCCGGGGCGCGATGGTGACCGCGGGGATCGCGAAGGTGACGGGCGCGCGCCCGATCGTGGTCGGCAAGCCGTCGCGCGCGGCGGTGGACGAGCTGAGCCAGCGGCTCGCCGTGCCCTCGGAGGACGTGGCGGTGATCGGCGACGACATCGGGATGGACATCGCGCTGGGCCACCTGGGGGGCTCCCGAACGATCCTGGTGCGCAGCGGCATCAGCGGAACGGTGGACCTCGACGCGATACCGGAGCGCCAGCGTCCCCACGCGGTGGTGGACGGCGTGAAGGAGATCCTGGGCTGGCTCTAGGGCGCTAGCCGCCGGTTGGCAGCACCTGCTGCACTGCCCAGCCGTTGCCGTCCGGGTCGCTGAAGAACACGAATCTGCCCCAGGGGAAGTCCTGTACCTCGCTGACCTCGACGCCGCGCCCGGCGAGCTCCGTGCGGGCGGCCTCGATGTCCGCGACCACCAGCTGCAGGCCCTCAAGGGAGCCGGGCTCCATGCCCGTTGGCGGTCCCAACGCGATCGAGCAGCCCGATCCGGGCGGCGTGAGCTGCACGAAGCGGAGCTGGTCGCTGACCCTGTGATCGTGGTCGAGATTGAAGCCGGCCTGCTCCGTGTAGAACGCGAGGGCGCGGTCGATGTCGGACACCGGCACCTGCGCTAGCTCCAGCTTCCAATCCATCTCGCCCGCGAGTCTAATCCGAGCGGCGGTCCACGACTCGGACCGCCTTGCCCTCGCTGCGCGGCACCGCTCCGCGCTCGACGACCGCGACCGCTATCCGCAGGCCGGTGTGCTCGCGCAGCAGCTGCTCCACGCGCTCCGCCAGCCGTGCCGTGTCCACCCCGTCGACGGCGGGCTCGCACTCCACGGTCAGCTCGTCCATGGCCCCGGCGCGCTCCACGATCAGCCGGTAGTGCGGCGCCACCTCCTCCACGCCCAGCAGCAGGTGCTCCACGTTCGAGGGAAACAGGTTCACTCCGCGCACGATCAGCATGTCGTCGCGCCGCCCGCGCAGCCTCACCACCCGAGCCGAGGTGCGCCCGCACTCGCACGGCGTCGTGACCACCGAGCCGATGTCGCCGGTGCGGTAGCGGATCAGCGGCAGCGCCTCCTTGGCGAGCGTGGTGAACACCAGCTCGCCCTCCTCGCCCTCGGCCAGCGGCTCGTCGCCGTCCGGGTCCACCACCTCCACGATGAAGTGGTCCTCCTGCACGTGCAGGCCGTCGCGCACGGGGAGGCACTCGGCTGCCACGCCCGGCCCGCACATCTCCGACAGCCCGTAGAACGCCACGGCGCTCAGCCCGAGCTCGCGCTCGATCTGCGCGCGCATCGCGGCGCTGAACGGCTCGCCGCCGAACAGGCCCAGCTCGAGCTTCAGGTCGGCGGGGTCCACACCGGCGTCGCGCAGCGCCTGGGCGATCGCCAGCGCGTATGACGGGGTGGCCACGAGCACCTGGCTGCCGAGGTCGCCCAGCAGCATCGCCTGCCGCGCCGTGAAGCCGCCCGACACGGGGACCACGGTCGCTCCCAGCCGCTCGCCTCCGTCGTGGAAGCCCAGGCCGCCCGTGAACAGCCCGTAGCCGTTCGCGTTGTGCACGAGCATGCCCGGCCGCACGCCCGCCATCGTCATGCAGCGGGCCATCAGCTCGGCCCAGGCGTCGAGGTCGGCGCGCGTGTAGCCGACCACGGTGGGCTTGCCGTGCGATCCGCTGGAGGCGTGCAGCCGCACCAGCCGCTCGCGCGGAACCGCCAGCAGCCCGAACGGGTAGTGGTCGCGCAGGTCGCGCTTGTGGCTGAACGGCAGCCGCGCCAGGTCGTCGAGCGAGGCGATGTCGGGCGCGCCGCTGACGCCGGCGCCGGTCAGCCGCGTGGCGCCCAGCGGCTGAGCCTCGAGCACGTGCGCCACCGTCGCTCGCAGGCGCTCCAGCTGGAGCTCCCGCAGGCGCTCGCGCGGCAGCGTCTCGACCGGATCCCAGATCGCTCGATCAGACGTCGCGCTCATGGGCGTTCCAGTGCTGCTCGAGGTTGCGCACGAGCGCCGGGCTCAGGTGGCAGTGGGCCTGCTCCTTCGCGTACGTGGCCATGTAGCGACGGAACACGTCCAGCGGCTCCTCGCCCACGCGCAGCGCGCGCCGGTTGGCCGCGGCGCTGACCAGCCCCGAGCCGGTCAGCTCAGCCACGCGCGCGGCGATCGCCGCGTCCACGGAATCGGGCTCGACCACCTCGTCGCAGATCAGGTCCGCCGGCGGGGTGCCGGCCTCGAACTCGAGCCCCGACAGGATCGCCCCGCGGGCCAGCCGGTCGCCGACGAAGCGGGGGAGGCGCAGGGGGGACGCGCCCGGGATGATCCCCTCCTTGCGGGCCGGCAGGAACAGCCGGCAGCCGCGCGAGGCGATCACGTGGTCAACCACGTGCAGCAGCTGGCAGGCGCCGCCGATCGCGTAGGTCTCCGCCGCGGCGATCCACAGCTTCTCGGTGGTCTGCTCGGGCTCGTCGGGACGGTATTCGGGGGCGGTCAGCCCGCGGAACAGCTTGTTCACGTAGCCGAGGTCGCGCGTGACGAAGAACAAGAACGGGATCTGCCCGTGGTAGAGCCGGGTCAGGTTGAGGCCGGCGCCGAACACGCGCCCGTAGCGCGGATGGTCCACCGGCCCGCCGCGCAGCACGCCCAGCTCGATGTCCGGATCGAGCAGGATCAGGTCGACGGCGCACTCCGAGGCCGCGAGGGTGGTGTCGTCCTCGGCGTTGAGGTGGCGCGGGTTGCGCAGCTCGACCACACCGGCGCGACCCTCGCGGCTGACGTGCACGGGGCCCAGGTCGGCGACGCCGGAGGCGCGGAAGGCGTCGAGCCGCTCGAGCGCCTCGTCCGTCGGTCGCAACATCGAGTGGATCAGGTGGCCGCCCGCGCGCGGGGAGGACAGCACGTGTGCCAGGAACAGGCCCTGGGCGACCTCGACCCCCTCCTTGTCCGCGAGCTTGCGGTCGAGCTCGGCGGCCACGGTGGCCCGGGTCGGCGTGAGCCCGGGGAAGCGCTCGGCCGCGTCATGGACCAGCTGCTCGTCGCGCACGGCGCGCGTGAAGTCATCCGTCAGCGCGGAGTAGACGGACTCGACGTTGTCACGGAGGAAGCTCTCGCGTGCCTCGTTCAAGGCGTCGGCGATCGCGCCCGCCGCCGCCTGCTCGCGCTCGGCGCGCGCGGGTCGCGGCGGCAGGCGGCCGAACAGCCGCTCGCCCATCGTGAGGAACTCGCTCGCGGCCTGCGAGTCGGCCTCGAACGAGCCCGACGGCCGCGGCTCCGCCATCAGCCAGGCCGCGACCTCCGCCTCGGGAAGGCCCGCTGCCTCCAGGATGCCCGGTGCCGATAGCAAGCGCGCTCGACAATATGTCATAGCCTCTGAGCAGTGGCGGAGGGAATCGGATGGCGGTGAGCGACACGGGACAGGTGCTGTGGACGCCGCCCGCCGACGTGCGGGAGACCAGCCAGCTCGGGCGCTTCCTCGATTTCGTCCGCGACACGCGCGGCCACGACTTCCCCGGCTACGACGAGGTGTTCGACTGGTCGGTGTCCGACCTCGAGGGGTTCTGGGGCTCGGTCTGGGACTTCTTCGAGGTCCGCGCGCACACGCCCTACGACCGCGTGCTCGGCGCGGCGGCGATGCCGGGGGCCGAGTGGTTCAAGGGCGCGACGCTCAACTACGCCGAGCACATGGTCGGCCGCGACGAGGACCTGGGCGAGCTGGCGGTGCTCGCGATCTCGCAGACGCGCGCTCCCTTCGAGCTGACCTTCGCCGACCTGCGCGAGCAGGTGGCCGCCGCCCGCGCCGGCCTCCAGCGTCTGGGCGTGGGCCCCGGCGACCGCGTGGTGGCGTACCTGCCCAACATCCCCGAGACGCTGGTGGCGTTCCTGGCGACGGCCAGCCTCGGAGCGGTCTGGGCCACCTGCGCGCCCGAGTTCGGCC
Organism: Thermoleophilaceae bacterium; assembly: GCA_034664105.1. Taxonomy (GTDB): domain Bacteria; phylum Actinomycetota; class Thermoleophilia; order Solirubrobacterales; family Thermoleophilaceae; genus JACVRW01. The sequence continues at coordinate 9,949 of JAXDIH010000102.1, forward strand.
CGCGCAGCGTGATCGACCGCTTCGGCATCGTGGAGCCCAAGGTGCTGCTGGCGATCGCCGGCTACCGCTACGGCGACAAGCCGATCGACCGCCGCGCCGAGGTGGCCGAGATCCGCGCCGCGCTGCCGACGCTCGAGCACGTCGTGCACGTGCCCTACGCGGGCGGCCCCGACGACTCGCTCCCGGACTCCACCGGGTGGGACGACCTGGTGGCGCAGCCCGGGCCGCTCGAGTTCGACCCGGTCCCGTTCGACCATCCGCTCTACGTGCTGTTCTCGTCGGGCACGACCGGTCTGCCGAAGGCGATCGTCCACCGCCACGGCGGCATCCTGGTCGAGCACTTCAAGAACCACGGGCTGAGCTGGGACATCCAGCGCGGGGACCGGCTGATGTGGTTCACCACGACGGCCTGGATGATGTGGAACGCGCTGGTCTCCACGCTGCTGCTGCGGGCCTCGATCGTGATGCTCGACGGCAACCCGCAGTATCCGGACGCGGCCGCCCAGTGGCGCCTGGCCGACGAGACGCGGCCCACGCTGATGGGAGCCGGACCGGCGCTGCTGATGGGGTGCCGCAAGGCCGGGTTGCAGATTGGTCAGGACTTCGACCTGTCGAGCATCCGCCAGCTGTGCGCCGCCGGCTCGCCGTTGCCGCCGGAGGGCTTCGACTGGGTCTACGAGCAGCTCGGCCCCGACGTGCTCCTGAACGTGGGCAGCGGCGGCACGGACGTGTGCTGCGGGATCGTGCAGGGCAGCCCGCTCCAGCCGGTCTACCGGGGCGAGATCTCGGGCCGCTGCCTGGCCGTCGACACGGCGGCCTTCGACCCGGACGGCAACGAGGTGGTGGGGGAGCTGGGCGAGCTGGTGATCCGCCGGCCCATGCCGTCGATGCCGGTGCGCTTCTGGAACGACCCGGAGGGCGAGCGCTACCGCTCCGCGTACTTCGACGAGTACCCCGGCGTGTGGCGCCACGGCGACTGGATCCTGTTCACCGAGCGCGGCAGCTGCGTGATCACCGGCCGCTCGGACGCGACGCTCAACCGCGGCGGCGTGCGCATGGGCACGGCCGAGTTCTACACCGTGGTGGAGGAGCAGCCCGAGGTGGACGACAGTCTCGTGGTGCACCTCGAGGACCCAGAGGGCGGGCCCGGCGAGCTGTTGCTGTTCGTCGCGCTGCACCAGGGCGTGGCGCTCGACGACGAGCTGCGGGCGCGCCTCGGGCGCGCGCTGCGCGGCGCGCTCTCACCCCGGCACGTGCCCGACACCGTCGAGGCCGTGCCGGCGATACCGCGCACGCTCACCGGCAAGAAGCTCGAGCTGCCCGTGAAGCGCATCCTGCGGGGCGCGCGGGCCGAGGACGTGGCCAGCCGCGACGCCCTCGCCGATCCCACCGCGATCGACGCGTTCGTCGCGTACGCCGAGACGCGCTAGGCCAACCAAGTGAGGAGATGAGATGGCGAGATTCGTGATGGTGCATGGCGCTTTCGCGGGAGGCTGGGTCTGGGGCCCGCTGTCCGAGGAGCTCGAGGCGGCGGGGCACACCGTGGAGGCGCCCGACCTGCCCGGGTCGGGTGACGACTCGACCCCGGTCAGCGAGGTCACGCTGGAGGCCTACGCGGACCGCATCTGCGAGGTGCTCCGCGCGCGCCCCGAGCAGGCCGTGCTGGTGCCGAACAGCATGGGCGGCGTGGTTGCCACGCAGGCCGCGGCGCGCTGCCCGGAGCAGGTGGCGCGGCTGGTGTACGTGGCCGCGTTCGCGCCGCAGGACGGGCAGAGCCTGATCGAGTTGACCCAGCTGCCCGAGGGCGCCGGCGACGCGGTGCAGGCCAACATGACCGTCGACGGCGACCCGCCCGTGGCGACGCTGCCGGCGGAGACCCGGCGCAACGCGATCTTCGCTGCGTGCTCCGACGAGGTCGCCGACTGGGCGACCGAGCGCAGCGGGCCGCAGGCGGTCGTGCCCTTCACGCAACCCGTCCAGCTGGGCGGCTCCGAGTTCGAGGCGATCCCGCGCAGCTACGTGCTGTGCACGCAGGACCAGGCGATCCCGCCGGCGCTGCAGCGGCGCATGGCCGAGGCCGCCGGCTGCGATCCGGTGTTCGAGCTCGACACCGACCACGCGCCGCACCTGTCGCGGACCACGGAGCTGGCCGAGATCTTGGGGCGCCTGGCGACGTAGAGTTCCACCATGCCTCCCGCCATACCCCACGTCGCCGGGGTCGAGCATCGGGAGGTCCTCGTGCGTGGGTTGCGGATCCACGTGGGCATCTCCGGGCCGGTCGACGGCCGCCCGGTGGTGCTCCAGCACGGCTGGCCCCAGCACTGGTACGAGTGGCGGCACCTGATCGGGCCGCTCGCCCAGGCCGGCTACCGGGTAGTGGTCCCTGACTTCCGCGGCTTCGGCTGGTCGGAGTACCCGCCCGACGAGGACTTCCTCAAGGAGACCCTGGCCGACGACGTGATCGCTCTCTGCGCCGAGCTCGGCTACCGGCGCGTCCGGTTCATCGGCCACGACTGGGGGGCCTGGGCCGGCTGGCTCCTGTGCCTGCGCCAACCGGAGCTGATCGACCGCGCCGTGCTGCTGTCGGCGCCACCGCCGTTCCCCGCAGACCGCATCGACCTGTCGGCGCTGAGCCGCCTGACGCGGCTGGCCTACCAGCTCCCGATCGCCGCGCCGCTGCCCAACGCCGTCAAGCGCGGCCTCCTGCGCCGTGCGGGAGGGGCGTTGGGCCTGGACCCGGGCGCCGTCGAGGCCTACGTCGAGCCGCTCAGCCAGCCGGCGCAGATCCGGGCGAGCACGCTGCTCTACCGGCAGTTCCTCCTGCACGAGATCGGCCCGCTGCTCGCACGCCGCTACGGCGGCCAGCGGCTGACCGTGCCGATCCGCTACCTCGTCGGCAGCAAGGACCCGCTCTTCTACGAGGGGCTGGTCGACGAGCCGGTGCCCCGCGCCGATGCCGACTATCGCGGCGAGGTCCTGCGCGGCGTCGGCCACTTCATCCCCGAGGAGGCCCCGGACCTGCTGCGCGACCGGGTGCTGGAGTTCCTCCGCTAGGCGCTCTGCTCGACCAGGCCGCTGAAGAACTCGATGTCGGCGGCCTGGAGCTGGCAGATCTCCAGCCAGTGGCCCAGCTCCGCGGTCGTGTCCACGTAGCCGGCGCGCACGCGATCGGGGATCAGCACCGTGCAGTCCACCTTCAAGCCGGAGGCGGCCAGCAGGTTGCTCACCGAGCTCCAGGCTTCGTCGCCGACGGGGACGAACGTGGCCAGGTGGTGGAGGGCCAGGCCGTCCGAGCCGTTGGCCGGGAGGAAGCGCCGGTAGAAGTCCACCTCGCCGCCCACGGGCTCGATCAGCTCGACGATCAGCCCGCCGCGGGCGCCCATCGCGATGCGCACGTCCCACTCCGCCGGCTCGTCGCCGACCAGGAAGGTCGCGCCGGCCGTGGGGACCTCGGTGCTCTCGACGCCGAAGCGCTCGCGCAGCAGCTCGACCCCGCGGTCCAGGTCGCGGGTGACATACCCGAGCTGCCAGATGTTGGCGAACAGGTCGCCGAGCGCGTTTGCCTCGCGTGGCTCGGCGAACAGGCCGGAGGCCGGCCGCACAGCTCCACTCATGTCACTGCCCCTTCCTCGACTTGGTCGTACGTACACTGCACCCCTTGGCCACTTCCCAGACCGCGCGACGGCTGCCGGACACGGAGTTCGAGCTCAAGGAAACGCTTCTCCACGGGCACCGTGTGGCGTACCGCAGCGCCGGGAGCGGTCCCGCGATCGTCCTGGTGCACGGCATCACGTCCACCTCGGCCACCTGGGAGCGGGTAATGCCTTACCTCGCCACGCGCTTCACGGTGATCGCCCCTGACCTGATCGGCCACGGCCAGTCGGCGAAGCCGCGCGGCGACTACTCGCTCGGCGCCTACGCCAGCGGCGTCCGCGACCTGATGGTCTCGCTGGGCCACGAGCGGGCCACGTTCGTGGGGCACTCGCTCGGCGGGGGCGTGGTGATGCAGCTGGCCTACCAGTTTCCCGAGCGCTGCGAGCGGCTGGTGCTCGTGGACAGCGGCGGCCTGGGCCGCGAGGTCAACTTCCTGCTGCGCGCCGCCACGCTGCCGCTGTCGGAGGTGGTGCTGCCGCTGCTGGCCAGCACGCGCCTCCTGGACGCGGGTCGCACCGTGAGCCGGCTGGCGGGCCGGCTGGGCCTCCACGCCGGCACGGACATGGCCGAGCTGGCGAAGGGCCACGCGTCCCTCGCGGACGCCGAGGCGCGCGCCGCGTTCGTGCACACGCTGCGCACGATCGTGGACCCCGGCGGGCAGCGGGTGAACGCCAGCGACCGCCTCTATCTCGCTCAGCACGTGCCGTTCCTGCTCGTGTGGGGGGAGCACGACCCGATCATCCCCGTATCGCACGGCCGCGCCGCGCACGAGCTGGTCCGGTCCAGCCGGCTCGAGGTGTTCGAGGACGCCGGCCACTTCCCTCACGTGGACGACCCGCAGCGCTTCCTCGACGTGCTGCTCGACTTCATCGACACCACAGAGCCCGCCAAGGTCGATCCCGAGGCGTGGCGGGCGATGGTCAAGGCCGGGAGCTAGGCCAGTTCGCTGAGGGCCCCGAGCACGAGGTCGTCGTGCTCGCTCGGCTTCACCTTGGGGAACACCCGGGCGACGTTGCCGTCCGGGTCCACCAGCACGCTCGAGCGCTCGATGCCGAAGTAGGTGCGCCCGTAGTTGGTCTTCTCCGCCCAGACGCCGTAGCGCTGCGCCACCTCGGCGTCCGGGTCGGACAGCAGCGTGAACGGCAGGCCATACTTGTCGGCGAAGGCGCGCAGGTCCGCCACCGAGTCCGGCGACACGCCGACGACCACGGCGTTGGCGGACTCGTAGTCGGCCGAGTGGTCGCGCACGCCGCACGCCTGCGTGGTGCACCCGGGGGTGTCGGCCTTGGGATAGAAGTACACGAGCGTCCAGCGCCCGCGCAGGTCCGTGAGGCTGACGGGGTTGCCGTCCTGGTCGTCGAGCGTGAAGTCGGGTGCGGGCCCGCCGGAGTCGATCATGACCCACCTAGATCTAGCAGGCGGGCGGCGTTCTCCTTGAGCACCAGCGGCCTGACCTCGTCAACGATGTCGAGCTGCTCGAAGTCCTTCAGCCAGCGGTCGGGCGTGATCATCGGATAGTCGGAGCCGAACAGCATCTGGTGCCTCAGCATGGTGTTCGTGTACTGGATCAGCTGAGGCGGGAAGTACTTCGGCGACCAGCCCGACAGGTCGATGTAGACCTCCGGCTTGTGCATCGCGATCGAGAGCGCCTCGTCCTGCCAGGGGAAGGAGGGGTGGGCGAGCACGATCGGCATGTGCGGGAAGTCGGCCGCCACGTCGTCGACGTAGATCGGGTTGGAGTACTTCAGCCGCAGGCCGCCGCCGCCCGGCACGCCCGACCCGATCCCGCTGTGGCCGGTGTGGAACAGGGCGGGCAGCCCCGCCGCGGCGATCACCTCGTAGATCGGGTAGGCCTGGCGGTCGTTCGGGAAGAACGCCTGGATGTTGGGGTGGAACTTGAAGCCGCGCACGCCGTGGTCGTCGATCAGCCGCTGCGCGCGCTCGGCGGCGTCGGGGCGGCCGGGGTCGACGCTCGCGAACGGGATCATCACGTCGGGGTTGGCGGCCGCCACCGCGGCGATCTCCTCGTTGGCAACGGGCGGCCGTCCGCTCTGCGTCTCGTAGTCCACCGTGAACGCGACGCACACCATCTCACGCTCGCGGTAGTAGGCCGCCAGGTCCTCGGCGTTCGGCCGGTCGACGTTCCCGCGGAAGTAGCGCTCGGCCGCCGAACGCAGCTCGGGCGGCATCGGGTCGTGACCGTCGAGCGCCACCTCGACGTGGGTGTGCACATCGATTGCTTGTACGCGGTCGAGGTCGATCATCGGGTGCGGCGCCGGCTCAGAACGGGAACGGTATGGCTTTGTCCTGCGACGTGACCCACTGCCACTCGGTCCACAGCTCGAGGTTCGCCACTCCGCCGAAGTGCCCGCCGTTGCTCGACTGGCCGAAGCCGCCAAATGGAGCGGGTGGCTCCTCGTTGATCGTGGTGCCGTTCACGTGGACCATCCCGGCGTGCAGCTGCTCGGCGACAGCGGCCGCTCGCGCCTGGGACCCCGACTGGACCGCGGCCACCAGCCCGTAGTCGGTCGCGTTGGCCAGCTCGACGGCCTCGGCGTCGTCGCTGAAGCGGATGACCGGCGCCACCGGGCCGAAGATCTCGTCGGTGAAGGCCGGCATCGACCTCGTCACGTCGGAGAGCACGGTCGGCTCGAAGAACAGGTTCTCGTGCTTGCCGCCTGTGACGAGGCTGGCCCCCTGCGCCACGCTGCCGTCCACGATGCCGGCCACGCGCTCGATCTGCTTCTGGTTGATGATCGGCCCGAGCGCGACCTGCTCGGTGTCCGGGTTGCCGACCGGCAGGTGGGAGGCCCGCTCGGCCAGCGCCTTGACGTAGTCGTCGGCGATGCTCTCGTGGACGAGATGGCGGCTGACCGCGAGGCAGATCTGCCCCTGGTGCAGGAACGAGCCCCAGGCCCCCGCCGAGGAGGCCGCCTCGATGTCGGCGTCCTCGAGCACCACCAGCGGGCTGTTGCCGCCCAGCTCGAGTACGACTCGCTTGAGGTTGCGGCCCGCCGCCTCGCCGACCTTGCGGCCGGTCGCGGTCGAGCCGGTGAACGAGATCATCCGCACGTGCGGGTCCTCGATCAGGGCCTGCCCGACCTCGGCGCCGCCGCCCATCACGTGCAGCACGCCCTCCGGCAGGCCGGCCTCCTCGAAGATGCGGGCCATCAGGACGCCGCCGCTGATCGGCGTGTTGGGATCCGACTTGAGGATCACGGCGTTGCCGAGCGCCAGCGCGGGGCCCACCGAGCGCGCGGGCAGCACCACCGGGAAGTTCCACGGACAGATCACGCCGACCACGCCGACCGGCACCCGGCGGGCCATGCTGGTGCGCCCGGGCGTGAGCGACGGCAGCACCTGCCCGAGCGGGTGGGAGATCAGCGACGCGGCCATGTCGAACTGGCCGATCGAGGCGCTGATCTCGTTGTCGGCCTTGGGCGGGATCGCACCGCCCTCGCGCACGAGCCAGCGGATCAGCTCGGGGCGGTGGCGCTCGAGCAGCTCGGCGGCTCGTCGCACGACGGCCACCCGCTCGCTGATCGGCGTGGCGGCCCAGTCGCGCTGCGCGCGTGCGGCCGACTCCGCCGCTCTGGCCACCGCCTCGGCGTTGCCGGCGCCAGCCGTGCCGAGCACGTCACCGGTCGCCGGCTCGGTGGATTCGATCGTCTCCGGTGCGTCGACCCACCCGTCGCTGAAGATGCGGCCGCTCCACTTCGCCTCGTCCAGCAGGACCTCGCCGGCGGCCTGGTCGGTGACCTCGGTGCTCATGGAAGCGCTCCTTGTGCGAGTGGGCCGTATATAAGTCCAAATCATATGACTAGTCCGGAGCCGGCAGCCAGGACCGTCCGCGACGCAGCGTTCGACGTCCTGCGCGAGCGCGGGTTGACGGCGGTCTTCGCCAATCCGGGCTCCACGGAGATCGCCCTGCTGGGTGGTCTGCCCGACGACTTCCAGTTCGTGCTGGGTCTTCACGAGGGGGCGCTGGTCGGCATGGCGAGCGGGTTTGCGATCGGTCGGGGCGAGCCCGCGTTCGTGCTCCTGCACACCACTGCCGGGCTGGGCAACGCGGTGTCGGCGCTCGCGACGGCGCGCGTCAACCGGGCGCCGCTGGTGGTGCTGGTGGGCCAGCAGGACCGCCGCCACCTCGCGCAGGAGCCGTTCCTCGCCGGGCGGCTGCACGGGCTGGCGGGCGAGTACCCGGTGTGGGTGGAGCAGCCGGCGCGCGCACAGGATGTCCCGGGCGCGCTCGCGCGCGCGTGGCACGAGGCGCGCACCGCCCGCGGCCCGGCGATCGTGATCGTGCCGATGGACGACTGGCTGGCGCCGGCGGGCGAGCGGCACGAGATCCCCGCGCCGCGGCGGCTGCTCGACGCGCGCGCCGCCGACCCGGCCGCGGTCGCCGAGCTGGCCGACCTGGTCGAGCAGGCCGACTCGCCGGCGCTGGTGGTGGGGGCGGGTGCCGACGACCCCGATACGTGGGCCGCGCTCGTGGCGCTCGCCGAGCGCTTGAGGAGCCCGGTCTGGCAGGAGAGCTTCGGCGCGCGGGCGGGCTTCCCGCAGGACCACCCGCAGTTCGCCGGCTACCTCCCGGCCGGTCGCCGGCGCCTGCGCGAGACGCTGGCCGGCCACGACTTCGTGCTGGCCGTGGGCGCGCCCGTGTTCAGGCAGTACCCCTACGAGGAGGGCCCGCTGGTGGAGGAGGGCACGCGCGTGGCGGTGGTCACCGACGACCCGGCCGAGGCGCACCGCAGCCCCGTGGAGCTGGCGCTGCTTGCCGCGCCCGCGGCGGTCTGCGCCGAGCTGGCGCGGCTGGTTCCCGAGCGGTCGGGGCCGGTCCCGACCCCGATGGCGCGCCCGGCGGCGCCGGCACCGCCCGGCCCCGGCGAGTCGCTGCGCGCCGGCCACGTGCTGGCGGCGCTGGCGGAGCGACTCCCGCCCGAGACCGTCCTGGTGGAGGAGGCGCCCTCGGCGCGGCCGGAGCTGCACGCCCGCCTGCCCGCGCGGCAGCCGCTGGGCTTCCTGAGCGCCGCCATGGGCGGCCTGGGCTTCGGCCTGTCCGCCCCGGTCGGGGTGCGCATGGCGCTGCCCGAACGCCCGGTGGTGGCGGTGGTGGGGGACGGCGCCTCGCTGTACACGATCCAGGCGCTCTGGAGCGCGGCCCGCTACGAGGCCGGAGTGATCTTCGTGGTCCTGGCCAACGGCGGCTACGCCGTGATGGACCGGCTGGCGGAGGCGCAGAACCAGGCAGCCCCGTGGCCGGGCTTCGGCGGGATCGACATCGCGGCGATGGCGCGAGCCCAGGGCTGCGACGCCCGCCGCATCGAGACCCACGACGAGCTGGAAGCGGCGCTAGACGAGGCGCTGGACGGGATCGACGAGCGCCGGCAGCCGCTGCTGCTGGAGGTCGTGGTGGCGCCGGAGCAGACCTTCGAGGCCTAGGCCGGGGGTTCCGCACGAAACGTCGGCTATATCGACGCATCTTCCGGGCCCCCGGACCGCTCGCGGAGGGGGTCCCGGAAGTTAGTTCACTATGCGTGGACTTTCTTCCGGGACCCCCAGCGGCGGCCGGAGCCGACCCTTTGTCGCGGCCGCCCGGCCGCCCGGGCGCCCGGGCGCCCGGGCGCCCCGGCGGCCCGGCGCCCCGGCGGCCGGCGGCCGGCGGCCGGCGGCCGGCGCGAGGGCCTAGGGCTCGGCGCGAGCCCTAGGCTCGGCGAGCCCTACGTCCCGTACGTGTGGAAGCTCTCCACGGTCTTCACGCCCCACGCCTGGCCCTTCGCCCGCTCGGCCTCGCTCCAGACGGTCGGCTCGGGGTCGGGGTCGTACACGAGGTAGCCGCCGTGGGTCACCTCGATGCGGTTGCCGCCCGGCTCGAAGCCGTAGAGGAAGAATCCCTGCGCGATCGCGTGCTTGGAGGGCGCCGCCTCGATCGGCACGTCGTTGTCCAGGAACAGGTCGGCGGCGCGCAGCACCTCCTCGCGCGTGTCCACCCAGAACGCCAGGTGGTGCAGCCGTCCCTGGAGGCCCCGCGCGTCGGCCACGTAGATCAGCTCGTGCGCCGCGATGCTGAGGCTCATCCACGCGCCCGCCTCGGTGCCGTCGTCCAGCTCGATCCGCTCGTACAGCCGGAAGCCGAGCAGGTCCTCCGCGAAGACGCGGTTCGCAGCCACGTCGGCCGCCAGCACGTTCACATGGTCGAGCCGCTTGACCGCGGCTCCTCGCCCCACGTACCGCTGCGGCTGGTTCTTCAGCGCGGGCCGCAGCTGCTCCGGCGGGCTGTACTTCTCGGTCTCGAAGTAGAGCTCGAACGCGTGCCCGTCGGGGTCGGTGAAGCGGTAGGCCGGCCCGTGGCCGAGGTCGCCGTCGATCCAGCCCTGGCCGAGGCCGGTCGCCTCGATCGCGGCGACGCGGCGCTCGACCGCCTCCGGGCTCCAGGCCCGCAGCGCCATGTGCCCGAGCCCCGACCGCGCGGACTCGGTGAGCTTGAGGCTGTAGCGCTGGTAGTCGCCCCAGCCGCGCAGGAACACCGACTGCCCCTCGCGCGCCTCAACCTGCATCCCGAGCACCTGCTCGAAGAAGCGCAGGCTCTCGTCGGGCTTG
>JAXDIH010000114.1:0-8062 GCA_034664105.1 Thermoleophilaceae bacterium
GGCGATCGGGTTGACGCGGAGAGAGACCGCCTCCACGGGCACGATCACCCGTGCCGCGGGCCGCGGTCGTGCGATCCGCTGCTCGATCCCTACGTAGTCCCTGTCGAGTATCAGCTCGTAGGAGGTAGCCATGCCCCTGGGGATAGGCCGGCCGCTAGACGCCCCAAGGGCTAGACGCCCCAAGGGCTAGACGCCCCAAGGGTAGGTCTCGGGCAGCTCGCCGCCCTCCCATTCGCTCGTGATCTCGAGCGGCTCCAGCGCGGTGGTCTCGTCGATGTGGATGATCGCGTCGAACTGCTCCGCCACGCGCGCGTGGAAGTAGTGCGAGATCCGCTCGGTCTCGGGCCGGTACACGACGCCGATCGCGCGCTGCAGCCGGCGCCCGTCCAGGTCGCCCGTGCCCAGCAGCATGGCGCCCGCGTCCAGCTCGTGGAACAGCTCCTCCCAGCTTCCGCCCAGCGCGCGGCGCACACGCTTGCGCTCGGCCGGCCCGCCCCAGTCGGAGGCGGCCGTGACCGTACCGGTGTAGGTGCTGAAGCCGACCAGCAGGGCGCGGTCGCCATGGCGCTCGCGCACGAGCTGCCCGAGGTTGAGCTCGCCGGCCTGGCCCAGCTCGGTCGCCCGCGCGTCGCCGAGGTGCGAGTTGTGGGCCCACACCACCACCTTGGTGTCGCCCTGCGTGCGCTCCAGGTGGCCCACCAGGGCGTCGAGCGTCTCCGCCATGTGGCTGTCGCGCAGGTTCCAGCTCTCGATCCCGCCCCGGAACATGGCGCGGTAGTACTCCTCGGCGTTGACCACCAGCCGCGCGTTCTGCTCGGCGTAGAAGTGCCGATCGGCGTCGATCTCGCGCTCTCCCGCCGCGGCTTCGGCCGCCATGTCGCGCAACTCGATCAGCTGCTCGACGGCCTGCTGCTCGCACCACTCGGCGCCGGCGATGCCGGTTTCGTAGGCGTACACCTGGGGGTCCCGGCCGAACTGGTCGAAGCAGGCGTAGCGGTCGCGGGCGCGGGCCGCCGCCGCGGGGTCGACCTCGTCGAGGTAGGCCACCACCGCCTCCATCGACGTGTGGAGGCTGTACAGGTCGAGGCCGTAGAAGCCGACCCGGGACGCCTCCGGCGCAAGCGCGTCGTTGTGGTCGCTCAGCCAGGCGACGAACTCGGCCACCTCCGTGTTGCGCCACATCCAGGTGGGAAAGCGCCGGAACTCGGAGAGCGCCTCATCGGCGGTCGTGTCGCTGCCGGCTCCGCGGACGAAGCGGTTGACCCGGTAGGCATCCGGCCAGTCGGCCTCGACGGCCACCGCGCCGAACCCCGCTTCCGCGATCAGGCGCCTGGTCAGCTCCGCTCGCGCGGCGTAGAACTCGTGCGTGCCATGCGACGCCTCGCCAAGCAGCACGAAGCGCGCTCCGGTGGCGCGTTCGATCAACTCGTCGTAGTCCTCGGCGGCGCCGGTCAGGCGGCGCAGCGCGCGCGGGACCCCGGGGGTCGGTGGCCGGCGCGCCCGTTCGAGCAGCTCGGTCACGTCCGCGTCGGTCGTCTGCGAGAAGTCGGCGTACCAGGCCCCGACGGAGCCGAAGTCCGCCGGCGCTTGGAGGCACACGACCTCATCCGCCTCCCGCCTCAGCGCCTCGCACACCTCCGGCGGAGCCACCGGCACGGCTACAACCACAGCCTCGGGACCGTCCCGCCGCACCGCATCGATGGCGGCCATCATCGTCGACCCGGTGGCGAGGCCGTCGTCCACCAGGATCACGACGCGGCCGGTGAAGTCGGGCGGCGGGCGGTCGCCGCGGTACGCGCGCTCACGCCGCTCGAGCTCGCGCATCTCCTTGGCGTCGATGGCCTCCACCCACTCCCGCGGAATACCGAGCGACTCGATCAACTCCCCGTTCAGCACGCGCGTGCCGCCGGTGGCGATCGCGCCAAGGGCCAGCTCCTCGTGCCCCGGCACCCCGAGCTTGCGCACCGTGAACACGTCCAACGGCGCGCCCAGCGCCTGGGCGATCTCGAAGGCCACCGGCACACCGCCGCGCGGCAGGCCGAGCACGACAACGTCGTCGCGGCCGGCGTACCCGCGCAGCCGCTCGGCGAGCAGCCGACCGGCTTCGGCCCGGTCGCGAAAGGTCATCGATCGATCCGCGGTGGCCACGGCTACGACCGCGCGAGCGGCTCGGCGGTCCGGTGCAGGGGGTGGCCACCAAAGCCGTGTCTGAGTAGGGCGACCGCCTTGGCAGTGGGCGAGTCCAGATCGCGATAGCCCATCAGGGCCTGCTGGCTGTCCGAGATCACCGGCGAGGGGATGTCGCGGTCCAGCGCCCACTCGAGCACCCACTTGACCTCGCCCGTGTCCTCGACGTACGTCGACAGGTGCCCCAGGTCCGGGTGCTCCTCCAGCGCGTCTCGCATCAGCTCGATCAGCCAGGACCGGATCACCGATCCGTGACTCCAGTTGTCGAACAGCGCTGGCAGGTCGAGCGTGAACTCCGAGCGGCCGAGCAGCTCGACGCCCTCGGCGATCGCCTGGACCATCCCGAACTCGATCGCGTTGTGGATCAGCTTCGCGAAGTGCCCCGAGCCAGGCTCACCGACGAACAGCGTGGCGCGCTCGTCGACGGCGAGGTCCCGGAGCACGGGCTCGACGAGCGCGTAGGCGTCGCGATCGCCGCCTGCCATGAAGCAGGCTCCGTGACGCGCCCCCCGGAGCCCGCCGCTGGTGCCGACGTCGAGAAAGCGGATGCCCGCGCGCGCGAGGATGGCGTGACGGCGCCGGGAGTCCTCCCAGTGCGAGTTGCCACCGTCCACGACGACGTCGCCCGAGTCGAGCAGCTGGCGCAGCGCGTCGCAGGCCTGCTCGGTCGGCGAGCCGTGGGGCAGGTAGAGGAGCACGACGCGCGGGGCCGGCAGCCTGCCGGCGAGGTCGCGCAGCGAGGCCGCGGGCTCGATCCCCTCGTGCGCCAGCCCGCTGGTGACCTGCTGGTCGCGGTCGTAGCCGACGATCTCGTGACCGTGCTCGATGGCCGAGCGTGCGAGGTTGGCGCCCATGCGACCCAACCCGACGATGCCGAATCTCATGAGGGTTGGGATAGGTCGGGTGGCTCTCCGATCAACGTGGACAGGTGCCCCCGTCGACCTACACGATCTTCGTGGTGAGCCGCGTGCGCGAGGAGTCGCGCCGTTAGGGCACGCGCGCCGGCTCGCGACAGCACACCGGGCAGCTCGGAACCGGCTCGACGGGCAGCCGGCGCAGTTCGAGTGTCCTGATGTCGATCAGCACCGAGGCGTGCAGCGTGGCCGGCTCGGCCAGCCCGGTGAGGTGGTGGATCACGTCGCTGCTCAGGATCCCGCCGATCAGAGAGCACGCGGGGGCGAACGTCGCCGCGAGCGTGTCGGCCTGCTGGCGCCATTGCGAGAGCTCGTCGAACAGGGGGTCCTGACTGCGCGCGGACCGCTCCAGGCACTCCAGGCAGCCGCGACCCCCGGGCGTGAACGTCGGCCCGACCCGCACGAGTGGCGGGAACTGGCTGGCGCCGATGTGGGCCACGCGGGCCTCGACGCAGCACGAGTTGATCCAACGACTGAGCCGGTAGGGAGGCCAGTCAGCCGCCTCGACCACGAAGTCCGCTCCATCCACGACCGCCGCCACTTCGTCTGGTCCCTCGAGCCGCTTGTCGATCGCCTCGAAGGAGATCGTTGAGTTGAAGGCCGCGATCGTCCGGGCGGCGGCGTGCGCCTTGGGTCGCCCAACGTCCTCCTCGCGGTAGAGCGTCTGGCGGTTCAGGTTGCTGCGCTCGACCACGTCGCCGTCGACACCCACGAGGTCGCCCACGCCCGCCGCGGCCAGGGCCCAGAGGACCCAGGCGCCGAGGCCGCCGAGCCCGATCACGACCACGCGCGCCTCGCGCAGTCGCGCCTGGCAGGCCGCTCTGGAGTCGCCGGCCTGGACCAGCTCGCCGAAGTACTCCAGCTGGCGGTCGTAGCGCTCCTGCTCGGTGGGGCTGAGCCATTCGTCGTCGGCGCCGGCGTCCTCGATCAGCCCCAGCTCGTCGAGCTGGTCGAGCGTGCCGGTCACCTCCTCGGCGGTCAGCTCCGGGTGCAGGTCGGCCAGCTCGTGCACGGCGCGAGTTCCGTCAAGCCCGGCGAGCAGCGCGCGATGCCGCGGCGGCAGACCGGGCAGGGCGAGGTCGTCGCCGTGCCCGGCCCGCAGCAGGTAGAGGGTTCCGTCGGAGGCGGGAAAGGTCTCGATCGACCGCCTGACTCGAGGACGGGCTAGGAGCCCTTCACGAAATCGACCGCCGCCGTCACGGGACGCTTGACCTTCACGATCTTCAGCACTGGCACTCACCTCCTCTCTCATGTCGCAGCTCCGACCGGTGGCCGCCGCGCGACCACCAGGGTCTTGGTGTGCAGCTCCTCGTCCGGCGGGCGCCGCGGGGACCCGTCCGCCGCGCTGCCGTAGACGGCCAGCGCCTCCAGGCCCGCGTCGCGAAGCGCCTCCCGGAGCTGGCGCACTCCGTGGTGGCGCTGGACGTGGCGGCTCTCCGAAAGCAGCGTGCCGGTTCGCCACGCCTGGAGCGTGGTCGCGAACAGGCCACCGGCCTCGACCGCGTGCGTCTCGCCGACGGACACGTAGGTGTCGGTGCCGCCGGTCCAGGTCAGGCCGTCGCAGAACACGGTTCGGTAGGTGGAGAGCGTGTTCACGTCGAACACGAGCAGGCCGCCCGCTCGCAGGTTGGTGCGCATGCCGGTGAGCGCCGCGCGCAGCTCGTCCGCGTCGAGCAGGTAGTTCACGGCGTCGTCCAGGCAGGTGACGAGATCGGCTCCCTCGCAGAGCACCGGCAGGCGCCGCATGTCGGCCACCCGCACCCGCACGCCATGGCCGCGAGACCGGCGGCGGGCGCGCTGTGCCATGGCAGGGGAGAGGTCGCACGCGGTCACGTCGAACCCGCGCCGGACCAGCGGCATGAAGCTCTTTCCCGTGCCGCACGCCACGTCCAGGGCACGCCTGCCCGCGAGTCCGTGGGCGCGCGCCAGGTCCAGCAAAAGCCCGAGCCAGCGGTCGTGATCGTGATGCGCCGTGAGGCCGTCGTAGACCGGCGCCAGCGCCTCATAGGCGGCTCGTGTGTCCGGTGCCACTGAAGGACCCATCAACCCGTAAGACCCTCGCGCGATGAACTCCGTTTCATCGATCAAGAGAGGACCAAATGCAGAACTCTTCTACAGTTGACGAGGGCCATGGATGGGACGAGTGGGATTGGAGTGCCCTCAGGAGAAGCTGCGTGCTGGAGGCCCGGCGCGTGCTCCGCTCAGAGCACGACGCCGAGGAGGCGGCGCAGGACGCGCTGCTGCGTGCCTGGCGCGGACGCGCAACCCAGAAGCAGCGCGGATCTGAGGCTTGGTGGGTCAGGCAGATCGCCCGCCGCGAGGCGCTGCGTGAGGCCGCAAGGCAAGTGCGCGCCAAAGACCTGTATACACACGCCCCTGGAGAGCTCCTTGGCGACCTTGCGGCCGGCCAGGATGTCTCGCAGCTTGCGGAAATCATCGACCTTCGGGAGGCGATAGCGGAGCTGGCGCCTGGAGATGCGCTACTGCTCCGGTTACGGTATGAGAGGGACCTCACGCAGCCACGTTTGGCTCGCCTGGTTGGGATGCCCGAGGGAACTGTGAAGATTCGGCTCCATCGGATACGTGGCCGCTTACGTGAAAGGCTGACGGGAGAGCATGACTGATACGAAAACTGGTGTCGACCAGCGACTTGTCCGCGCGATCGGACACCCGCTGAGACTGCGGCTGCTGACGATCTTCAACGAGCGCGTGGCGAGTCCGAGCGACCTGGCGGCGGAGCTCGGGGAGCCGATCGGCAACGTCAGCTACCACACAAGGATCCTGGCGCGCCTGGGCTGCGTCGAGCTGGTCAAGACCAAGCAGGTCCGGGGCGCCGTGGAGCACTACTACCGGGCGGTCGTACGACCGGTGTTCAGCGACGACGACTGGGCGGAGCTGCCGCAGTCCATACGCAAGTCGCTGGCGGGCGCGGTGCTTACGGAAATCGCCGACGACGTGAGCGCAGCGGCCAAGGAGGGCGGCTTCGATCGCGACGACGTGCACCTCAACCGTACGACGCTGACGCTGGACCAGCAGGGGTGGCAGGAGCTCAACGAGCGGCTGCAGGAGGTCTACGAGCAGGCGCTCGACATCCAGACCCAGAGCGCCGCCCGGCTGCAGGCCGACGGCGCGCGGGACTCGGAGGCCGCGGTGCTGGCGATGATGCTGTTCGAGCCGCCGAGCACCCAGGGCAAGACCGACGACCGCAAGGCGAAGCGTCAGGCCGCGAAGAAGAAGAAGTAGGGGGCGTTAGTGTCTGCGGCGTGAGCGGGCACTCGCGATCGGTGGCCGTCGTTGGCGGCGGCTTCGGAGGTGTTGGAGCCGCCGTCATGCTCAAGCGCGCCGGGTACGAGGACGTTGCCGTCTTCGAGCGCGCCGAGCGCGTCGGCGGGGTGTGGCACCACAACACCTACCCCGGCGCCGCCTGCGACATCCCGTCGCACCTCTACGAGTTCTCGTTCGCACCGAACCCGCGCTGGTCGCGTCGCTACGCCCCGCAGCCCGAGATCCAGGCCTACCTGGAGGATCTCCTGCGCGCGTACGGGGTGACGGACCGGATCCACACGGGCACCGAGGTGCGCGACGCTCGCTGGGACGAGCACCGCGACCGCTGGGTGCTCGAGACGAGCGCCGGCACCCACGAGGCCGACGTGCTCGTCACCGCCTGCGGCCAGCTGTCCGTGCCGACCGTGCCGCCGCTCCCCGGCCTGGACAGCTTCGCGGGGCCGGCGTTCCACACGGCTCGCTGGCGGCACGACGTGGATCTCGCCGGCAAGCGCGTGGCCGTGGTCGGCACCGGTTGCAGCGCGATCCAGGTGGTCCCGGCGATCCAGCCCGAGGTGGCGCAGGTGGACGTGTACCAGCGCTCGCCGGGCTGGACGCTGCCGAAGATGGACTTTCCCTACAGCGAGCGCGCGAAGCGCCTGTTCGAGCGCTTCCCGGTCCTGCAGCGGCTCGACCGCGCGTCGGTCTTCGCCTTCCAGGAGCTCGCCGCCGCCGGCATGACCAGGTACCGCTGGCTGCTGCCCGCCTTTCGCTCCGTCTCGCGCCGCGGGATCAACAAGGCGATCGAGGACCCGGGGCTGCGCCGCAGGGTCACGCCGACCGACGAGTTCGGCTGCAAGCGGGTCATGCTCACCGACGAGTGGTACCCCACGCTCACCAAGCCGAATGTGGAGCTGGTGGCGGATCGGATCGCCGAGGTCACGCCCGGGGGGATCCGCACCCAGGACGGCACGGAGCGCCCCGCCGACGTGCTGGTGCTCGCCACGGGCTTCGCCACCCACGGCTTTGTCGCGCCCATGGACATCGCCGGCGTCGACGGCCGCCGCCTGTCCGCGGAGTGGGCCGAGGTGCCGCGCGCATACCTCGGCCTGAGCGTCCCCGGCTTCCCCAACATGTTCCTGCTCTACGGGCCCAACACCAACGGCGGCAGCGGATCGGTGGTCAACACGATCGAGGCGGGTATGAACCACGTCATCGCGGCGCTCGAGGAGCTCGACCGCGCGGAGGCGCGCCGCATCGAGGTGAATCGCCCGGCCGCCGAGGCATTCGACCGCGAGCTGCGGGCGGCGCTGGCCGGAACGGTCTGGCACTCGGGCTGCACCAACTGGTACGTCGACGAGAACGGTCATGACCCGAACCAGTGGCCGTGGCTGTGGACCACCTACCGCCGTAAGACCGAGCGCATCGAGCCGGGCGCGTACGCGCTCGAGCGCTAGCGCGAATGGAAGCGTCTCCGCTGCGCCGGCTGGGACTCGTCGTGCATCCGACCCGGGACCTCGGGCAGGTGCTCGCGGACGTGACCGCGTGGGCCGCCGCCCACGATGTCGAGGTGGGCCAGGTGCAGGTCGCCGGGCAGACGCGCCACGTGGCGGACCCGGTCGACCCCGCCGACTGCGACCTGCTCGTCGCCCTCGGAGGTGACGGGACCACTCTGGCGGCGCTGCACGCCGGCGCGG
>JAXDIH010000186.1:0-9636 GCA_034664105.1 Thermoleophilaceae bacterium
CGGGCGGCACGCGCGGCGTCCGCCAGAGCGGCACGGGTGGCCCGGTCGGCCGCGGGAGCGTCGCGGCGCAGGCCGCGGGCGAGCGGGCCGCGCAGCTGGCCCCGGGCCCGTTCCACCAGTCGCAGCGCGGAGTGCGGCTCGTCGAGCAGCAGGGCCGACTGCGCGTCGAAGACCAAGTCCTGCACGCGCTGCGCGGACTGCCAGGGCGGGGAGGCCGGCGCCGCCGCGGCGGTCGCGGCGAGTACGGCGAAGGCCAGCAGGGTCGCGGCTAGTGCCCGCACCCGCGCTCAGCCCTCCTCGATCTCGATGTTCAGCTTGGCCGCCGCCTGGGTGATCTGGCCGGCGATCGCCTCGGCGCGCTCCTGGGCCTGGGAGCCGAGCGTGTCGGCCTCCTCGGCCGTGTACTTGCGCCCGGCCGCCTCCTTCTCACGCAGCTGCGCGGCGAACGCGTGCAGGTTGGTGAGGCTCTCCTCGGTCTGCCTGGCCTGCTGGGCGTCGGCCTTGGCCACGAGCGGCTCGACGTTCTCGTAGACGAGCACCAGGCCGCCGAGGATGTCCGCGATGTCCTGCAGGCGCGACGCGGCGACGAACGCCTTCTCCGTGGCCTTGCTGCCGGCGATGAAGCGCGAGTTCTTCCACGCCTCGAAGTACTCGGACATCGTGGGCGTCATCACCACGAGCGCGGTGAGCGCGTCGTTGGGGGTGGGCTCCCACTCGCGCGCGGAGGCGTCGAGCTCCTTCGAGTACTTCTCGAAGCCGCGGGCGGCGGCCACGTAGAAGTCGGCGTCGGGCAGGGACTCGCCGAACTCGACCTTGCCGTCGCCGTCGAGGTCGGCCTCGGCGCCCTTGGCCTGGAACCGCGGCTCGGTGCCGAAGACCGCGGTCTCGATCAGGAAGTTGAAGTTGCCGGGCTGCTTGAAGGTGCGCCCGGCGGGCGTCTCGACGTCGAAGGGGACCGCGTTCTCGGGGTCGGAGGCGTCGCCGCCGGCGTCGATGATCACGTCGTACTCCGCCAGGCTGGGCACGCCGGCCACGACGCCTTCCATCTCCTCGTAGGCGGGGTTGGCCTTCGCGAAGGCCCGCTGCCCCTGGCGCACGAGACGCCGCACCTCGCCGCGGTGCTGATCGAGCAGGCGGCTGTAGTCGAAGTCCGTGGAGCGCGCCAGGCGGTAGTAGGCCTCGGCGTTCTGGCGGACGGCGCCGCTGTCGCTCCCGAGCCGCTCGGTGTGGCTCAGCAGGTAGTCCTTGATCGCCGCGAGGTCGGCACCCTCGGCCGTGGCGGTGGCGTTCGAGCCGTCGCTCGACGAGTCGTCGTCGCCGCACGCGGCGACCCCCAGGGCGAGCGCGCAGGCGGCTGCCGCGAGGGCGGCGCGCCGGGCGAGGGCGGAGCGGTTCATCGGGTACGGGACCTCCGTTGCAAGTTCATTAGGCCGCCCTAACTTAGGGCGGCCTAAAGCTACAGCAGATCCGAGCGCGGCGCCGCCGCCGGTATCGTGCGCGCCATCGACCTGCACGCCGAAGAGGAAGTCATCTTCGAGGGACACCCGTCCTGGCGAGCGATGCTGGCCTTCTACATCCAGGGGCTCCTGGCTGTGCTGGTGGTCGGGGCGATCGTGGCCGGGGTCACGGCGCTGGGGAACGGTGTGAAGTGGGGCCTGGTCGCGGCCGTCGTGGTGGTCGGCGCCGCCCTGCTGATCGTGGGCGGCCTGATCGCCAGGATCGCCACCGTCTACACGATCACCAACCAGCGCCTGCGCATCAAGCGCGGCATCCTCTCGAAGAAGGTGCAGCAGACGCGCATCGACCGCGTGCAGAACGTGAACACCAACCAGAGCGTGCTCGAGCGCGTCCTGCGAGTCGGCACGGTCGACTTCGACACGGCCGGCACCGACGACTCGGACTTCACGTTCGCCGGGGTGAGCAGCCCGGCCCGCGTGGTGGAGGCCGTGGACCGGGCCCAGCACGCCGCCGCCGCGGCCGAGCCGGACGAGCCGGGGCTCTAGCGGCGCCGCGCGCTCAGGTTCCCGACGATCGGTTCGGAACGGCTTCAGCGCCGCCTGGCCCGATCCTGCAACCGGGCGCCCAGATCGTGCCCCGCGCCCTAGATCATTCGTCCAGGCGGCCCGGGGTGTCTAACGGGGCCGTTCGCGCGGGTCGAGCCGGGTTTGTAGGACCCCGGCCATATGCCGGGCATAGCACCGCCCCGCTCATGCCCACTAATAGCCCCTCAGGTGTTCGTTTCGTGCCGCCCGCCGATTGGCAGCGCCGGAGCGTGCGCCGGCTCAAGACGGCCGGCGGCCCGCACGCCCCCGCGCGGGTCCGCACCTGGCTCCAGGAGACGACGGAATGGCTTCCCGACGAGGTGGAGAGCAACCTGCTGCTGCTCACCTGCGAGCTTGTCAACAACAGCGTGCTCCACGGCGACGCCAGCGAGGAGGACGTGATCGAGGTGGAGCTGCGCGCCACGGACAGCGGGCTGCGCGCCCAGGTGACCGACCCCGGCACCGGCTTCGCGCCCACCGGGCGCCAGCGCGAGATGGACGAGCCGGGCGGCTGGGGACTGGTCCTGGTGGAGCGGATCGCCGCGAGCTGGGGCGTGGAGCGCGAAGAGCGCACCCGCGTCTGGTTCGAGCTCCGGGCCGCCTAGGCGGCCACTGGCGGCTAGGCAGCCACCGGCGGCTAGGCAGCCACCGGCAGCCGCTTCCCGAAGCGCACGCGCGTCTGGAAGGGCTCTGGGAGCAGCTCGAAGTGATCTGCCACCGCGGCGATGATCGGGATGCCGCGGCCGCCGATGTCGTCCTTGCCGGCGGGCCGGAGCTCCGCGTCGAAGCTCCCGCAGTCGCATACCTCGATCGAGATCGAGTGGTCGTCGACCTCGATCACCAGCAGCACGCCGTTCTGGGCGCCCTCGCAGGCAGAGCCGTGCAGCACGGCATTCGCGACCGCCTCGCTCGTGGCGAGCATGAGGTCCCACGCGGCATCGCCGTCGAGACCATGCTCGGCCGCTGCGTCGCGCACGATTGCGCGAGCGATGGGCGCACTCTCAGGCGACGCCGGTAGCCACGATTCCCGCTTCATGATCCTAAGTCTATGCCCCGGATCTCCGGTACCAACACATGGGTAATTCGTCCACCAACCAGGGTTGCCAGTACCCGGACGTGGGGCAGCTGTGTAACCGGAATGGTCACAGGATCACGGTCCAGCACCACCAGGTCCGCCAGCATGCCGGGCGCCAGCGTGCCGCGCCGGAGCTCGTCGCGAGCCAGCCAGGCGGGCTCGACGCAGGTGGCGCGCAGCGCAGCCTCTACCGTCAGCGCCTGCTCGGGGCGCCAGGCGGGGCGCTCGTCGCGGGTTCGCAGCACGGCCGCCGCGATGCCAGCCAGCGGGTCGAGGTCCTCCACGGGCGCGTCCGAGCCGTTGGCCAGGCGCGCCCCGGCGTCCTCCAGGGACCGGTACGCGTAGGCGCCCGGGTGGCCCTCCCAGACGCGGTCGGCGAGGTCGCGGTCCGACGGTGCGTGGCTGAACTGGACGGACGCCGCCACCCCGATGGCCGCGAAGCGGGGCAGCTCCGCGGCGTCCAGCAGCTGGGCGTGCTCGATGCGCTGGCGCAGCCCCAGCGGGCGCCAGTGGTCGGCGGTGGCCTCGAACGCGTCCAGCGCGGCGCGGTTGGCGGCGTCCCCGATCGCGTGCACGCCGACCGGCCAGCCGGCCGCCGCGGCCTCGCGCACGATCTCCGCCAGGCGCTCGCCTGAGGTCAGCTCGACCCCCGAGCCGTCGAGCAGCCTGGCCGTGGCCGAGCCCAGCGTGCCGTCCATGAACACCTTCAGGTAGCCCAGGCGCAGCAGGTCGTCGCCGAAGCCCGAGCGCAGCCCGAGCTCGCGCAGGTGGGGGAGCCGGTCGGCGGGAACCGACTGCCACACCCGCAGCGTCAGCTCGCCGGACTCGCGCAGGCGCTGGAAGACCTCGAACGCGCCCATCCAGCCGTCCTTGTCGTGCACGGCCGTCACCCCGCGAGCCGCGGCCAGGCGCAAGCCGGCGCGGCAGGCGTCGAGCATCTCGTCCAGCGTGGGGGTGGCGTGCTCGTCGCGGAACCGCCAGGCCGCGTTCTCGCGCAGGATGCCGGTGGGCTCGCCGTTCGCGTCGCGCTCGACCACGCCGCCAGGCGCGTCGAGGTCGCCGCCGGCCCGCGCCAGCGCCGCCGAGTTGAGCCACAGCGAGTGGTAGTCCTTCGAGGTCAGGATCACCGGCGTGTCGGGGGCGATCGCATCGAGCGCGGCGCGGGAGGGCGGCTCGGTCCAGTGAGCGTCGCGCCAGCCAAGGCCTCGCAGCCAGGCGCCGGGCGGCGCGCCCGCCAGCCCGTCGACCACCCGGCCCGCCGCCTCCGCCAGGGAGTCGGCGCCCTCGAGGCGGATCTGCCGCTGGGCCAGCGCCCAGGTGGGGAAGTGCACGTGAGCGTCGTTGAAGCCCGGCAGCACGCAGCCGCCCTGGAGGTCCACGCGGCGGGCGTCCGGCGCGGGCGTCTCCGCGATCAGGCCGTCCGTGACCGCCAGCCGCTCGACCACCGGTGCCGCCGGGTCGAGCGTGCGGATCGTGCCGCCTTCGAATACGAGGGAGGTGCTGGGCACGCCCGTAGGCTAAGCGCGTGGGGCGCTACTCGATCACCAAGCGGCGCAAGGAAGTGGAGCGCGAGGTCGCGTCGAGGCTGAAGGTCCGGCTCGCCGGGCCGGACTGCCTGGTGGTCTAGATGGTCGCGGGAGCAGCCATCTAGCTGCGCGCCGTGACCCGCGGGTTCTCCAGCGGTCGCACCGTCGCCTCGATGTCGGGCCGGCGGCTTTCCAGGAACGGCGGGATCGACAGCTTCTCGCCGAGGTGCTCGAGCGGCTCGTCGACCGTGAACCCGGGCGAGCGGGTGGCGATCTCGAACAGCACGCCGCTCGGCTCGCGGAAGTAGATCGAGCGGAAGTAGTGGCGGTCGATCACCGGTGTCGGGCGGCCGCCGCCCTGCTGCACGCGCTCGCGCCAGGCCTCGTGGTCCTCGTCGTCCGAGGTCCAGGCGACGTGGTGCACCGTGCCGGCCCCCTGGATGCCGTGGTCGGCCGGCGGCTGGTCGTACAGGTAGAGCGAGCCGCGGTGCTCCCCGCGCGCCTCCCAGGCATCGGCGCCGTCCGTGAAGCCGAGCGTCTCCAGCAGTTGGCGGCTGCGCTCGGGCTGCGACGAGTACGCGCGCACGCCGTGGAAGCCCTGGAGTGCGTGCTCGGCCGGCACCTCCGGGTGCTCCGCGACGAGCGGGTCGTCGCTCACGTCCGCCACCAGCAGCTCGTGCTCGAGCCCCTCGGGATCGGCGAAGACCAGACTGTCGCCGTCGCGCCGGCTCTCGATGCCAGCGCCGGCGAGTCGCTCGGCCCAGAAGTCGAGCGCCTCGGGACCGCCGACGCGCCACACCACCCGGTGGATCATGCCCTCGCCCGGGCGGCCGGGCGCGGCGCCGGGGTACTCGAAGAACGTCAGGTCGAGGCCGGGGTGCGCGTGCTCGTCGCCGTAGAAGAGGTGGTAGACGGTGGGGTCGTCCTGGTTGACCGACTTCTTGACGAGCCGCAGGCCCAGCACGCCCACGTAGAAGTCGACGTTGTCCTGCGCGTCCCCGGTGATCGCGGTGATGTGGTGGATGCCGTCGAGCTGCATCGGAGCTCTCCTCGGTGCCTCGGAAGTGGTTGCACACACAACTATAGCGTGGACGGCGCCTAGCGCTCGACCACGCGCAGCACCGCGCGCATGCCGAGCGCCTCGTGGCCCGCGAGCGAGCAGAAGACCCGGTAGCGCCCGGGCTTGCGCAGCCGCACCGACAGCTTCGCGGATCGCCCGGGGCGGACCTCGCCGATGGCTCCGAGCACCCGGCCCTCGCCGTTGCGCACGGCCAAGTCGTGGCCGTCCTCGCCGAAGTTGCGCACGTTGAACGTCACCCGTCCGGTGGGCACCTTGCCGCGGTAGAGCGAGATGCGCCATTCGCGCTCGCCCACGCCGACGGCCGTCGGGGGATGGCCGGCGGCGCCGACTACCTGGGGCGCCAGCAGGACCGCTGCCAGCGCGATGGCGAGCGCGGGGCCCCTCACTTCACCAGCGCGACGCGGCCGAAGGCGCCGGCGCGAGGGATCACGGCGCCGGCGTCCGTGCCCAGGTGCTGCTCCAGCAGGCTCGAGTAGACGCGCCGGAAGTCGATCGTCACCTGGAGGTTGTCGTCGCGGTCCAGGCGGTTGAGGTCGGGGTAGTCGCTGTGCACGCCCGGGAGCGCCCGATCGCCCTGCACCCAGGCCAGGCCGCCCGCGCCGTGGTCGGTGCCGCTGTCGTTCTCCTCGGGGCGGCGGCCGAACTCGGACCAGACGAACGTCAGCACCCGGTCCGCGATGCCGCGCACCTCCAGGTCGGCCTGGAAGGCCGAGAGGCACTCGCTCACCTCGCCGAGCAGGGTGGTCAGCTCGGCCTGGTTGTCGTGCGTGTCGAAGTCGGCGCCGGCCTCCACGTCCGCCACGCGGATGCCCAGCGGCTTCGAGATCATCGCCGCCAGGTAGCGCAGCCGCTGGCCGAAGTCGCTGTCCTCCGGGTAGGCGATGCTCGACGCCAGCGGGTCGACGTCGTCGTGCTCCGCGTATGGCGTGAGCCGGTCGGCCACCAGCTTCGCCAGGCGCGCCGCCTCGCGCGAGGCGCTCAGGGCGTGCCCGCCTCCGCCGCCCGCCTTCCCGAGGCGCGCGTAGGCCGCCATGGCCTCGTCGTAGGCGTCGCCCCAGACGCCGCGGATCCAGAAGCCCGCGTCGCCGGGCGAGGCCACGGCCGCGACCGGGGCGCGGCCCGAGCGCATCACCGGCGAGAGGCCGTAGCCCATCGAGACGCCCTGCAGCGGGTTGTCGCGGCTGCCGGCGCCGTCGAGCCAGCGCCCCAGCCAGCCGGGCGCCGAGCGGTCGGTGATCAGACCGGTCTCCCAGAAGTGGCGGGAGTGGAAGTGGGAGAGGTCCGGGTTCGCGTAGTCGATGCCGGGGAGGAAGCCGACCTTGCCGCGCTCGAACAGGCCCTTCACGCCGCCGCCCACGCCGTTCGCCAGTGACGGGTGCAGGCCGATGCTCGTGCCCGCCAGCGGGACGCCCTGCACCTTCAGGCTGGGGCGCAGGTCGGCGTAGCGGCCGTAGTCCTGCAGCGGCACCAGCGTGTCCAGCAGATCCACGCCGCCGGGCAGGAACACCGACACCAGCACGGGCGCGTTCGGGGCCGCCGCCGCGTCGGCCGCGGCCGCCTCGAGCACCCGCTGGATCGGCATCGCCTGGGCCGTGTAGAGCGCCAGCCCGCCGGCCGCGCCGAGACCCAGCATCTGCCGGCGCGTGAGCGGGCGCATGCTGCCGTGGAAGTCGTCGCAGGCGCGGTGGGCGTTCATCAGTGCACGTGGGCGTCGGGTCCGGAGATCAGCAGGTGGCGCAGCACGCGCTGGCACATGTCGCCGCGCTCGTCGCGGTCCTCGTCGGCCAGCACGCGGCGGGCGATGCGCATCAGCTCGCGGTCCGTGCGCGCGGATGTCCACGGGTCGCCAACCGCGCGCCGGGCTCGCGTCACCGCGCGCTGCGGCGACAGCGACAGTGGGGTCGAGCCGTCCTTCACGCCCACGCGCGCCGTGTCGAGCATGTAGTTGGCGAAGTCGAACCGCACCCGCATGGAGTTCGAGGACAGCCAGCTGGTGCCCCATTCCCACCCGGCCACCGAGGGCGGCCGGAACGGGTACTGGCCCATCGCCTGGAGCAGCCAGGTCCAGGAGTCGCGCTCGATGCCCTGGCCGGCGCTGCGCAGCGTACCCGCCACGTACACGACCGGCGACTTGACCATGTTGGGCGCGTCCAGGTTCCGGTAGAGCGCCGGGTGGGCCAGGATCGCGCCGACCACGGGCCGCACCCGCAGGCCCGAGCCGCGGTAGACGCGCACCAGGTGCGCGCGCGTGGAGCCCCGCAGCGGCGAGCCGACGAAGAAGTCCCAGAGCTTCCCGACCATGAACGGCGCGTGGGACGGGTGGTGGACGCACAGCTCGAGCACGTCCTTCCAGTCGAAGCGTCCGACCTTGCCGAGGACCCGCTTGGCGCCGGCGTCGTGCCACTCGCGGTCGTAGGAGGTCTTGACGCTGCCGTCGTCGCGCCAGTCGGCGCGGAAGCCGGTCAGCGCGCGGGCCGCCTGGCGGATGTCGCGCTCGCTGTAGCCGTGCCCGAGCGTGAACAGCTCCATCAGCTCGCGCGCGTAGTTCTCGTTGGGCGCCTCCTTGTCGGAGTCGGCGAGCGAGAGGAAGAGCAGCATCGCCGGGTCGTGCGTGACCGCCTGGAGCAGGTCCGGAAAGCGCCCGAGGGCGTGGCGGCGCAGCGTGCGGTTCTGGGCCAGCATCAGCGGCGTGTCCTGCTCGGTGGTGGCGAAGTGGTCGTGCCAGAAGAGCGTGAGCTTCTCCTGGAGCGGGTGCCGGGAGCGGATCATCCGGTCGAGCCACCAGAGGACGTCGTGGCCCCACTCGTTCTCCGGATCGAGCCGGTGCCCGTCCACGCGCGGCGCCTTCACGCGCGGGGCGGGGGAGGGACCGCCGTTCAGCAGCCAGCGAATCGTGGCGCCCTTGCCACGGCGCGCCCAGTGCCGAGCCTCACGGGGCGTCGCGCCGAAACCGGCGCGCCAGAAGGCCCGGCGGACATGGGCTTCGGTCCAGCCTCGGTGAGCCCGCCGGCGTGGCACTGGCCGATGATTCCAGGCGTCGGGGGCCTCCCCCGATAATGCATAGGTTCAGGGGCGAAGCCCGCGCGCCTTGGGTCCAACTCCGAGTTCGTGGCGCACGATTTCGTGCGCGCGCTCGGCCCAGTCGCACAGGATTGGCCGCGTGTCGCGCGGGTCGATGATCTCCTCGACCGAGAACCGCTCGGCGGTACGGAACGGCGAGGTCACCGCCTCGAGCCGCGCGGCGATCTCGGCGCGCAGGGCCTCGGGGTCGTCAGCCGCCTCGAGCTCGCGGCGGTAGGCGGCCTCCAGCCCGCCCGCCATCGGCAGCGAGCCCCAGTTTCCGGAGGGCCACGCGTAGCGCAGGTTCAGGCGCGAGCCGTCGCCGTGCCCGGCGCCGGCCACGCCGTACACCTTGCGCACGAGGATCGACACCCACGGCACGGTGGCCTGGACGATCGAGTAGAGGCCGCGGGCGCCGCGCCGGATGGTCCCGGCGCGCTCGGCGTCGGTGCCGATCACGAAGCCCGGCACGTCGACGAAGTTCGCCACCGGCAGGCGGAACTGGTCGCACAGGTCGACGAAGCGCGCGGTCTTCTCGGCGGCGTCCGCCGTCACGCCGCCGCCGTAGTGCTCCGGATCCGAGGCCAGCACGCCGACCGGCTGGCCTCCGAGGCGAGCCAGGCAGGTGATCGTCGGGCGGCCGAAGGCGGCGCCCAGCTCGAACACGGAGCCGCGGTCCAGCACCGCCTCGAGGATGCGGCGCATCTTGTAGGGCTGGCGCGGGCCGCGCGGGACGATCGAGAGCAGCTCCTGCTCGCGGCGGTCGGCGGGATCGGTCGCGGCGACGGTCGCCGGTGCGTCCCAGACGCTGCCGGGCAGGTAGGAGAGGAAGCGCTTGAGCTGATCGAGGGC
>JAXDIH010000195.1:0-2980 GCA_034664105.1 Thermoleophilaceae bacterium
GGGCGCCCTCTGCTCGACCGGCGTCAGTCGTTCCAATAGCGCTCTTCGTTCCACGGATCGCCGCGCGTGTGGTACCCGTTCTGCTCCCAGAAGCCCGGCTCGTCGTGGTCCATGATCCGGAGGCCGGCCACCCACTTGGCGCTCTTCCAGAAGTAGAGGTGGGGAATCAGCAGGCGGGCCGGGCCGCCGTGTTCCCGCGGCAGCGGCTCGCCCTCGTGCTCGGTGACGACCCAGGCCCTGCCGCCCGTCAGGTCGGCCACCGGCACGTTGGTCGTGTAGCCGCCGTAGGAGAACGCCATCGCGTAGTCGCCCTGCGGCTTGGCGCGCGCGAGCAGCGTGTCCACCGAGACGCCGCGGAAGCTCGTGCCGAGCTTGGACCACTTGGTCACGCAGTGGATGTCGCAGGGCACGTCCTCGAAGTCCAGCTCGTGGAACTCGCCCCAGGTCCACTCCTGTTCGGTGCCGACCATCCCGTCGACCCGAAATCCCCACGCGTCGGTGTCGACCCGCGGGGTGGGGCCGGCGGTCAGAACGGGGAAGCCGCGCTCCACGTACTGCCCGGGCGGAACGCGCTCGGCGAGCTCCTCGGGGACCTGGCGGCGGCGCATGAAGCCGCGTGAGACGAAGTCGCTCATGGCTTGAGCGTAAGGTCCCCGGGTAGGACTCGCTCAGTCATATGACCGAGTGCACGCACCTGGACAGCATCGAGGTGACCGAGCTCCCGGCCTCGGTCGACGGCTGCGAGGAGTGCCTTGCCGCAGGCACTCCGTGGTGTCATCTGCGGATGTGCCTCACGTGCGGCCACGTGGGCTGCTGCGACTCCTCGCCGGGTAAGCACGCCACAGCGCACGCGGGGACCACGGGCCACCCGATCATGCGCTCCGTTCAGCCCGGCGAGAACTGGTCCTGGTGCTTCGTGGACGAGCTGGCGATGGTGATTCCCGCGATACACGGCCAGCCGAGCATCCCCCCATCGCCGCTCTGTCCCTGAGATCTAGGTGACGGCCTTCTTCACCTTCCCTACCACGCCGCTGGCCATGCCCGCGCTCGCCGGCACGTTGATCTCGCCGGTCGGCTCCTTGGGGAGTCCCGCAGCGGTACGCAGCTTCTGCGCGATCTCGGCGATGTGCTCCGGGTGGGCGTCGGGCACGAATGCCTTCGGCTGGGGCGGCAGGTCGTTCGGGGCCGAACCCTCGGGCGGGCCGTCGACCACCTCGAGCTCGTCACCCGTCTCCGGGTGCGTCCCGTTGAACACCGCAGCCAGCTCCCGGTAGTCGTCCGGGGAGAAGCGATAGAGGCGCTTGTGGTCGCCGCGCTCGATGTGCGGCCGGCACTCGGGGATCTTCTCCGTCGCGATCCTGGGCGTCGGGAACATCTTCGACAGATCGGCGCCGGTCAGGTTCTCGATCGCACGCGCGTACGCCACCTGATGCACGCCTCCGCGGACGAGCAGGTAGCCCGTGAGCGCCTTGGCGGCCGGGTGGTCCACCATCTCGTACACGCGCAGCTTGTTCTGCCTCGCCACCGTCTCGAGGAAGAAGTTGTGGGTCAGATCCTCGATCAGGTCGCCCGAGGAGAAGACGTTGTCGCCGGTCCAGGGCCGCCCGTTCGAGTCCTGGGGAAGTGCGGCATGGCCGCCGGCGATGAAGTGATGCGCGTTGCGCGCGCCCTTCAGCCCGCTCATCGCACCCTCGATGTCACCGTCCCCGTTCGTCGTCGGCGAGGCGCCGGTGAGCATGCTGTTGATCGTGGCCGCGACGAGCTCGATGTGTCCGAACTCCTCTGCCGCGATGTTGGCGACGAGGTCGTAGAACGGCCGAGCACCCTGCTTGTTCCTGAAGTTGAACGACTGGAACGTGTAGTTCATGAACGTGGACATCTCGCCGAAGCGACCGCCCATCAGCTCCTGAACGGCGGCCGCGCCGTCGGGATCGGGGTCAGAGGGAGGGGGCAGCTCAGTGCCCCAGCGCTCGATGCGCAGGATCATGGTGGGACCTCCAAAGGGGGATGAGGGGTACCCCATACGGCTGCCCGCCTCTGGCCCTCTAAATCACAACCGCACGAATTTGTTTGAGGTCTCCCACCCGGTTGGTTGGGCCTTGCGGCCGTCCGGCCGGTGCAGTGGAATTGCGGCATGAGCACACACCGCACAGAAGTGGAAGGCGATGCGCCCGGGGCCGGTCGTCCGTCAGCAGGGCGCTCCGCGCTCGGGTCGCTCGCGCTGGCGCTGACGGTCATCTCCGTGATCGGGTTCGTCGTCCTCGCGATCGGCTCGATCGCCGACTGGAAGGGCTTCAGCGACGATCCGGACGACACCAGCACCTTCGCGGACGTGGTCTGGATCACGTTCTCGCTCGGCGGGCTGCTCGCGCTGATCGTGGGCGTGATCGCCTGGATCCGCGGCCGGGCGCGCGCCCTCGCCGACGACATCCGCGCCGGCAAGACCGCGGTGGGGTGGGTCGCCGTCGCGATCGTGCTGAGCTTCATCTTCTCGGCGCTGGACTAGAACGACCGAGGGCGGCCCTCGGGCCGCCCTCGTCGAATCCGGTCAGCGGCGCCGGTCAGCGGCGCCGCTGGCTCAACCGCAGCCGGTGTTGTTGCCGCAGCTCGAGCACGTGTAGCACGAGCCGGTCCGCTGCATCATTCCGCCGCACATCCCGCAGGCGGGCCCGAGCTCCAGGCCCTGCAGCTTCGCCGGGACCGACGGCGGCTCGGAGGTGAGGGCTGCGGTGGCCGGCTTCGGTGTTGCGTCGCCGTTGCCGCCGTTGCCGCCGTTCGCGTGCCCGTTCCCGCCGTTCCCGCCGTTCGTCGGCTCCGCGGGTCCCGCGGTGTCGCCGCGCATCGCGGCGTTCTCCGCCGCCTTCCGTGCGCGGATCTCCGGCGTCAGGATGCCGAGCTCCTCGTGCAGGTCGGCGTCGCCGTAGCGGGAGGCGACCCAGCGCATGATGTAGTCGGGCATCGACTTCGCGAACGGGATCTC
>JAXDIH010000202.1:0-3726 GCA_034664105.1 Thermoleophilaceae bacterium
GATCCCCCAAATGCGCCTCGTCAAGCTGGGTTGGGTAATGGTCATGCTGTTCGCCGTCCTCGCCGCGGTCGGCACCGCCCAGACCGCCGTCCCGACGGTTGCGGTCAGCGCGGGCAAGTCGGCGATCACTGCCACGCCAGGCGGGCCGATCGCTCCCGGTCCGACGCGGTTCACGTTCACGCGCGCCGGGAAGGGCGACGTCGACGGCTTCCTCGCGACGTTGCGAGCCGGCGTGACGACCGACGAGCTGCGCCAGAGCCTCGCGAAGCAGTCTGAGGAAGCGCTCGGACTCGTCTTCCTCGAGGCGAGCGTCTCGCTTTCAGACCAGGCGCAGAGCCGCGCCCTCACGGTGACGCTGAGGCCGAACGTCACCTACGTCCTCGTGTCTTCCTCAGGGCGCTCGTTCGGGCTTACGACGCTCGCGACGACCGGAACAGACAGCGGCGCACAGGCGCCCGCACCCGACGCCCGGATCCGCATGGTGGACTACGGGTTCCGCGGGCCGGGGACGCTGCCGCGGCAGGGCGTCATCCGCGTCGAGAACCGCGGGGCCGCGTACCACTTCGCGCTCGCCTTCCCGCTGCGACAACGCGCGAAGGCCAAGCGGGTCAAGAGCGCCCTGCGCACTGGGAACGAGAAGGCGCTCGAGCGGGTCGTCGCAGGAGCGCCGATCACGGTGCAGAACCTCATCAGCCCGGGGTCCGCCAACGATGACGAGATCCGCTTCGCGCGCCGCGGCCGCTACGCCTTCGTGTGCTTCTTCGGCGCGCACAACGCGCTCGGGATGTACAAGATCTTCCGCGTGCGCTAGCCGCTGGGCAGACCGCCTCGCCGGTGCGGCCCTCCATTCGACCTCGCCCTCTGTCTGGCCCTCCGCCCCGACCCTTGTACGAGCCTGGCTCCGCCGACGAGATCCCCGTGCCGATGGAGACCGAGCACGCCGATCCGGGTGGCGTCAGCTGCACCACCCGGAAGCGAGGACCGGTACCTCGTACCTGAAGTCCACCGCCTACCGTCCGTCCGCCGTGCCCACCGCCACGCGCTCCACGTCCAGGCGCGGCAGCTTGCGCTCCAGCCAGCTCGGGATCCACCAGTTGCGCTCGCCCAGCAGCTGCATCACGGCGGGCACCAGCACCATCCGCACGATCGTGGCGTCGAGGAAGATCGCCGACGCCAGCCCGATCCCGAACAGCTTGAGGAAGACGTCGGGCGCCGCCAGGAACGCGAGGAAGACCACGACCATGATCGCCGCGGCCGCCGTGATCACTCGTGCGGTCTTCGCGAGGCCGTCCGCAACCGCCCGCCGGGTGTCCCCGTCCTTGAGGTACTCCTCCCGGATCCGCGAGACCAGGAAGACCTCGTAGTCCATCGAGAGCCCGAACAGGATCGCGAACATCATCACCGGCATGAACGGCGCCACCGGCACCTCGTGGTCGATGCCGACCAGCTGGCCCACCGTCCCTCCCTTGGCCACCAGCGTCATCACGCCGTAGGCGGCGCTGACCGACAGCAGGTTCATCACCGCCGCCTTCAGCGAGATCAGCGGTGAGTGGAACGCGACCAGCAGGAGCAGGAACGACAGGCCGACCACCCCTGCGATGAACAGCGGCATGCGGCCCTTGATGAAGTTGCTCTGGTCCTCGAGCGCCGCGGTGACGCCCCCGATCTCGGCGTTGATCCCGGAAGAGCCGAGCTCGGCGGGCACTACGTCGTCGCGCAGGTGGTTGACGAGGTCCTGGGTCTCCTTGTCCTGCGGAGAGCCCTTCGGGATAACCGTGATCAGCGCCGCGTCGCCCGCTCCGTTCATCCGCGGCGGCGTCACGAAGGCGATGCCCTTCTCCTTGCGGAGCGTCTGCGCGAAGGCGTCGATCTTGCCCTTGGCGCCCGGGTCGGCCAGCTCGGCGGCGATCACCAGCGGCCCGTTCGAGCCGGGACCGAACCCCTCGGTGTTGAGGTCGTAGGCCTGGCGGGTCATGGTGTCGGGCGGGTCGTTGCCGGCGTCGGGGAAGCCGAGCCGCATGCCGAGGGCGGGCGCCGCCAGCGCCAGCAGCAGCACGGTGGCCGCGATCGCGAAGGTCCACGGACGGCGCTGGACGATGTGGCTCCAGCGCGCAGCCGGCGACTCACCGGTGGTCTTCTGCGGCTTCAGCGACCGGCCGAGGAGCGGCAGCCGCAGGCGGTCGACCCGCGGGCCGAGGTAGGAGAGCAGCGCCGGTAGCAGCGTGACAGCGGCGAGCATGACGACCAGGACGGCGATCGACGCCGAGATCGCGACCCCGTACATGTACGGCAGCCCGGTCAGGCACAGCCCGAGCACGGCGATCACGACGGTGGCGCCGGCGATCAGCACGCTGCGCCCGGCGGTGGTGACTGACTCCACCACGGCGTCGTGGCGGTCCTTGCCCTGGTTCATCGCGGAGCGGAACCGGGTCAGGACGAGCAGCGCGTAGTCGATACCCACGCCGATCCCGATCAGCCCCGACACCGCGGTGGTCCAGTCGGGCACGTCGACGACGTTGGCGAGCAGGGCGATCAGGCCACCGGACGAGATGCCCAGGCCGATCAGCGCGATCGCCAGCGGCAGGCCGGCGGCGACCACCGAGCCGAATGCGATCAACAGCACGATCGCGGCGCCGAGGAATCCCAGCCCCTCGGGGCTCGACTGCGACTGCGCCGCGAAGATCGGGTCCCCGCCCAGCTTGATCTGCAGGCCGGCGCCGTCGTTCTGCTCGGCCGCGTCGATCAGCTGCGTGCCCTGGTCCTTGGTGACCTCCCAGCCGGGGACGGTCAGCGGGAGCGTGGTCGAGCCGATCGTGCCGTCCTTTGAGACCCGGATCGGGGTGTGCGCGGCGACGTCGTCGACCTTCTCGGCCTGGGTGAAGAACGCGTCGAGCTTCCGCCTGGCCGCGGGGTTGGTAGCGCCCTTGGGGTCCTTCCAGACGACGTAGATCTCCTGCCCGGAATAGCCGGCGAAGCGCCGCTCGGTGATATCGCTGGCGGCCTTCGACTCCGATCCGGGCGTGTTGTAGTCAGCCTGGTATTCACCTGCGAGCGAGGAGCCGACGCCGATGATCACGACCGCGGCAACGATCCAGGCCAGTACGACGCGGCCGCGGCGCCGGTAGGCGATATCTGCGAGGCGGGTAAGACGGCGAGTCATCGTTGGGACACCCCTTGTGTTGTCGTACGGCCTTCGATTTCCCTAAGACCGAGGACGGGAGCCAAATTCATCGCTCGACACCTTGCGGCACATTGCCGGCCCCCGTCAATGGGGTTAACCGAACTAACGCAGTGCCGCGGCGTCCAGGTGGTCCAGCAGGCCGATCGGCTGGGGCTCGCCGCCGTCCTCGAGCCGGACCGCTCCGCCCGGCCAGTAGGGATGGGGTGGCGTGGCGTGGTGCACCAGCAGCGGCTCGTACACCCAGCTCCCGGTGTTGGCCAGGCGCGGCCGGCCGCCCGGCCCGACCCAGGCCTGCGCGTCGTCGCCGGGCAGCGGGCCGCAGCGGTGCACGTGTCCGAAGATCACCCACTCCGCGTCGACGCCGAGCCGGTGCACCACCCGGGCGATGGCCGGGATGCTGGCGCGGCGCATCTGGGCCCCGAGCAGACTCGCGGTGAGCGGCGACATCCGCCGCCCGAGCGACCCGTGGGCCGCCCGCGGCAGGCGCGGCATGGTGGCGGCGCGCAGCAGCTCGGCCAGGTCGTCGACCAGCCCGGCCAGCGGCC
>JAXDIH010000207.1:0-9708 GCA_034664105.1 Thermoleophilaceae bacterium
CGAGTCTCCCTGGGCGCATGTGAGAGCCCCGCGAATGCGGGGCTTTCCGCTTACAGACTGGCGGGCGTCAGCAGAGCGCCGGCAGCTTCTTGACGACCTTCAGGTACACGAAGGTCTGAAGGTTCGCTACGCCCTCCACGGCGTGAATGCGCTGGAGCACCGCCCGCAGTCCCTCGCGGCCGCCGGCCACGATCTCCACGGCGAGGTCGATGTGGCCGGCGCCAACCGCCACCCACGGAACCTCCGGCCAATCGGCGATCTCGTCCGCAACCTGCTCCGGATCGACCCCCTCGATCGAAATGTGCGCCATCGCGGTGACCGTCATGGCGGAGGCGAGGGCGTTCGGGATCGCGACGATGCGGATGTACTCCTCGTCGAGGATCCGAGTGAGGCGCTTGCGCACCGTCCCCTCTGAGACGCCCAGCTCGTCGGCGATGCTCTTGAGCGACGCGCGTCCGTTCACCTGGAGTCGCCTGACGATGGCGAGGTCCACGCCGTCGAGGCCTTCGGGCAGCCAAGGGCTCTGCGGATCACCATTGTCCGGCAGCGCCTTCGTGGCCCGCCCGCGCGTACTCCGTGGGGTCATGACACCCATGCTACCCGGTCGAGAACGGCCCGCCTAAGACCTCGAAATCGCCCAGATCGCAAATCACGAAGCCGTAGCCATGACTGCCCTTGTATGCGTAATCCGTACGAGTTCGCGTGTTTTTCTCCATTGACCTGCATGTATGGCGCTGTTATAAACGTTTTCCATCATCCTCACTATGCGGGTTCGGTCGGCTCCGGGAGGGGCCCGAAATATGCGTATAGACGGACGCGGCAGTGTCTCCGGCGATTCATCGCTCCACCCTTGGACCTCACTGCGGCAGGCGCTCGCGCGGGCGCGATTCGTTCTACCGGCGATGATCGTCACGCTTGCTCTTCTGCTCGCCGCGTGCGGCAGCGACGAGAACTCCGGCAGCGACAGTGCCGGTGGTGGTGACGAGAAGGCGGCCGCGACCGACGAGCCGATCGTGATCGGAGTCGCGACGGCCCAGAGCGGCTGGATGGTGCCCTTCGACGCCCCGGCGCTCGCAGCGGCCGAGATCCGGCTGAAGGAGCTCAACGACGCAGGCGGGATCCTCGACCGCGAGGTGAAGTTCGTCTACGCCGACACCAAGTCGGACGTGAACGAGGCCGCGAACGCCGCGGTCAAGGTCATCGACAAGGGCGCCGACCTGCTGATGATCACCTGCGAAACGGACCAGGGCCGCCCGGCCGCCCTCGCGGCATCGGAGAAGAACCTGCTCGTGATGTCGATCTGCGCGAGCTCGCCGAAGTGGCTGCAGCTGCCGCCCACGAACTACAGCATGACGTTCGGGTCGCCCACCGAGGGCGGCGCGATCGCCCAGTGGGCCACAGAGGGCGAGAGCAGCCCCGGCTGCGACACCGCGTACATCCTGACCGACACCTCGATCGACTACTCGAAGTCCATCGGCGAGACCTACATTCCGCGCTACTACAAGGGCGAGATCGTCGGCAAGGACTCGTTCAAGAACGGCGACCCGTCATTCCAGTCCCAGGTCACGAGGCTCCAGGGCCTCAGCACCCAGCCCGACTGCATCTTCCTCTCGTCCTATCCCCCGGGTGGGGCGACGGTCGTCCGCCAGCTGCGCGCTGCCGGGGTCGACCAGCCGATCCTCAGCATGGAAGGAATGGAAGGCGACTTCTGGATCGAGGCGGTCGCGAACCTCAGCGACTTCTACGCCGTCTCGTTCGCCTCGTTCTACGGGGACGACCCGAACGAGAAGGTCAACGACCTGGCGAAGCAGGTTGCGACCAAGATGGGCGAGCCGATCCCGGTCTCGACGTTCGTGAACGGCTACAGCGTCATGGAGGCGTTTGAGCGGGCGATCACGCGCGCCAAGTCCACCGAGACCGCGGCAGTCAAGGCCGAGCTCGACAAGTTCAATGGCGAGGACCTGCTGCTCGGGCCGACCACGTTCACGAACGAGATGAGGCAGTCGTTCGGCCGGCCGGTCCGCATCACCCAGGTCCAGAACGGCAAGGCGAGCTTCCTGGAGGTCTTCGAGCCCCACGAAATCAAGCCGTGAGCATCGCCGCCATTCCATTTGCGGATGATGTGTATCCGCGCGTGCGCGCCTCGAGCGGGGACCAGCTCGAGGCGCGCGACGTGCGGGTCCACTTCGAAGGTGTCAAGGCGATCGACGGCATCGACGTGACCGTCGATCGGACCGAGATCTTCGGGCTGATCGGCCCCAACGGCGCCGGCAAGACGACGCTCGTCAACGTCTTGAGCGGGTTCCAGAAGCCGACCACGGGGACGATCACGCTCGCCGGGTCGGACGTGACCGGCCTGCAGCCGCATCAGCTCGCACGACACGGGGTGGCGCGAACGTTCCAGAACGTCAGGCTCTTCAAGCGGCTGGGCGTGCTCGAGAATGTCGAGGCCGGCGCGGTCGGGGTCGGGATGGGCAGCCGGGAGGCGCGCGGCTGGGCGAGCGAGGTCCTCGACAGCGTGGGCCTCGGCGACCAGTCGCGTCTCGAGGCCGGCACGCTCTCGCATGGGCTCCAGCGCCGACTCGGCATCGCCCGCGCGCTCGCGACGAAGCCCAAGTTCATCCTGCTCGACGAGCCGGCGGCGGGCCTGGACGAGGGCGAGAGCGACGGCCTGGTGGAGACCCTCCGGGAGATCCACCGGAGGTTCGAGTGCGGCACGCTGATCATCGAGCACGACATGCGCGTGATCATGGCCCTCTGCCACCGGGTGCAGGTGCTCGACTACGGCAAGACCATCAGCATCGGGACGCCCGCCGAGGTCCGTAGCGATCCCGCGGTCCTGGCTGCCTACCTCGGGACGGCGACGGAGCCCCCGGTTGCTCAGGATTGACGAGCTGACGGTCCGCTACGGACCGATAGCCGCGCTGCACGGCATCTCCCTGGAGGTGAACGAGGGCGAGGTCGTCGGCCTGATCGGACCGAACGGCGCCGGTAAGTCGACGACCCTGAACACGATCGTCGGGCTGATCAAGCCGGCGTCGGGCTCGATCACCTTCGACGGGAGGTCGATCGTGGGACAGGTCCCCGCGAAGATCGCGCGCAGCGGGATCGCGCTCGTCCCCGAGGGGAGGCGCATCTTCGGTCGGCTGACCGTCGCCGA
Organism: Thermoleophilaceae bacterium; assembly: GCA_034664105.1. GTDB lineage: Bacteria > Actinomycetota > Thermoleophilia > Solirubrobacterales > Thermoleophilaceae > JACVRW01. The sequence continues at coordinate 3,161 of JAXDIH010000207.1, forward strand.
GAACCTCCAGCTCGGCGCGGCGGTGCGCAAGGACCGGGCTCAGGTCGCGGAGGACCTCGAGCGGACGCTCGACCTGTTCGGCGTGCTACGCACCTACTACTCCCAGCCGGCGGACCGGCTGTCCGGCGGCGAGCAGCAGCAGCTCGCGATCGCGCGGGCGCTGCTCGGACGCCCGCGGCTCCTCCTCCTGGACGAGCCGTCGCTCGGGCTCGCGCCGATCATCGTGGACCTCGTCTTCGACGTACTTGCGGAGCTCAAGCGCGACGGCGTGACGATCCTGCTCGTCGAGCAGGTGGCCGCACGCACGGCCGAGTTCGCGGATCGCTCGTACGTTCTGCGCACCGGCCGGATCGCGCTCTCGGGCACGCGCGACGAACTCGACGGGAAGGCCGACTTCGCGCACGCGTACCTCGGCGCACTGGACGAGGTCTGACCACCGTGGAGGCCCTGATCCAGAACATCATCAACGCGCTCAGCCTGAGCAGTCTGTACGCCCTGATCGCTCTCGGGATGGCGATCATCTTCGGGATCATGCGCCTGATGAATTTCGCCCAGGGCGACTTCATCATGGTGGGCGGCTACGCGATCGTGATCCTGGCGGACCTGCCCTGGCCGCTGAAGGTGCTCGCCACGCTGCTGGTGGTCGTCGCGCTCGCGCTGGCGGTCGAGCGGCTCGCGTTCCGGCCGGTGCGCGATTCCGACCCCGCGACGCTCCTCGTCACCTCATTCGCGGTCGCGTTCCTGCTCCAGAACCTCGCCCTGATCATCTTCGGGTCGCTGGCGAAGGCGACGACTCTTTCGCCGTTCCTGTTGGAGGTCTGGCGCATCGGTGACCTCGCGGTGCCGAAGCGTGACGTAGTCATGATCATCACCACGCTGTTGCTGCTTGCCGGCCTCGTCGCGTTCCTCGACCGGACGGCGACCGGCGTTCAGATGCGTGCGGCGTCCGAGGACTTCCGCATGACTCAGCTCCTCGGCGTCAACGCCAACAAGATCGTTGCGAGCGCGTTTGCGGTCAGCGGGCTGCTGGCCGCGGTTGCCGGGCTGTTCCTCGTGTCCACGACGGGGACCGTCTCCTGGAACATGGGGCTGAACCCGCTGCTGGTGGGCTTCATCGCGAGCGTCATCGGCGGCCTCGGCAGCCTCCGCGGTGCCGTCCTGGGCGGGTTCGCGCTCGGGACGATCACCGTGATGCTGCAGGCGTATCTGCCGCTCGAGCTTCGCCCCTACCGCGACGCGTTCGCGTACTCGGCGGTTCTCCTCATCCTGCTGCTCCGGCCGGAAGGGTTGATCGTGGAGCGCACCGCGAAGGAGCGCGTCTAATGGCCGCGCGTGTAAAGGAGCACTGGCCGCTCCTGGGACTCATGCTCCTCACGACGTTGATCGCGCAGGTGCATTTCCTGGGCGCCGAGGTCGTCAGCCGCGAGGTAACGACCGCGCTCGTGAACCTCGTGCTCGTCGTCGGCCTCTACATCTTCATCGGGAACTCGGGCGTCTTCTCGTTCGGGCACATCAGCTTCATGGCGATCGGGGCATACACGACCGCGATCCTCGTGATCCCGCTCTCGATCAAGCCGTACATCCTGCCCAACCTGCCCGGCTTCCTCGCCGACGCGCACCTGGCCTTCGTCCCGGCCACGATCATCGCGGGGCTCGTGGCGGCGGTCTTCGCCGCGATCATCGCCGTGCCGCTGATGCGGCTGTCGGGCCTGACCGCGGCGCTCGCGACGTTCGCGGTGCTCGTGATCGTGTTCGTCGTCGCCGACAACTGGGAGACCTTCACCGGTGGCGCGAGCGGGCTGGCGAACGTGCCGACGCAGACGGGGGTCTACGACGCGCTCGCATGGGCGCTGGTGGCGCTTGTTGTCGCCTACGCCTTTCAGCGCACGCGCTGGGCGCTCAAGCTGCGCGCCTCGCGCGAGGACGAGCCCGCCGCGCGCGCGGTGGGCATCGGCGTGACCCTCGAGCGCACGATCGCGTTCGTCTTGGGCGCCTTCCTGGCCGGCGTGGGCGGATCGCTGTTCGCGCAGTTCCTCGGGGCGTTCACAGCGCAGGCGTTCTTCCTCAACATCACCTTTCTCACCCTGATGATGCTGATCGTCGGCGGCTTCACGAGCCTGGCCGGAGCGGTCATCGGGACGATCTTCATCTCGGCGCTGTCCGCCCTCCTCATCCGAGTCGAGGACGGCGTGGACATCGTCGGTCTCCATCTGCAAGCGACACGCGGCCTGCGCGAGGTCATCCTCGCGCTGATCATGTTGCTCGTCCTGATCCTGCGGCCACGCGGGATCACCGGCGGGCGCGAGATTCGCTGGCCGTTCAGGAGTGCACAGCCAACCGTTGGGAGGAGCTGAAGCAGCATGGCCACAAAGTCACCAATTTCCGATCGGGTCCTGAAGATCCTCGATGAGGTCGAGCAGGTCGCGTCCCTTGATCTCACTGAGTCAAAGACCCTGCCGCGTGAGTGCTACGTCGACCCGGAGTGGTACGAGTTCGAGAAAGAGGCGATCTTCGCGCGCCAGTGGCTCTGCGTGGGCCGCGCAGACCAGGTGAAAAAGCCCGGTGACTACATCCGGATCGACGTGGCGGACGAGCCGCTGATCGTCATCCGCGACTACGACAACGACATCCGGGTGCTGTCGGCTGTCTGCGCGCACCGCGCGCACGTCGTGGCCGAGGGGTCCGGCAACTGCGGCAAGGTGCTGCGCTGCCCGTGGCACTTCTGGTCCTACGGGCTCGACGGACGACTGATCACGGCCCCCTCGATGAGCGAGACGATCCCGCTCGACGCGCTGAAGAAGGAGGCCTACCTCCCGCAGCTGAAGGTCGAGCTCTGGAACGGGTTCATCTTCGCGAACATGGACCCGGACGCCGCGCCGCTGCGCCCGACGCTCTCCAAGCTCGAGAAGGAGCTCGAGCGCTACCACATGGAGGACATGCTGAGCGTTCCCGCGGCGGACTTCCCCGACAACCCGTGGAACTGGAAGAGCGAGCTGGAGAACGAGCCGTACCACACGGCCTACCTCCACATGACGATCCACGACTTCGCGCACGTGCGACTGGCGAGCTTCGTCGACTGGGATGACGAGGACGGCGCCGTCTGGCACCCGACCGGCTTCTACCACCTCGACGGCGGCTTCAACGCCACCGAGAAGGCCCTGCTGCCGGTGATCCCGACGCTCACCGAGAAGGAGCGCAAGCAGGTCATCTTCGCGATGATCCCGCCGACCCTTCTCCTGGGCATGATGCCGGACTACGTCATGTGGTACCTGGTGCTGCCGAACGGCCCGGAGCGGATGACGCTGCGGATCGGAATGTCGTACCCCGCCGACACGTTCAAGCTCCCGATGTTCGAGCACCTGCACAAGGCGAACGCCGACGGCCTCGTGACGGTCGCGAACCAGGACAACACGGCCCACGAGTCCGTGCAGCGGGGCTTCCGCTCGCGCTACCGCCGGCCGGGGCGCACGTGCTACCAGGAGGAGACGGTCCAGCAGCAGAACCGCTGGCTCCTGAAGCGCTACCGCGAGTACGTGCAGGAGGCGATGGCCGAGGGCGCAGTCGGCGCGGGCGCGTGAGCGGCTCCCCGGCGACTACGGACACCGCCGCGCTGATCGAGAGTTATTTCGAGGCGGTGCAGAGCGGCGATCGGAGCGTCTTCGAGCGGCTGTTCGCCGACGACATCACGTACCACTACCCCGGCAGGAACCCGTACGCCGGGGTCCACCAAGGCAAGGACGAGATCTTCGCCTACCTGGACCGGCTGCGGGACGACACGGACGGCTCGCTCACGGTGACGGTGGACGAGATCCTGACGGGCGACGGCGTGGCCGCGGCGCTCGTCAGGCCTCGTGCCACGCGGAAGGGGCGCGTGCTCGAGTGGTCGATGGTCATCTTCTTCCGGCTGGCCGAGGGAGAGATCAAGCAGATCATCCTGCACTACGGCGACCAGTACGCGTTCGACAGCTGGGCGTCGGACTGAGCGATGCCCGGCGGCAACGGCGACAGCAGGGCAGCCAGGGCAGCGCTCCTCGAACGAACCGGCGACCGGCTCGAGTTGGTGGACGACCTGCGGGTGGAGGCTCCGCGCGAGGGCGAGGTGCGCGTACGCATCACGCACTGCGGTGTCTGCCACTCGGACCTGCACATTCTCGACGGGTCGATCAGCTTCCCGTTGCCGGTAGTGCCCGGCCACGAGGCGGCGGGGGTCGTCGACCGGGTGGGCGAGGGCGTGCGGCACCTGGCTGAGGGCGACCGAGTCGTCCTGACATGCCGGCCTCCGTGCGGCGCGTGCTACTGGTGCGTCCGGGGCGAGGAGTTCCTGTGCTCCGCCTCCACCGCGTGGGCGACCGGCATGCTCGCGGACGGGACCACCCGGCTCGAGCGCGGCGGCCGGCCGGTGTACCGGGGCGTCGGCGTCGGCGGCTTCGCCGAATACGTCACGACCGACGCGAACGGCGCGATCGCGGTGCCATCGGACACGCCGCTGGACATCGCCGCCGTGCTCGGCTGCGCGGTCCAGACCGGCGTCGGCGCGGTGCTCAACGCGGCCCGTGTGCAGCCGGGCGACACCGTGCTGGTCGTGGGGCTCGGCGGCGTCGGCATCTGCATCGTGCAGGGGGCGCGCATCGCCAGCGCGGCGAAGATCTTCGGCGTCGACCCGGTCGCGGCGCGTCGCGAGCAGGCTGCCCGCTTCGGCCTCAGCCACGCCCTCGACCCCGCGGCCGGAGACGTCGCGGAGACGGTCCTGGAACTCACGGGCGGAATCGGAGTCGATCACGCCTTCGACGCGGTGGCCAGCCCGGCGACGACGGCGCAATGCCTAGCCGCCACGCGCGCCGGCGGCTCGATCGTGCTGGTGGGAGTCGCGGAGGAGGGCGACGTGGTGTCGATTCCGAGCCGCGCGTACGTCGGCGAGAGCAAGCGCCTGATCGGCTCTTTCGTCGGATCCGCCAACCCGCACCGCCAGTTCGGGCTCTACCTCGATCTCTGGAAGGAGGGCCGGCTGGCCCTGGACGACCTGGTCACCGCCGTGCGCCCACTCGACCAGGTCAACGAGGCCTTCGACGACCTGCGCACCGCAACGGGCCTCCGGACCGTGCTCGCGGTGTCCGATGACGCCGCCGACTACGCGAGGGGAGCGTGATGATGGGCGAGACGATCGAGTTCAGGAGCAACGGCTCGTCCTGCCGGGGCTTCCTCGCGACGCCCGCGGAGCCGGCGCCGGCCGTGGTCCTGATCCAGGAGTGGTGGGGCGTGGTCGATCAGATCACGGGCGTGGCGGAACGGCTCGCCGACGAGGGCTTCGCGGTCCTCGTGCCCGACCTCTACCACGGCGCAAAGGCCAGCGAGCCGACCGACGCCGAGAAGCTGATGATGTCGCTCAACATGGAGCGCGCGGCGCAAGACCTGCGCGGCGCCGTCGCGTACCTCCAGGAGTCGGAGCACGTCCGCGGTGAGGGCGTCGGCTGTGTCGGCTTCTGCATGGGCGGTGGCCTCGCCATCCACCTCGCGTCCATCGAGTCCGCCGTCGCGGCGACCGTCGTCTACTACGGCGCGATCCCGTGGGACCACGTTCAGCTGGACCTGTCGGGAATCGACGGGGACGTGCTCCTGCACTACGCAAGCGAGGACGACTGGGCCACACCGGAGTTCGGCCGCGACCTCCAGGAGCGGCTGGCCGACCGCGGCGTCGACGCGGTTCTTCACATCTACGAGGGCGCGCAGCACGCTTTCCTCGACGAGACCCGGCCGGAGTCGCACGACCCCGAGGCCAGCCAGGTGTCGTGGGGTCGCACCGTCGCGTTCCTCCGCTCGTCTCTGGAATCAACGCCTCGATAGGAGGAGCTGCCGTATGCGCGTCATTGTCGATTGGTCGCTGTGCGACGGGAACGGTGTCTGCGTGGGAATCGCCCCCGAGGTCTTCGAGGTGGACGACGACTTGAACCTCCAGGTCCTCGATGAGACACCGCCCGAGTCGATGCGACCTCAGGTGGAGCAGGCCGTGATCTCCTGCCCCCGCCTCGCCATCACGCTCCAAGACAGCTGAGCGCGGCGCTCGACAGCGTCGTCGTCGTCGGAGCATCGCTCGCCGGCCTGCGGGCGGTCGAGGCGCTCCGCCGTGACGGATACTCCGGGCGCCTGACGCTGCTGGGCGCGGAGGCGCATGCCCCCTACGACCGGCCGCCGCTCTCGAAGCGCCTGCTCGCCGGCGACGCCGGCGCCGATGCCCCCTACCTGCGCGACCCGAGCGATGGCCTTCCCGAGCTCGACCTGGACCTGCGACTTGGGACCCGGGCCACGGCCCTCGACCTCGACCGCCGGGAGGTCGAGATCGCGGGGGGCGAGCGGCTCCCCTACGACGCGCTGATCGTCGCGACCGGCGCGACGCCGCGGCGCCTGCCCGGCGCTCCCGCGCTCGAGGGAATGCACGTGCTGCGCACGCTCGACGACTGCCTGGCAATTCGCGCCGGTCTCGAGTCCGGCGCCCGCGTCGCCGTGATCGGCGCCGGCTTCATCGGAGCCGAGGTCGCCGCGAGCGCGCGCGA
>JAXDIH010000242.1:0-3107 GCA_034664105.1 Thermoleophilaceae bacterium
GGTGGCGGAGTTCACCGGGCGGCCGCTGTTCCTCGACGAGGACCTGGAGCAGCGCATCGCGGACATCCTGCGGCCGCTGATGAAGCGCTTCAAGAACCTCGACTTCGAGGCCGTCCGAGCGTCCAACCGCAAGCAGGCGCTGGTGCCGGAGGGGGCGCACGTGATCTACCCGGCGGGCACCGCGCCGGGCCTGGTGGTGCCCGGCAAGCCGGCGATCGTGGTGCTGCCGGGGCCTCCGCGCGAGCTGCACGCGATGTGGCCCGAGGCCGTGGGAACAGAGGCGTTCCAGGAGGCGATCGGCGGCCGCACCCACTACGAGCGGCAGACGCTGCGCCTCTTCGGCATCCCGGAGTCGGAGATCGCCGAGACGCTGCGGGTGGCGGAGGCCGAGGTCGAGGGCTTCGACGCGCTCGAGATCACCACCTGCCTGCGGCGCGCCGAGGTGGAGGTGGTCACGCGCTGGGAGCCCGCGGCGCAGCCGGCCTGGGACGCCGTGCGCGCGCTGATCGCGGAGCGCCACGACAGCTCCCTCTTCTCGACGGACGGGACGACCATCGACGACCAGGTCGCCGCGTTGCTGAAGGGGCGCTGGGCGGCGGTGGCGGAGTCGTGCACCGGCGGGCTGCTGGCTGCGCGGCTCACGGAGCGGCCCGGCTCCTCGGACTACCTCGCCGGCGGCGTGGTGAGCTACTCCAACGAAGCCAAGGCTTCGGTCCTGGGCATCGACCCGGCGCTGATCGAGCGCCACGGAGCGGTGTCGCTGGAGGTGGCCGAGGCGATGGCGGACGGCGCGCTGGCGCGCTTCGAGGCCGACACGGCGGTGGCGGTCACCGGCGTCGCGGGGCCCGGCGGAGGCAGCGAGGACAAGCCGGTCGGGTACGTCTGCTGGGCGGTGAAGCTGGCCGACGGCTCCAAGCTCGTGCGCGACACGCGGCTGCCGGGCGACCGCGCCGAGGTGCGCGACCGCTCCACGACGGTGGCCATGCACCTGCTCCGCCGGCTCCTGCGCGGCGAGGGCTTCGAGCTCTGACCGGTCCCCGGGCACGCATGTTCGTGGCGCTGGACCTGCCGGCGGAGGCGAGGTCGGAGCTGGCGGCCTGGCGCGACGAGCTGATCGAGGGCCGCCCGGATCTGCGCCCGGTCGCCCTGGAGGCGCTGCACGCCACGCTGGTGTTCCTGGGCTGGCAGGACGAGGCGGCCGCCGCGGCCATTGCCGAGGCGGCATTCGGGAGCGTCGCGTCCGCAGAGGCCCCCGTGCTGCGCGCCTCAGGCGTGAAGCCGCTGCCGCCGCGCGATCCGCGCCTGTTCGCGCTCGACCTCGACGACGAGGAGGGCCGCGCGTCCGCGCTCCAGGACCGGATCTCCCGGGCGCTGGCCGAGGGCGGCTGGTACACGCCGGAGAAGCGGCCGTTCTGGCCGCACATCACCCTGGCGCGGGTCAAGCGACGGGAGCGCCGCGTGGCCGGGCTGCCCGAGACGCCGCCACCGGCGCAGCCGTTCCGGGCGAACGAGCTGACGCTCTACCGTTCCACCTTGCGGCCACAGGGAGCGCTCTACGAGCCGCTCGCACAGACGAAGCTTGGGGATTGAGATGGCAAGGATCCACCGTTCCGCAGCACAGGGATTCGCCCGCTCGGCGGACGCCTACGAGCGTGGCCGGCCCGGCTATCCCGAGGCGGCGATCCGTCACTTGATCGCCCAGCTGCCGCCCCGGCCGGCTGTGCTGGACCTGGCCGCGGGCACGGGCAAGCTCACGCGGCCGCTGCTGGAGGCGGGCCTGAGCGTGGTCGCGGTCGAGCCGGTGGCGGAGATGCGGGCCGCGCTGCCGGCGATCGCGCGGGCCGTCGACGGCACGGCCGAGGCGATCCCGCTGGAGTCAGCCTCGGTCGACGCGGTGACGGTGGCGCAGGCCTTCCACTGGTTCGACGGGGACGCCGCGCTCACGGAGATCGCCCGCGTGCTGCGCCCGGGTGGATCGCTTGCCATCGTCTGGAACAGGCGCGTGGAGGAGGATCCGATCAACCGGGCGATCGAGGAGCTGCTGAGCCCGTACCGGGCGGACGTGCCGACCCATCGCGGCGACGCCTGGCGCGCGGCCTTCGAAGGCCACCCCGAGTTCGGACCGCTCGAGGAGCAGGTGTTCGAGAACGCGCAGGAGCTGGACGCGGACGGCCTGGAGGCGCGGGTCGGGTCGATCAGCTTCATAGCGGCGCTCGAGCCCGAAGAGCGCGAGCGGGTGCTCACGCGGGCCCGCGCGCTCGCCGAGGACGGCGGCACGGTGACGCTGCCGTACCGGACCGAGGTGCACGTGGCCCGGCGCCTGTAAGTTCGAAGGCGTGGAACAGCGAGTCAGCCTCGTCACCCTCGGCGTGCAGGACCTCGACCGGTCCCGGCGCTTCTACGAGGCGCTGGGCTGGCACACGCGGGCACGACCAGCCGACGACGTGGTGTTCTTCCAGGCCGGCGGCGCGGTGCTGGCGCTCTGGGACCGCGCTCGCCTGGCGGAGGACAGCGGCATGGAGGACGGCGGCGGCTGGGGCGGCGTGACACTCGCCCACAACGTGCGCTCGCCGGCCGAGGTGGACGACGTGATCGAGACGGCGCGAGCCGCCGGCGCGAGCATCGTCCGGGAGCCGGGGGAAACCTTCTGGGGCGGCTACTCGGCGGCATTCGTCGACCCGGACGGCCACCCCTGGGAGGTCGCGCACAACCCGCACTGGACGCTCCTCGAGGACGGGTCGGTGGAGCTGCCGCACGGGGACTAACTCTCCGTCCGAGCCTCTTCCTAGCTTGTACTCCTTCCAGAGCTTTCGAGAGGACGGACATGGCGGACATGGACAAGGAGCAGCAGAAGGCCGCTCAGGCGCGCGAGTCCGCGTTGAAGAACGCGCTCGGACAGATCGAGCGGCAGTTCGGCCAGGGATCGATCATGAAGATGGGGGAGGAGGGCGCCCAGGTGCGGGTCGACGCCATCCCCACCGGCGCTCTGTCGCTCGATCTCGCGCTTGGCGTGGGCGGCCTGCCGCGCGGCCGCATCGTCGAGGTGTTCGGTCCGGAGTCGTCCGGTAAGACCACGCTGGTCTACCACGTCCTCGCCAACGCCCAGA
>JAXDIH010000001.1:0-4791 GCA_034664105.1 Thermoleophilaceae bacterium
CGTCGGTCGTTGAAACGGTGTTGGCGGTGGTTGCGTTCATGGGAGCAGCATGCCGCCGGGGCGCCTCGCCGGCGATGGGGGCAGGCAGGCGTGCCGAGGTGCGGGTAACCGGCGATAGGTTGCTCCCGTGAGCCGGCACCTGATCGCCCGGATGCTCGTCGCCGTGGCGTCCGTGGCGTCCGTGGCGGTCGTGCTCGCGCTGCTCGTCGGGTACGCCCGTCGCGCCGCCGTCGACTCCGAGTCGTGGACACGCTCAACGGCGTGCGGTAGCCGCGCACACCGAGCGCGCATCAGGGCCGCGCGCCGCGAGCTGGCGCCGGCCCGGTCTGGAACCACGCGAAGATGAACGCGCCGATACCCAGGATGAACGCCGCCAGGCCGTGCTTGAAGTGGTGGTGGCTGGAGCCGGCCTCGTGTCCGGGGAAGAACGAGGGCAGCGCGTCGGCGGTGTCCACCCAGTAGACGATCGCGATGACGATCAGCACGACTCCCACTGCTATTGCGGGGACGACCAGCTGGCGGTTCTTGCTCACGGTGACCTCCGATCAGGACACGGCGAAGTAGATGGACAGGAGCGCCCCGGCGGCGACGCAGTAGGCCGCGAACGGGGTCAGGCGCCCGCTCTCGAAGAAGCGCATCAGGAAGCGGACGGTCAGGTAGGCGGTGACGGCGGCGCCGAGCGCCCCGAGCGCCGCGGGACCGCGGACGCCGTCGCCCTTCGAACCGAGCAGGTCGGGCAGCTTCAGGGCCGCCGCCGCGCCGATGATCGGCGTGGCCAGCAGGAAGCCGAAGCGCGCAGCGTCCTCGTTCGACAGGCCGGCCAGCAGGCCGCCGGCCATCGTGGCGCCCGAGCGCGAGAAGCCCGGAATCAGCGCGACCGCCTGGGCGGTTCCGATGCCGAGCGCCTGGCGCCAGCCGGTGGTGCGGGCGATGCGCGCGTCGGCATCGCCCATCTCGGGGGTCGGCGTGGGCGCTCGGCGGCGCAGGCGCTCGGCGCCGTAGAGCATCAGGCCGTTGAGCATGAGGAAGAACGAGGCCGACCTGGCCGAGGCGAACGCGTGGCGCAGGCTGTGCTCGAGCAGCAGGCCGAGCAGGCCGGCGGGGATCGTGCCCACGACCAGCAGCCAGCCGAGCTTGGCGTCGGCGTCGTCGGCGCGGATCTCGCGGTCGCGCAGCGAGCGCAGGAGCCCCTTCGCGATACGCACCCAGTCGTGCCAGAAGAACCCGAGCAGCACCAGCGCGGTGGCCAGGTGGGTGGCCACCAGGAACGTGATGAAGTAGTCGTCGTTCTGGTGGATGTCCCATCCCAGCAGGCGCGGCAGGATCACGCTGTGGCCGAGGCTCGAGACCGGGAACAGCTCGGACGCGCCCTGGAGCAGGCCGAGGACGAGCGCTTGCAGGTACGAGATCGGGTGCATCGCCGGCCACCATGGACCACTTGGATGACCGGCAGATGACGCGGGGCTAGGCGGTCGGCAGGCGCACCCAGGCGTCCGCGCCCGGAGCCCCGGCGCGGTTGCCCACGCCGGCCTGGCCGCCGTGGGCGGTGGCGATCAGCTCCACGATCGACAGGCCGAGCCCGCTCCCCCCGCCGGTGCGGCCGTTGTCGGCCCGGCTGAAGCGCTCGAAGGCGTGGGGGACGAAGGCGGCTGGAAAGCCTGGACCGTCGTCGATCACGTGCAGCTCGACGCAGCCGCCGGTCGCGTCCGCGCGGAGCGTGATCGTGCCGACGCCGTGCCTCAGCGCGTTGTCGACGAGGTTGGAGAGCGCCTGCTCCACGCGCGTGCGGTCGGCCGCCACCGACAGCGGCCCCGGCGACTCGACGACGAGCTCGCGGTCGCGCTCGCGCGCGCGGATGCGGAAGCGGCGAGCCACGTGCTCGAGCAGGTCCGCCGCGGCCACCGGCTCGACCTCGAGGTCGAGCCGCCCGGCGTCGCTACGCGCCACGAGCAGCAGGTCCTCGGCCAGCTGGGTCAGGCGGTCGGCCTCCTCGCCGGCCACGCTCAGAGCGGCCCGTAGCGCCTCGGGCGGGTTGTCCGTGCGCAGCGCGACCTCCACCTCCGTCTTGAGGATCGCCAGCGGGGTGCGCAGCTCGTGGCTGGCGTCCGAGACGAAGGCGCGCTCCCGGTCGCGGGCGGCCTCGATGCGATCGAGCATGAGGTTGAGCGTCACGCCGAGGCGGTGGATCTCGTCCTCTGCCTTGGGCAGCGGCAGGCGCGCGTGCGGTTCCGCGTCGGAGATGCGCGTGGCCGCGCGTCGCATCGTCTCCATCGGCCGCAGGGCGGCGCCGGCGAGGCCGTAGCCCGCGAGCGCGGCGAGCACGAGCGTGAGGGCGCCGCCGACCAGCAGCCCGCCGTTGAGCAGCTCGAGGGCGCGCTCGCGCTGGTCGAGCGACGCCTCTACGACCAGGATCGGCGCGGCGGCGGCGCGGCCGCGCCTGACCAGCAGCCGCTCCCGCTCGCCGCGGTCGATGTAGTGCGTGCCCGCCTTGGCCGCGCGGGCCTCCGCGGGGGTCAGCAGCGGCTGCTCGCCCTCGCTGCGCGAGGCCACCAGCACCCGTCCGCTGGGGCTGACCACCTGGCCGGTCAGATCCCCGCGCGCGAGCAGGTCGTGCCGATTGGAGAGACCGCCGGCGCCTTCCTGGCGCAGCAGCGCCCCGATGTCGTCGGCGCGGGTGCGGAGCGTGTCGTTGAGGCCCGCGTCCAGGCCCTCCTTGAAGTTGAGATAGAGGAACAGGCCGACGCCGGCGAGCATCACGGCGATCACCGTCGAGTACGCGAGCGTGAGCTTCGCGCGGATCGGCAGCCGGGTTACCAGTCGGCGGAGTCGCACAGCCGGTAGCCCGCCCCCCGGACCGTCTCGATCGACTCGACTCCGAACGGCCTGTCGATTTTCTCGCGCAGCCGGCGGACCGCCACGTCGACCACATTCGAGCGATGGTCGAAGTCGCCTTCCCAGACGAGCTCCAGGAGGTCGAAGCGCGACAGGATCTGCCCCGGTCGCCGCATGAACGCCTCGAGGATCGTGATCTCACGGTTGCTCAGCGGAATCTCCTGCGAGCCGCGCCAGAGCCTGTGGGTGGTGGTCTCCAGGCGCAGGTCGCCGACGGAGAGCACCGTCGGCCTGGGCCCGACCTGGCGCCGCGCCAGCGCCCGGACCCGCGCGAGCAGCTCGTCGAACGAGAACGGCTTGACCAGGTAGTCGTCGGCGCCGCTGTTCAGGCCCGCCACGCGATCCCGGACCGCGTCCCGCGCGGTGAGCATCAGGATCGGCGTCCACACCTGCTCGGCGCGCAGGCGCCGGCAGGTCTCGACTCCGTCGATGCCGGGCAGCATGTAGTCGAGGACGATGGCGCTGTAGGCGGTCGCCTCGGCGAGCCAGAGCGCGTCCTCGCCGGCGCCGGCCACGTCCACGGCCATCCCCTCGGCCTTCAAGCCGCGGCGGATCGCATCGGCCATGCGCGCGTCGTCCTCGACGATCAGGATCCGCATCAACGCCGAAGGGTGCCACCCCGGGCTCCCCGGCCGCCGTCATCTCCGGGTCATCGGCGACCGGTATCCCCTGTCGGCAGTGATTGCCAGCCTGACCAGCCAGCTGACGAGCTCGATCGCCCACCACGGCGTGTACGCCGTGTTCGCGCTGATGGCGGTCGACGCGCTGCTGCCGGTGGGAGGCGAGCTGATCATGCTCTACGCCGGCGCGCTGAGCGCGGGCGCGATCGCCGGACAGCACCCGGTCGTGTTCGGGACGCATCTGGCGACCGGCGTCGAGAGCTACGTGGTGCTCGCGCTCGCCGGAGCGCTCGGCTACCTGTTGGGCGCCCTGGTGGGGTGGGCCCTCGGCGCCCGCGGCGGCCGGGCGCTGCGCATCAACGCCGAGACCTTCGAGCGGGCCGAGCGCTGGTTCGACCGCTACGGCAACTGGGCGGTCTTCCTCGGGCGCCTGACGCCGGTGGTGCGGTCGTTCATCTCGATTCCCGCCGGTGCGCTCGGCAGCCCGCTCGGACCCTACGTCGCGCTGACGCTGCTCGGCTCACTGATCTGGTGCTTCGGCTTCGCCGGCGCGGGCTACGCGCTCGGCGATACCTGGAACAGCTTCCACCACAACTTCCGCTACGCCGACTACGTGGCGGTGCTGCTGGTGGCCGGCCTGGTGATCGCCGCGGTGGTGCACCGCCGCCGCTCTAAGGCTTGAGCACCACCTTCACGCAGTCGTCCTCCTTGTTCTTGAACGTGTCGTAGCCGTTCGGCGCGTCGTCCAGGTTGAGCCTGTGCGTGATCACGAAGCTCGGATCGATCTCGCCGTTCTCGATGCGCTCCATCAGCGGGCGCATGTAGCGCTGCACGTGGCACTGGCCGGTCTTGATCGTCAGCGACCGGTTCATCAGGGCTCCCATCGGGAACTTGTCGATGAAGCCGCCGTAGGCCCCGATCACGGAGATGATGCCGCCGTTGCGGCAGGCCCTGATGGCCTGGCGCAGGGCGTGCGGGCGGTCCGTCTCGAGCCGCGCCGCCTGCTTGACGCGGTCGTAGGCGTGCACCGGTCCGTGGGCGTGGTGACCCTCCATCCCGACGGCGTCGATGCACGCGTCCGGGCCGCGGCCGGCCGTCATGTCGTTGAGCGTCTCGATGACGTTCTGCTCTTCGTAGTTGATCGTCTCGGCACCGGCCTTCTCGCGCGCCATCTCGAGGCGATAGGGGAAGCGGTCGATCGCGATGACGCGCTCTGCTCCGAGCAGGTAGGCGCTCGCGATCGCGAACTGGCCGACGGGCCCGGCGCCCCACACGGCGA
>JAXDIH010000003.1:0-3348 GCA_034664105.1 Thermoleophilaceae bacterium
GGCAGGGCCACCCGGCCAAGCACGAGCGAGGCGGCCAGCAGCGCCCCAAGCACGTAGTTCGGCGCCCACGCCCGCCGCGCCACATCGCCAAGCGACGCCCCCGACGCGCTCAGCCCCAGCCTCAGCATGAACGGGAACGCCACCACGAACGGCACCGCCGTTCCGACCGCTGGCCCCTCCAGGCCCAGCTCCGGCGTCAGGATCAGCGACAGCGCCAGGTTGGACGCGGCCACCACCACCATGATGCGCGCCACCTCGCGCGCCCGCCCCGCCCCGACCAGGAAACCCGGCGTCACCAGCAGCCCGCCGTACAGCAGCCAGTACGAGACGAGGATCGCCAGGGCCAGGTCGCCGGCGCCGTAGCGCTCGCCCAGCCACGCCTCCAGGATCGGCCCGGCCAGCACGATCAGCGTCACGCAGACCGGCACGAACAGCGCCAGCGTGTAGCGCGTGCCCCGCACGGCCAGGTCGCCCATCCGGCGCTCGTCCTCGGTCGCCACGTAGCGCGAGGCCGTCGGCACCACCGGCACGGCCAGCGCCCCGCCGAGCGCGTAGAGCAGGTTGTGCGCACGCACCGGCCCCTCGAAGAGCCCCACGGCGGTGGGACTGCGGTAGGCCCCCAGGATCACCCGGCTGAACGCGTACATGGCCATGTTGCACAGCTCCACCACCAGCAGCCAGCCGGCCGTCGGCACGATCGACATCACCCGCGGCCGCGTGGCGGCCGACGGCTGAAGCCGCAGGCCGAGGCCGGCGCGGCGCGCCACCAGCGCGGACAGGGTGCCGCTGTAGAGCGGGAGCGCCCCACTCGCCGCGATCAGCGCCCCGAGGCCCGCCCCGGCGAAGATCAGCACGAGCATCGAGACCAGGTAGAGCAGTACCGCCGCGATCTCCGTGCCCGCCGCGCGCACGAACTGCCGCTCGGCGCGCAGCGCGTCCAGCCACACGCTGGCCGCCACTCCGACCGCTGTCAGCGCGCCCAGCCCGACCGCGCCCACCCGGGCGTCGCCGGCGAGGTCGCCGTCCAGGATCAGCCCAGCGATCAGCAGCCCGGCGCCGGCGATCAGCAGCCCCGTCGCGATCCCAGCCACCAGGTAGAGCGCCGCCGCCGCGGAGAAGACCAGTCGACGCTCGGCGGGGTCGACGGCCGCCGCCATCGCCCGCACCGCCGAAGACGCCACGCTGTTGCGCAGCACCAGCAGGTAGCCGGCCAGCGAGGCCACCAGCCCGTAGGCGCCCAGCTCCGCGACGGGGAGCCGGCGCGCGAGAATCGTGACGATCGTGAGCAGCACCAGCAGGCCCGCGCCCTGGGCCACCTGCTGGAGCAGCGCGCCGGAGGCGAGCAGGCGAGCCTCGCCGGGCCCCGGCGCACCCTCCTCGGACTGCGCAACCCCGGCGCGACGCACGGGTTTAGACCTTACGCCAGCTCCCGGCGCGCGCATCCTCCGCCCGCACGGCTACGCTCCCGACCGATTCCAATGCATTCCCGCCAGCCCGAGCCGCATCCCGCCCGTGCGGCGGCCGCTGACATCGCGACCAGGGAGATCCTGGGCGTGCCCGTCTCGATGGTGGACTACGACCGCGCCATCGAGGTGATGGACCGGCTGATCGACCGCCGCGAGCGCGGCTACGTGTGCGTCGCGCCGGTCCACGCGCTGATGGTGGCCCAGACCGATCCCGAGATGCTCGCGGCGCTGCGCGGCGCCACGATGGTCGTGCCGGACGGCATGCCGGTCGTGTGGGCCGCCAACCTGCTCGGCGAGCGGCTCGGCGACCGCGTCTACGGACCGGAGCTGATGCTGCGCCACTCGCAGCACTCGGCCAGCCGCGGGCACCGCGTGTGGCTCTACGGCGGCCGCGACCAGGGCTCGCTCGTGCAGCTGGCCCTGTCCCTGCGCCGCCGCCATCCGGGCATCCGCGTGGTCGGCGGCTACTCGCCGCCCTTCCGGCCGCTCGGCGAGGAGGAGGAGGAGGCGGTCGCGCGCCAGATCAACCAGGCCCGGCCGGACGTGCTCTGGGTCGGGATCGGCGTGCCCAAGCAGGAGAAGTGGATGGCGCGCATGCGCGACCGGCTCGACGTGCCCGTGATGTGCGGGGTGGGTGCCGCGTTCGACTTCCACGCCGGACGCATCTCGATGGCGCCGCCGTGGATGCAGGAGCGCGGCCTCGAGTGGATCTACCGCACCTGGCAGGAGCCGCGCCGCCTGGTGGGCCGCTACGCGAGCACCAACCCGCGGTTCGTGGCCGCGTTCGCCCGTCAGTACCTCGCCGAGCGCCGACGTCGATAGCGCGGGCTAATCTGCGAGACATGAACGTCGCGGTCGTCGGTCTGGGCCGGGTCGGGCTGCCACTGGCACTCTCGTTCGCGGATCGCGGGGTCGAGGTGACCGGCGTGGAGCGCGAGCCCGCAGTCCTCGAGCAGGTTGGGGCCGGCCGCATGCCGTTCCGCGAGACCGGCACCCAGGAGCTGCTGGAGCGGGTGCTCGCGACGGGTCGCTTCGAGACCACCCGCTCGGTGCAGGACGCGGCGCGCGCGGACCACATCGTGCTCACGCTCGGCACCCCGGCGCACGTGCACATCGAGATCGACATGTCGCAGATCAAACAGGTGGTCGACGACCTCCTGCCAGTGCTGCGCGAGGGGCAGTCGCTGATCCTGCGCTCGACGGTCGCGCCCGGCACCACGGATTGGGTTGCCGGGTACATCGAGCAGCGCCGCGGCTTCCGGGTGGGCGAGGACCTGTTCGTCGCGCACGTGCCCGAGCGCATCGCCGAGAACCACTTCCTCGAGGAGATCGCCACGCTGCCCTGCATCGTCGGCGGCGTGGGCGAGGGCTCGGGGGCGAAGGCCGCCGAGCTGTTCGAGCTGTTCGGCACCGAGATCGTCCAGACCACGCCCGTGCAGGCCGAGCTGGCCAAGATCTGGACGAACATCCTGCGCTACACGCAGTTCGCGCTGCCGAACCTGCTGATGATGGAGGCCGAGCAGTACGACGCGAACGTCTTCGAGGTGATCGACCTCGTCAACCGCGACTATCCGCGCGGCGGGATCGCGAACCCCGGCCTGACCGCGGGCGCGTGCCTGCGCAAGGACTTCACGTTCTCCGAGGAGCGCTCGAGCGCGCCGGGCATGCTGCTCGCGGTCTCGCGGGTGCACGAGACCGTGCCGCTGTTCCTCGTGAAGGGCCTGAAGTCGCGGCTCGGCGGCTCGCTGCGCGACCGCAAGATCGCCGTGCTGGGCCTCACGTTCAAGCGCGACTCCGACGACGAGCGCGACTCGCTCTCCTTCAAGCTCGTCCGGCTGCTCGAACGCGAGCTCGCCCACGTGGCCCGGCACGACCCGCACGT
>JAXDIH010000004.1:0-15991 GCA_034664105.1 Thermoleophilaceae bacterium
GATGGTCACCCCACCGAGCTGCCGGCCACGCGAAGCACCTCGGCCACCGAGCTCACGCCCGCGCGGATCTTCCGGAGCCCGTCCTCGCGCAGCGTGGTCATGCCCTCCTCGCGGGCGAACTGGCGCATGTCGTCGGCGGACGCCTTCTCGAGGATCAGCCGGCGCATGCCGTCGGTGATCGGCATGACCTCGTAGATCCCCAGGCGGCCGCGGTAGCCGGTGTGGTTGCAGCGCACGCAGCCGACCGGCTCGTATCCCTTGAAGCCCTCCTCGACGTCGAACCCCTGCCCGGCCAGCACATCCTTGGACAGGTCGACCTCCTTCTTGCACTCGCACAGCCGCCGCACCAGCCGCTGGGCCACCACGCAGGTGACGCCGGAGGCGACCAGGTAGGGCTCGATGCCCATCTCCACCAACCGCGCGGCAGCGAGCGGCGCGTCGTTGGTGTGCAGCGTGGTGAGCACCAGGTGGCCGGTCAGGGCCGACTCGATCGCGATCAGCGCGGTGTCCTTGTCGCGCACCTCGCCGACCATGATCACGTCGGGGTCGGCACGGACCATCGAGCGCAGACCGGCCGCGAAGGTGAGTCCGGTCTTGGGGTTGACCTGCACCTGCTTGACGCCGGTCAGCTCGTACTCGACCGGGTCCTCGACCGTGATGATCGTCTTGTCCGGGGTGTTCACGGTCGTGAGCCCGGCGTACAGCGTGGTGGTCTTGCCCGAGCCAGTCGGCCCGGTGACGAGGATCGCTCCGTGGGTGGAGCGCAGGGCGTGGTCGAAGCGCTTGCGGTCGTTCTCGCCCATGCCGAGCACGTCGAGGTCCATCACGACCGCGTCCTTGTCGAGGATGCGCATCACGATCGACTCGCCGCGGACCACCGGGAGGGTGGCCACGCGCAGGTCCACGTGGCGGCCGTCGACGGACAGGCCGATGCGGCCGTCCTGCGGCACGCGCCGCTCCGCGATGTCGAGGTTGGCCATGATCTTCACGCGCGAGATCAGGCCGGCGACGAGCTGGCGCGGGACGGTCGTGGTGTCCATCACCACGCCGTCGATGCGGTAGCGCACGCGCATGTCCGACGCGCGCGGCTCGAAGTGGATGTCCGACGCGCCCCGCCGCACCGCGTCGGCGATCACGGAGTGCACCAGCTTGACCACCGGCGCCTCGTCGGCCTGGTCGCGCAGCTCGATGACCTCGGCGTCGGTGTCCTCGTCCTCGAGCTCCTCGACCGCGTCGCCCAGCCGCGACAGCTGGCTGATCAGGCCCTCGATGTCCTCGGGCGACGCGACAGCGCGACGCACCTCGTAGCCGGTGGCCATGGCGATGTCGTCGAGCGCGAGCACGTTGGCCGGGTCGGCCGTGGCGACCAGCACCGTCTGCTCGCCGAGGAACGAGATCGGGATCGTCTGGTAGCGGCGCGCCTTGGCGGCGTCGATCAGGTTGGCGGCGCCCTGGTCGACCTCGAACTGGTTCAGGTCGACGTAGTCGAGGCCGTTGCGCTCGGCGAGTGCCTGGGCGAGCTGGTTGGAGTCGACGATTCCGGCGTCGATCAGCGACTGGCCGAGCGGTATGCCGTTGGCGCGGCCCTCGTCGACGACCTTCTCCACGAGCTCGCGTTCGGCGAAGCCGAGGTGGACGATTACGTCTCCGATGCGGCGCTTTGCCCCCGTTCGCTGCGTGGGCGGCCTGAGTCCAGGCACGGGAAACGCGCCGGCGGGGGCGGCAGGACTCTCACTCATGTTCTAGGTATCGGCAGGCGGGCGCCGGAAATAAAGGGCGCTCAGACCGCCAGGAAGCCGCGTGCGGCGCTCTCCTGGTCAGGGCAGACGTGCAAGGTGTCGACCATGTCCGTGATTTCGAAGACGCGGCGCAGCGGACCGGGCGGGCAGACGACCGCAAACCCCTTCCGGCGCAGCAGCAGACGCCGGTTGGCGTTGATCAGCAGAGCCAGCCCGGTGGAGTCCATGAACCCCACGTCGGTGAGGTCCACCACCACGGCCTTGAGCGCGTCGGCGACCGACGAGTTGAGGATGCTGATCAGGCGCGAAGCCGTGGCGATGTCGAGCTCGCCCTCGACGAGCAGCACTTCCACGCCGTCTCGCGACGTACGCTCCACGGCAAGAGGTTGCACAGCCAGTCGAGACTAGCCCACAAGTCGGACCAATGTGTGCAATCGGTCCTAGCGCCCGGTGGACCCGAACCCGCCCACCCCGCGCGCCGTCTCCTCCAGCTCGGCGACCTCCTCGAGCCCGCCGGTCTCCACCGCGACCAGCACCAGCTGAGCGATCCGGTCGCCCGGCTCCACCGAGAACGGCTCCGTGCGGTCCGTGTTGAGCAGCAGCACCCGCACCTCGCCGCGGTAGCCGGAATCGATCAGGCCGGGCGCGTTCACGACCGAGATGCCATGGCGCATGGCCAGGCCGGAGCGCGGCACCACCAGGCCGGCGTGCCCTTCCGGGATCGCCACCGCGATGCCGGTGCCCACGCTGGCGCGCTCGCCGGGGCCGATCGTGGCCGCCTCGGCGGCGTGCAGGTCGTATCCCGCGTCGCCCTCGTGGGCCTGGGCGGGCGGCCGCGCCGCCGCGCTCAGGCGGCGGAAGCGCAGCGTCACTCCGGCGTGCCGCCGTTCGTAGAGAAGCGCTCGAAGCGCGCCGCCGCCGCCGCGGGGACGCGCGCCTTGATGCGCACGCCCTCGGCGGTGTCCGTGCGCTCGAGCTCGCCCGCGAGATCGTGCAGCTCCGACAGCGTGCCGCCCTCCCCGTACGGAAGCAGCAGCTCCATCGGCTGCAGCGAGGCGAGGAAGCGCGCCTCGATCGCGTCGCTCAACCGGTCCAGCCCCTCTCCGGTCTCACCCGACACCTGCACCGCGCCCGGGAAGCGGAAGGACAGCTCGCGCCGGCGCTCGTCGTCGAGCAGGTCAACCTTGTTCAGGGCCAGCAGGCGCGGCGTGTCCCCCGCGCCGGTCTCGGCCAGCACGCTCTCGACGGCCTCGAGCATCGCGTGCAGGTCGCCCTCTGGCGCCGAGGTATCCACCACGTGCACGATCAGGTCCGCCCCGAGCGCCTCCTCCAGCGTGGCCGAGAACGCCTCGACCAGCTGGTGCGGCAGCTTGCGGATGAAGCCGACGGTGTCGGTCAGCAGGTACGTGCGACCGCCGATCTCGAACGAGCGCGTGGTCGGGTCGAGCGTGTGGAACAGGCGCTCGCGCACGCCGACGTCCGCGCCGGTGAGCGCGTTCAGCAGCGTCGACTTGCCCGCGTTCGTATATCCGGCCAGGGCGACCGTCGGCAGCCCCGCGCGCTCGCGCTCGGCGCGCATGGTCCCGCGCGTGCCCTTGGTCTGCCGCAGCCGCCGCTTGAGCGCCGCGATGCGGTCGCGTGCCAGCCGGCGGTCGGTCTCGATCTGGGTCTCGCCCGGGCCCCTGGTGCCGATGCCGCCGTCCATGCGCCCGGCGCCGAGGCGCTCGAGGTGCGTCCACAGCCCGCGCATGCGGGCCAGGTTGTACTCCAGCTGGGCCAGCTCCACCTGGAGCTTGCCCTCGGCCGAGTGCGCGTGGTCGGCGAAGATGTCGAGGATGATCGCCGTGCGGTCGATCACCGGCGTGTCGAGCGCCTGCTCGAGGTTGCGCTCCTGGCGCGGCTTGAGCTCGTCGTCGACCGCCACCAGGTTGGCGTCGGACTCCTTGATCGCCTGCTTCAGCTCCTCCAGCTTGCCCTTGCCGAAGTAGCGGTCGGGGTCGGGCTCGGGGCGGCGCTGGGTCAGCTCACCGGCCACCGCGACGCCGGCGGTGCGCAGCAGCTCCTCGAGCTCGGCCAGGTCGGCCTCGTCCGGGCCGGCGGCTATCAGGAAGGCGCGCTGGCGCGCACGGCGCCCATTTGCACTGCTCTGCATCCCATCCAGTCTAGGCCCGCGACAGATGCAAGCGCTCCACGGGCGGCATCACGCCCTGCCGCGTGAAGTCCGGCGGGATCGACGCTCCCGGCAGCACAACGACCCCCTCCTCGGGGTCGCCCAGCCAGCTGGCGTGGCCGACCGCGTAACGGTGCGCGCAGAGCGCGCAGACGACCGCGTCGATCTCCTCGATGCGCCGGTTCCAGAGGTCGCCGCCGTCGTCGAAGACGTGGTCGCCGGCGAGCTCGTCGAGACGCATCGAGAGCCCGAGCGGATGGCGCTTCGCCGGCAAGCGACGTCCCTGCAGCGCGCAGAACACGCCGTCGGCGTTCGTCTCGAACAGCGGGAAGCCCCCGTACGCACCCTCGCTCACCGGGCCGGTGTGCTCCTCGCCGTCCGGCGCGAAGACCGGCAGGTCGCGCAGCAGGTCGGCCAGGGAGCGGGTCTGCTCCGTGGCGGCCTGCGGCGCCACGCCGCGGCGCAGCAGCAGCGCGTCGCAGTCCCGCCCGGGCCGGCCGTTGCGCGGGCCAGCCAGCGGCGCGCCCACGCCGATCACCACGTCGCTGAGCTTGTGCAGCTCGCGCGCCACGTCCTCCGCCGACCCCGGCTCGTAGAACAGCGCGCTCAGCCGGATCGGGGGCTCCGAGGTGCGGACCTCCTCCAGCATCGCGAGCTGGAGCAGGCCCTGAGCCGCGACGACGCCGCAGTAATGCATCTAGGCGGCCGCCAGGCTGTCGCGCAGGCGCTCGACGGCCTCGGCCAGGCGGGCGTCCGGCACGGTCAGCGAGATGCGGAAGAAGCCCTCGCCGTTGGGCCCGTAGGCGCCGCCCGGGGACACCACCACGCCCGACTCCTCCAACACCAGCTCGCAGTAGGAGGCGGAGGTGTGCCCGCTCGGCACCGGCGCCCACACGTAGATCGTGCCCTTCGGCGGGGTCACCTCCACGCCGATCTCGCGCAGCGCGTCGCAGACCAGGTCGCGGCGCCGCTGGTAGATCTCGCGCATCTCCTCGGGCGGTCCCGCGTCGAGGGCGGCGGCCGCCGCCAGCTGGACCGCCTCGAACATGCCCGAGTCGATGTTGGTCTTCAGGTGCCAGTAGGCGTTGATGGCGTCCGCGTTGCCGACGATCGCCGCGGTGCGCCAGCCGGTCATGTTCCAACCCTTGGAGAGCGAGAACACCTCTACACCGACCTCCTTGGCACCGGGCGTCTCGAGGAACGAGGGCGCGACGTAGCCGTCGAACGTGGTCTCCGTGTAGGAGGCGTCGTGGACGATCAGCACGTCGTGCTCGCGCCCGAACTCCACCGCGCGCTCGAACAGGCCGTCCGGCACGACGGCACCGGTGGGGTTGTTCGGGTAGTTGAGGTAGAGCAGCCGGGCGCGCTCGGCCACGTCGCCGCCGATCGCGTCCAGGTCGGGTGCGAACCCCAGCTCCGGGAGGAGCGGCATCAGCACCGCCTCGGCCCCGGCCAGCAGCGGGCCGCCGGTATAGACCGGGTAGCCGGGGTCGGCCGCCAGCGCGATCGAGTCGGGGTCGAGGAACGCCAGGTTCAGATTGAACACACACTCCTTGGCCCCCAGCGCCGGGACGATCTCGGTCTCGGCATCGAGCTCCACGCCGAAGCGGCGCGCGTAGAAGCGCGCGAACGCCTCGCGCAGCTCGGCGCGGCCGCGGTTCGACGGGTAGCGGTGCGTGCCGGGGTCGGCGGCGCCGGCCGCCAGCGCGTCGATCACCGGCACCGGCGTCGGGGTGTCGGGATCGCCGATGCCCAGGGAGATCACGTCCACGCCGGCCGCCTTCTTCTCGCGCACCTTGCGCTCCAGCTCGGCGAACAGGTACGGGGGCAGGCGCTCCAGGCGCTTACTCGGTTGCATTCAACTCCGCCATCAACTCTTCACTCACCGTTCCTTGGTAGACGGGCCTGGCCCAACCGGTCAGGTCCACGTGCAGATCCTCCCCGACTTCCACCTCCAGCTCACCGCCGTCGAGGGCGACGGTCACCGGGCTCGCCAGCCCGCGCAGCACCGCGGCGACGGCGGCTCCGGTGGCGCCGGTGCCGGACGACATCGTCTCCCCCACCCCGCGCTCGAAGATGCGCGCGCGGATGGCGCCGTCGCCGGTGCGCCGCCAGAACGAGACGTTGGTGCGCCGCGGGAACAGCTCGTGGTGCTCGATCGGCGGACCGTAGAGCCGCAGGTCGAGCTCCTCGAGTCCCTCGGGCAGCTCGATCGCGCACTGGGGATTGCCGACCTGCACGAACTGGAACGCGAACTCGCGCCCCGCGGCGGTCAGCGTGCCGGTGCCGTCGTCCGAGCCACTGGGGAGGTCCTCGGCCGAGTGCAGGCGCGCGCGGCCCATGTCGACCCTGCAGGTGTCGGGGCCGGTGATGCGTGGCCGGATCTCCCCTGCCGCGGTGAGCACCGAGAAGGAGTCGCGATCGGTCCAGCCGTTGCGGCGCAGGTACATGACCGCCTCGCGCACGCCGTTGCCGGACAGCTCGGCTTCCGAGCCGTCGGGGTTGTAGATGCGGACCTCGGCGACGAAGCCCTCGTCCTCGGTCTCCCGCAGCAGCAGGATGCCGTCGGCCCCCACGCCCGTGTGCGGCGCGCAGAAGGCGCGGATCCGCTCAGGGGTGAGCTCGAACGGGAGCTCCCGTTCCTCGACGATCGCGTAGTCGTTGCCCAGCGCCTGCCACTTCTCGAAGCGCACGGCGCGGCACGATATCCGAGGCCGCTATCGGTGCCCGGAGAACTCGATGACCTGCTGGATGCCGCTCGGCCGGTTCGTGTAGCGCATCGTGTACGGCAGGAGGCCCGGAGCGAACTTGATCCGCTCGCGCGTCGCGTCGGCCCGCCAGCCGTTCGGGTCGGCCCCCTGGCTCGCCTCGAGCTCCGCGCCCGCCGCCTCCATCGCCGCCCACAGCGCGGCCCGGCAGGCGGTCAGGTCTCCGTTCCCGCAGTAGCGGTTGGAGTACTTGCCCTTGACCGGCTTGCCGAGCAGCGTGCGCAGGTCCTTGCTCATGTACATGTGCCAGCCGCCGAACTGCCCGCTGGGCGGGAGGTCGAAGCGGCGGTGCAGCGTGTCGTTGAGCTGGTTCGCCAGCGCCTGCCCGAGCACCGGCGTGAGCGCCGCGTCGGCCAGCCGCGGCCAGGCGGTGTCGAGCACGGCCGCGCCGGGATCGTCGATCTTCCCGTCGAGGTTGCGGTCCAGGCGGCTGCCTCCCTGCGCGCGCCAGGCCTCGAGCAGCTCGAGCATCCGCATGCTGCGCGCGCTCGGCGCGGCGCTGCCGCGCAGCACCTCGGACAGGAGCGGCACGAAGGTGATCGTGCGCACGTCCTGGGTGGCCGCGGCGTTCATCGCGCCGGTGAGCGTGGCGAGCGTGTTGCGCCTGACCTTGTTGGTGTTGCGGTTGAGCAGGTCGACGCGACCGATCGCGCCGTACGACCACTGGTCGTCGGCGGCCGGGAAGCCGAGCGCCGGCTTGTTGTTCCAGTTGTTCAGCACGCCGCCGCGCAGGACGGCCTGCGGGTGGGCCTTGCCGGGCAGGAAGCCCTTCCACTCGAAGCCGCCGCGACCGTCGGTGGGCAGACCCGAGTCCACGCCGGCGGCCCGCACCGGCAGGCGGCCGGTGGTGACCTGGGCGACCTCGTCGCTGTCGGCGTAGAACGTGTTGAACGTCTGTGGCGAGATCTCCGCGGCCTTGATGAAGGCGCGCGCGTTGCGGATCTTGCCGCGCGTGAGGCGCTGGAAGAGCAGCAGGTCCACGCCGTCGAGCAGGTAGCTCGAGCGCTTGCGCGACACCGCCACGCGGGTGCCGTCGACGGTGGCGTACCCGACCACCGGGCCGTGCACCGTGCGGTTGAAGGTGACCGCCTGGTTGTCGATCGTGCCGGCGTTGAACGGCGTCATCGCGCGGCACTTGCCCTTGTAGAGGTACTTCGTGTCGCTGCCGTCGCAGAGCGTCTCGACGAAGCTGTCGACGATGTCCGCCCCGGCCGAGGTCAGCGTCCAGACGAAGTCCTCCCGGCGGCCGATCAGGATGTAACCGGGGAAGGGCACCGAGGTGGCCCCGCGGGCGGTCCAGCCGGGACCGTGCAGGTCCATCTCGAGCGTCAGTCCGGGATAGAAGTAGCCGATCTGCGGGCCGCCGACGAACAGCGGGTGCCCGGAGCGCGAGCGCTTGCCCGCGACCATCAGCACGTTGCTGGCGTGGCCGCGCAGCGGGCGCTCGGCGCTCGCCGCGCCGGCCGTGGTGGCGGTCGGGCCGGGGATCGCCTGGAAGGAGCCGTTGTCGATGACCCTGTTGCCGGTGCGGTTGGCGGGAAGCGGCGCGTACGGGAAGCGACCCGGTATCGACACGGGCGTCTCCGGGTCCTGACGCTGGCGGAGGTCGTTCCAGACCGAGTAGCCGCGGCTGGCCCCGAGCGACCCCTGGAGGCCGTCGAGCAGCTCGGCCGCCTCCACCTCCGCGCCGCCGCCCTCGCCGAACAGCTCGCTCTTGACCGCGTTGAGGGCGATCACGTCGCTGCGCGTCCAGGGCTTGTGCGCGGCCTTGATCGACCTGTAGTAGGCGTTGATGCCCTTGACGTAGACGTCGATGTCGTGCAGCAGCCGGCGACCCGCCTTGCCGTAGGCCTTGAGCTTGTCGACCTCCTTGCGCACCTCGCGCTCGGTCTGGGCGCTGGGGACGAAGCTCTTGAGGCCCACGATCAGGTCGATCGCGGTCTGCCCGGGCGCGTCGACGACCGCCACGCGGGCGTTGTAGCGCGCCTGCTCCATCAGCAGCTCGCGGTCGTGGGCGAGCGCCCAGCCGGCGCCCCAGGTGACGTCGTCGTTGGTCTTGCCGTAGATGTGCGGCACGTTGAAGCGGTCGCGGATGATGCGCACGCCCTTGCGCGGGACCCGCTCGCGGGTGAGCGGGCCCTGGCCCTTGGTGCCGAGCTTCTCGGACTTGAAGTAGCGGGTGAGATCGCTAGAGGAGACCTTGTCGAACAGCGGCGTGAGCGCGTCGTAGAGGCGTGCCTGCTGCGAAGCCTGGTCCAGGGTCGGCGCCTTGTCGGCGCTCGGGATCCCGCCCCACTGCCCCGACGGGATGATGTTGCGCGCGGTGCTCGAGAAGTCGCGCACGGCATGGGCGGAAGGCACGATCGCCATGAAGGCGGCGACGACGACTGCGGGCACGGTCGCGCGAGTCACGAATCCCCTCTCCTCTTGGTGCTACGCGACCGGTCCTGGCCGCGCAGCCAGTATATGGAGCACCTCGGCCGCGCCGTCGCCCGGGGACTTATCGGTAAGGGCGATCTCGTGGACGCCGGGGAGGCGCCGCAGCCAGCCGAGCTGGCGCTTGGCGTAGTTGCGCGTGCGGCGCTTCATCGCCTCGGCGTCGCCGCTCAGCAGCTCCTCGAAGCCGAGCGCCGAGCGGGCGGTGCGGGCCGCCCCGGCCGCATCGGCTCGCCTGACCTCTTCCTCCGCCCCGGCGGCGACCATCTCGTCCACGCGCGCGCCGATCCGCTCGTAGAGGGCCGCTCGGTCCATCGTGAGCCCGCACAGCAGCGTGGGATGGCGCAAACCGGCCGTCCAGAGGCGCGAGCTCTCGCCGGTCGGTGCTGGCCGCTCACCCATCTCCAGCAGCTCGAGCGCGCGGCTAACGCGCGTGCGATCGCGCGGGTCGATGGCCCTGGCGGCCTCGGGCGCGCGGGCGACCAGCTCGGCGTGCAGCAACTCGGGCCCTTCCTGGGCCAGCCGGATCTGGATGCGGTCGCGAACCGCGGGGTCGGGCGGCGGGCGCAGCTCGAGGTCGGTCAGCGCCGCCTGGAGGTAGAGGCCGGTGCCGCCAACGACGATCGGGCGGCGGCCGGCGGCGAGGGCGGCGTCGATCTCGGCGTGAGCGCGGTCGGCGAACTCCCCGGCGGAGAAGGTCTGGGTCGGATCGACGAAGGAGAGCAGCCGGTGCTCGAGGACCGCCTGCTCCTCGGCCGTGGCGGCGCCGGTCAGGGTCTCGAGGCCGCGGTAGACCTGGAGCGCGTCGGCGGAGATCGCAAGCGGGTTCTCGCCGCGCTCGCGCAGGAGCTCGGCGAGCGCGATCGCTACCGCCGTCTTGCCCACCCCGGTAGGGCCGAACAGTGCCACCACGTGCACGGTCGCTAGTAATACAGGGCCGTGCGACGCCCATCCCCCCGCCTCTTGGTCGTCCTGCTGGCCGCGGTCGCCGTTTGCGGCGCCGGCTGCCAGGAGTCTGGCTTCGACGAGAGCAAGGAGACGGTCAGGCCGCTGAAGGTGCAGCACGTGCTCGGCGAGACCAAGGTGCCCGGCCAGGCCGAGCAGCCGCTGACGCTGACGGACGACACGCTCGACGACACGCTCGCGCTGGGCGTACGGCCGGCCGGCGCGGCGGTGCCCGGCGGTCGGCTGCCCGCATACCTGCGCGACCAGGGGCGCGGCATCTCGCTGATGGCGCCTGTCACCGCGGGCGACCTGCCGGCGCTCGAGGCGATCCGACCGGATCTGATCCTGGGCAGCGACTCGGGCCAGGGGAAGCTCTACGACGACCTCAGCCGGATCGCCCCCACGGTGATGACCGACGGTGGCGGAGAGCAGTGGAAGCTGAACGTGCGGCTGGTGGGTGAGGCGCTCGGGCGCACCAACGACGCCGAGCAGCTGCTGATCGACTACGACGCCGAGGCAGCGCGGGCGCGCCAGGCGATCGCGGACCGGCCCCGGGTGGCGGTCGTGCGTGTGACGGCGGACGGGCTGCGCTACGCGCCCCGCGACTCGTTCGCGGGCACGATCCTGGCCGATGCCGGAGTGAGGCAGGTAACGCGCAGCGGGCCGGCGGACGTGACGCTGGTGTCTGGGGACCGCGGGGCCGCGGGCGTGAATGGCCGCTCCGCGGCCGCGGACCAGGCGCTCTGGTGGGGCTCAGGCGGGGCCCTGGCGGCCCGAGCGGCGCTGCTGGAGCTGCAGGCCGCGCTGGGGGGCTAGGCCCCCCAGGCCGCGCTGGGAGGCTCGGCCCCTGTGGTAGGCGAGCGGCTGCTCGCCCTGACGCGCTAGCCCAGCCGTGCGAGCAGGCGCTCTTCGCCCGCCAGCGTGGTGCTCGTTGCCGAGCTGACCTCCACCTCGGTGAGCTCTCCGGGCGCTGCCATGCCGTTGAAGTTGATCGTCTTGTTGTGGCGGGTGCGTCCGCGCAGCTTTGCCGGGTCCGTGCGCGAAGGGCCTTCCACGAGCACCTCCAGCGTCCGGCCTACGAAGCGCTGGGCGCGCTCGGTCGCGTGGCCCTGCACCGCCTCGACCAAGCGGTCCATCCGCTCTCGCTTGACCGGGTGCGGCAGGTGGTCCTCCAGCTCGGCGGCCAGCGTTCCGCGCCGCGGTGAGAACACGAACGTGAACGCGGAGTCGTAGCGCGCCTCCTCCACGACTTCCATCGTCTCCTCGAAGTCGGCGTCCGTTTCGCCCGGGAAGCCCACGATGATGTCGGTGGTGATCGCGCAGTCCGGCACCAGTTCGCGGATCATCGCCACGCGATCCAGGTACCGCTCGCGGTTGTACGTGCGGCGCATGGCCTTGAGCACTCGGGACGAGCCCGACTGGAGCGGCAGGTGGATGTGCTCGCACACGCTCGGCAGCTCGGTATGGGCGCGCATCACGTCCTCGCGGATGTCCTTCGGGTGCGGGCTCGTGTAGCGGATGCGCTCCACCCCGTCGATCCCGTCGACCATCGCCAGCAGCTCCGCGAACGTGGCCTTCTCCCCCTTGGGCAGATCGCGCCCGTAGGAGCAGACGTTCTGGCCGAGCAGCGTCACCTCGCGCACGCCGTCCGCGGCCAGGCGCTCCACCTCGGCCACGAGCTCGGCGGCCGGCCGCGACACCTCGCGGCCGCGTGTGGACGGCACGATGCAGTAGGAGCACGCGCAGTTGCACCCCACCGAGATCTGAACCCACGCCTGGAACTCGCGCGCCCGCTTCATCGGCAGGTGCCCCGTGAAGCCCTCGAACTCGAAGTAGCCCTGGGCGCTCAGGCTGTCGCTGGTCAGGAACTCGGCGAGCTTGTGCACCTGCCCGGGCCCAAAGGCCACGTCCACGAATGGGAACAGGTCGAACACCTCGTCCTTCAGCGACTGCGACCAGCAGCCGCCGATGCCGATCACGCGCTCCGGGTCCTCGGCCTTGAGGCGCTTGGCCTCGCCGAGGTGGCCCACCAGCCGGTTGTCGGCCTTCTCGCGGATCGAGCAGGTGTTGAACAGGATCAGGTCGGCGCCCTCGCGGTCCGGCGCCTCGCCGTACCCGAGCGACTCGAGCATGCCCTTCATGCGCTCGGAGTCGTGCTCGTTCATCTGGCAGCCGAACGTCGTCAGGTGGTAGCGCTTCATGCCGGGCCGAGGATAGCCCGCCGGGCCCGCGCTACCCTGGGTCGGGATGGACTGGCCTGGCTCGATCGACACGGTTCGCGAGATCGACATCGAGACGCGCCGCGCCCCGGACGCCCCCGTCCACCGCACCACGATCTGGGCGGTCGTCGACGGCGGCGATGTCTACATCCGCTCGCTGAAGGGCGACTCCGGCCGCTGGTATCGCGACCTGCTCGCCAACCCGGACGCCGTGGTGCACGCCGGCGACGAGTCGGCCCCGGTGCGGGCTGTTGACGCGTCGGACGCCGACTCGGTGGAGCGCGCGAGCGCCGGCCTGCGGAGCAAGTACGCCGACTCCAGCTCGCTCGCGTCGATGCTCCAGGACGACATGCTCGAGGCGACGCTCAGGCTCGAGCCCCGCTAGCCGGCCCCGCTCGAGGCGACGCTCAGGCTCGAAGCCCGCTAGCCGGCCCCGCTCGTCACCGGGCGTAGTCGGTGGCGCGGCTCTCCCGGATCACCGTGACCTTGATCTGGCCGGGGTACTCCAGCTCCTTCTCCACCTCGCGAGCGATCTCGTGCGAGAGCAGGGCCGCGCGGTCGTCGTCGATCTCGTCCGGCTGCACGATCACCCGGATCTCACGGCCCGCGTGCATCGCGTAGACCTTGTCCACGCCCGCGTGCCGAGCGGCGATCGCCTCGAGCTCGTGCAGCCGCTTCACGTACAGCTCGAGCGACTCGCCGCGAGCCCCGGGCCGCGCGCCTGACAGCGAATCCACGATCTGCACGATCACCGCCTCCACGGTCTGCAGCTCGACCTCGTTGTGGTGAGCCTCCATCGCGTGCGCGACCGCCTCCGTCTCCTTGTAGCGCCGCGCCAGCTCGCCGCCGACGAGCGCGTGCGGGCCTTCGGTCTCGTGGGAGACGGCCTTCCCGATGTCGTGCAGCAGGGCCGCGCGCGCGGCCACGCGCGGGTCGCCGCCCAGCTCCGCCGCCAGCATCCCGGCCAGGCGCGCGCACTCGATCGAGTGCGCGAGCACGTTCTGGCCGTAGCTCGTCCGGAAGCGCAGCTTGCCGAGCAGCTTCACGAGCTCGGGGTGGACCGACCCGACGTTCGCCTCGAAGACCGCCTGCTCCCCCACCTCGACCACGTGCTGGTCGATGTCGGACTTCGCCTGGTGGAACGCCTCCTCGATGCGCGCGGGATGGATGCGACCGTCCTGGAGCAGCTTCTCCAGGGTCAGGCGCGCGATCTCGCGGCGCACCCCGTCGAAGCCCGACAGCAGCACGGCGCCGGGCGTGTCGTCGATGATGAAGTCGATGCCGGTGAGCGTCTCGAGGGTGCGGATGTTGCGCCCCTCGCGGCCGATGATGCGGCCCTTCAGCTCGTCGGACTTCAGCTCCACCACGGACACCGTGGTCTCCATCGCGTGACTCGACGCCAGGCGCTGCATCACCGTCGCGAGGATGCTGCGGGCGCGGCGGTCGGCGTCGTGGCGCGTCTCCTCCTCGATCTGGCGGATCAGGCGAGCGCTTTCGTGGCGCAGCTCGTCCTCGAGCTCGCGCATCATGATCTGCTTGGCCTGGCCCGCGCTCAGGCCGGCCACGCGCTCGAGCTCCCGCAGCTGGTCGCGCTTGGACACCTTCAGCTCCTCGCGCCCGTGGTCGACGTTGCGCTGCCGGTCGTCGAGCCCGCGCTCGCGCTCGGCCAGCTCCTGGCTCACCAGCTCGATGGAGCCCTCCTTGGCACGCAGGCGCTCCTCCAGCCGCGCCAGCTCGTCGCGCCGCACCCTCAGCTCGTCCTCGAGCTCGTCGGCCCGGCCAGACGCGCTGCCGCCCCCGACTGGGGCATCGGCGCGGTCGGGTCCTGGGGGCACGCCGCTGGCCGGCTGCGCAGCCCTGGGGCGCTGCAACAGGAGCGCCACGGACACTGCGACCGCCGCCGCTACAAGCGCCGCCAACACGATCTCCATCGGGTGTCTCCCTTTGTCCCGGCGCAGCGCGCGCCGGCCTCGTCAGTTTCGAGCGGTTGGCTCGGCGCCGCGAGACACCAGTACGACCTCCAAAAGCGGCTCGCGCGCCTCAGGTAGGCGCGCGCGGTTCAGCTCTATGAACCCTCCCGAACACTCCCTCCAAGTCGGTCAGGTGTGGTCATGGTCCGCAAAAAGAAGGTCATTTGCTGGTGTTTCTGTCCCACGGCGGCCTAAGCGACCGCTTTAACATGAGGGTAGCCGCGAGGCGGGGTGCTGGCAACCCGATTCAGGCCGCTCTGCGCGCACCGCTCTCGTGGCGGCGCACCGCCTCGTAGGCCACCTCCGCCTCGTAGCCGCGACGCACCAGCAGGCGCCACGCGCGGTCGCGCTCGCGGTCGTCGCAGGGCGGCGGCAGGCGCTGGGCGAGCACGAGCAGCGCGGTATCCAGCTCAGCCTCGCGACTGCGGTCCGCCACGGCCAACTCGATCAGGTCAGGCGGTACGCCGCGGCGGTGCAGCTCTCGGGCGATCCGCTCGGAGCCCCAGCGGTCCAGCTCGCGCTTGTCCTCGGTGAAGCGCTGCGCGTAGCGCGCGTCGTCGAGGAAGCCGGCGTCGGTGAGCTCGGCCACGGCGTCCTCGATCGCATCTGGCTCCACCCGCTTGCGCTCGAGGAACGTGCGCAGCTCGGCCACCGTCCGTTCGCGGTGGCCCACCGCGCGATACGCGAGCTGGATGGCCCGCTCGCGTTCGCGGTCCGCACGGTCGTCCCCGGGTGCGGTCAGGTCGTCCATGACCGTGGTCGGCGAGCCGCGCTAGGCCGCTTGCTCCTCCGCGGCGACTTCGGGGGCGGAGTCCGCGCCGGCCTCCGCCTCCTCGCCCTCCTGCGGCGGCGGCACGGCCGCCAGCCGAGCCTCGGCCGGCACAGCCCCGACCGCTTCGTAGATCTTGCGCTCGATCTCGCCGGTGACCTCGGGGTGCTCGCGCAGGTAGCCCTTCACGTTGTTGCGCCCCTGTCCCATCCGCTCGTCGCCGTAGGAGAAGAACGAGCCGGACTTCTGGACGATCCCGTGCTCGATGCCGAGGTCGAGGATGCAGCCCTGGCTGGAGATGCCCTGGCCGTACTCGATGTCGAACTCGGCCTGGCGGAACGGAGCCGCCACCTTGTTCTTGACCACCTTCACGCGCACCCGGTTGCCGACCGCCTCGGTGCCCTCCTTGAGGGTCTCGATGCGGCGGATGTCCAGGCGCTGGGACGCGTAGAACTTGAGCGCGCGCCCGCCGGGCTGCGTCTCCGGCGAGCCGAACATCACGCCGATTTTCTCGCGAATCTGGTTGGTCAGCAGGCAGAGGGTGTTGGCGCGGTTGAGGTTGCCGGCGAGCTTGCGCATCGCCTGGGACATCATCCGGGCCTGCAAGCCGACCGACTGGTCGCCCATCGCACCCTCGAGCTCCACCTTCGGCGTGAGGGCCGCGACCGAGTCGATCGCGACGACGTCCACCGCGCCGGAGCGGATCAGCATGTCGGCGATCTCGAGCGCCTGCTCGCCGTGGTCCGGCTGGGAGACGAGCAGCTCGTCCACGTCCACGCCGATGCGCTTGGCGTAGGGGGGGTCCATGGCGTGTTCGGCGTCGATGAACGCGCAGATGCCGCCCATCCTCTGGGCGTTGGCGAGGACGTGGTAGACCAGCGTGGTCTTACCGGACGACTCCGGACCGAACACCTCGACGATGCGGCCGCGCGGCAGGCCGCCCACGCCAAGCGCGAGATCGAGCGACAGAGCGCC
>JAXDIH010000125.1:0-34193 GCA_034664105.1 Thermoleophilaceae bacterium
TCGGGGGTCACCGCCCATCGAACCGAGGGCGGAGGAGCGCGCTGATCCGCTGACGTCCTCTTCGGGTGACCGTGCGCGTGGCCGTGCGGCCGTCCTCCGACAGGCCGAGCAGTGCGGAGGCAGCTAGTAAGCCCAGGCAGGCGAGCACCCAGCCGGCGTCGGGGCCGTGGCTGGCGGCCGGGCGCTGAGGCACACCTCCAGGCGTTGAGCCGGACTCGGCCGCGGCGAGCGGTCTGGGTGCGTCGTGGAGGGCCGGGAGTGGCCCCTGGATGCTGTGGGCGGCACGGAGGTGACGAGGTGCGCTCCGGGGCGCCGGCGCGCCGCGCGGCGCGGTCGTGGGGTGAGGCGCGCGCGCGCCGCGCGGCGCAGGCGCTGTGCGGGGCGCAGGGACGCTGTGTGGCGCCGGCGCGCCCTGCGGAACCGGGGCGCCGCGAGACACCGGGGCTCGGCGGGGCATCGGTGTGGCGTGCGGCACCCGGCTCGGCGCTGGCAGCCGTCCCGGAGCACCGCCGGGTGCTGGGATTCGGATCGGCTCGGGTGCGGGTGCCGGTGTCACCGGCACGGGCGCGGGGCTCGGGGAAGGTGTCTCGCGCGGTCGCTCCGGCGCCGCGGCAGGCGGCAGCAGAGCCAGGGGATCGTGGTAGGCGTGCCGGCTGCCGGCGTCGCGTACGCCGAAGTGGAGATGCGGCTGCTCCGCCGAGCGCACGCCCGTGGTGCCGACAGCCCCCAGGCGATCGCCGGCAGCGACCCGCTCCCCCTTGCGGACCGCGGTCGAGGAGAGGTGCAGGTATGAGGTGTCGTAGCGACCGTCGTCGATCCTGACGCTCACGGTCAGGCCCGAGGCGCCGGCCGGGCCGGCGAAGCGGATCTCGCCGCCCGCGGCCGCCACGACAGGGGTGCCCACGTCCGCGGCGATGTCGATGCCGCGGTGCTGGCCCGAGGCGTAGGGGTCGTCACCGTTGCGGTAGGGCGTGATCACCTCCCCGCGCACGGGCCAGACCCAGTCCGCCCGGGCGGGGGCGGCGGTGAGCAGGACGGCGACGAGGGTGGCGGCGGTGACGAGTGCGCGGCGGGTCATGCAGGCGACCGTAAGCGCGGATCGGCTGGGGGCCGGGAAGGGCGTGGAGGGTTGTTGCGGTCGGTGGCGGAGCTGTGACGGACGGTGGGAGTCCTGTTACGGACTGCCCCCCGGGGAGCCGGGCAGCCGGGCGGCCGGGCGGCCCCGGCAGCCGCCGGGCGCGCGGCGCCCCCCGGCCCTACTCGGGCGCCGTCAGCGCCCTGTACAGCTCGTTCGCGCTGCCGCCCGTCAGCTCCGCCACCACGCCGGCTGCCTTGCGCGGATGGGCCCCGGAGTCGACCAGGCGGCGCAGCGCATCCAGACCCTCGGGGGCCGAACCGGCCGCCGCGGCGGCAGCATCAACCGGCCCCAGCACCAGCACCACCTCCCCCTTCGGCGGCGCGTCCGCGTAGCGCGCCGCCAGCTCGGCCGCGCTGCCCCGCACCACCTCTTCGTGCGCCTTCGTCAGCTCGCGGCACACCGCGACCTCGCGCGTGGGGTCCACGGACGCCAGCAGCGCCAGCGTGGCCGGGACCCGCCGCGGCGACTCGAACGCCACCACCGTTCCGGGAGACGACGAGAAGACCCGCGTCAGCTCGCCCTTCTTGCGCGGCAGGAACCCGGCGAACTCCCACGAGGCGGCCGGCAGCCCCGACGCGACCAGGGCCGTGATCGCCGCCGACGGCCCGGGCAGCACCTCCACCGGCAGCCCCGCCGCCACGCACGCGCGCACCAGCACGTAGCCCGGGTCGGACACCAGCGGCATCCCCGCGTCCGACACGAGCGCCACCACCGAGCCCGAGCGCATCTGCCCGACGAGCTCCGCCGCGCGCGCCTGCTCGTTGTGCTCGTGGTACGAGACCAACCGGCCCGACACCCCGTACCGATCCAGCAGCACCCGCGTGCGGCGCGTGTCCTCGCAAGCCACCACGTCGGCCTCTCGCAACGCCGACAGGACTCGCAGCGTCACGTCCTCCAGGTTCCCGATCGGCGTCGGGCACACGACCAGGCGGCCGGTCACAGCGAGTCCAGCGCGAGCAGCGCCGCCCCCAGCATCCCGGACTCGTCGCCGAACTCCGTGGGCACTATCGAGACCATCTCCCGCGCCGGCGGCAGCGCCCGCTCGGCCACCACCCCGCGCGCGGGGCCGAGCAGCAGCTCGCCCGCCGCGATCGCCCCCCCGCCGATCACGATCAGCTCCGGGTTGAAGACGTTCACCACCCCCACCAGTCCGTAGCCGAGCCGGCGCCCGATCTGCGCCAGCACGGAGATCGAGGCCTCGTCGCCCGCGTGGGCCAGCTCCGTGACGATCCCGCCGGTGATCTCCTGCTCCGCCGCCAGCCGCCGCCCCAGCGCCGACTCCGGCTGCGCCGCGGCCGCCGCCCGCCCCTCGCGCCCGATCGTGGAGCCGGACGCCATCACCTCCAGGCACCCGCGCCCGGGGCAGGCGCCCTGGCAGTCGGGACCGTGCAGGTCGACCACCATGTGCCCCAGCTCGGCGCCGAGCCCGCGCGCGCCGCGGTAGATCCGCCCGTCCAGCAGCAACCCGCTGCCGATGCCTGTCCCGAGCGCCACCAGCACCGCATGGGAAACCCCCCGTGCGGCCCCGAAGCGCGCCTCCGCAAGCAGCGCGACGTTGGCGTCGTTGTCAACCACGACCGGCAGGCCGAGCCGCTCGCTCATCACGTCGCGGAAGCGCACGCCGGCCAGCGGCAGGTGCGTCGACCAGCGCGACACGCCGGTCTCGAACTCCACCAGCGCGGGAATCCCAAACCCCACCGCGGTGACCTCTGGAGCCGCCGCCCGCACCTCCTCGACGGACTCGACGATGATGTCGAGCGTCTCCGCGCGGTCCGCTCCACGCCAGGTCCGGTGGACCCTGTGGTGGACCACCAGATCCTCGTCCACGACTCCGCCAAGGAGCTTCGTACCCCCCGCGTCGATCCCGATCACTCGCCGAGGCGGCATGGCCGGACGATATACAGAGGTGTGTGACCGATCAGAATCCGGGGCCTCCGGAGTACAAGGTCTACCGGGCGCGCAAGCGTCCCCTGTCGCGTGGCACGGACCTGGACGCGCTCCGTCGTCGGCTCAGCCGGGTCACCGGCAGGGAGCCCGACCAGGACCGCCCGCGCAAGGCGAT
Source organism: Thermoleophilaceae bacterium (assembly GCA_034664105.1). Taxonomy (GTDB): domain Bacteria; phylum Actinomycetota; class Thermoleophilia; order Solirubrobacterales; family Thermoleophilaceae; genus JACVRW01. Next base: position 3,201 of record JAXDIH010000125.1, read on the forward strand.
CACCCCCGGGCGCGTGGTCAAGTGGGTCGCGCTGGCCGTGGCCGGCTGGCTGCTGCTCTCGCTGGTGCTGTTCCTGGTGAGCGCCCAGGTCCAGGACGGCGTGTCGGACGACGCCAAGCGCGCCCTGTCCAACGGCGGCAGCATGCTCGGCGGCACCAACATCCTCGTGCTCGGCTCCGACGCCCGCACCGGCGCGTCGATCGACGAGAGCTCCAGCGGCCCCTCGCGCGCCGACACGATCATGGTCGTCCACGCCGGCCTCGGCAGCGCGCGCAAGCTCTCGATCCCGCGTGACACCGAGGCCGAGATCCCGGGCCACGGGAGCCGCAAGATCAACGCGGCCTACGCCCTGGGCGGGCCGGCGCTGACGATCGCGACCGTCGAGAACTTTCTCGGCAACGGGCTCCAGATCAACCACCTCGTGGAGGTCGACTTCAAGGACTTCCCGGCGTTCATCGACGCCCTCGGCGGCATCACGGTCGACAACAAGAGCCGCATCTGCTCGCCGCCGTTCGACAACTTCTGGAAGGGACTGCACTTCCGCAGGGGCGAGCTGGACCTAGACGGCAAGCGCGCGCTCGGCTACGCGCGTGTCAGGAAGAACCCGTGCGCGCCCGCCGAGGACGATCGAGCGCGCGCCGCCCGCCAGCAGGAGGTCATGCGTGCGATCGGGGCCCAGGCCAAGTCGCCGAGCACGTTCTTCAGGCTGCCCTGGGTCAGCTGGCAGGCGCCCAAGGCGCTCAAGACCGACATGAAGGGCCCCGCGCTGATGGGCCTGTTCGCCGACATCGCGACGGGCAACTCCAGCGACACGGAAGTGCTCCAGGGCACCTGCTGCGACCTCGAAGGCGACATCCAGGTGTCGCCGGGCACCCGGGCCGACGCCGTCGACAAGCTGCTGCACGGCGGCTAGTCGGAGGAGGAAGAGCCGCTCGACGACTTCGAGTCGGACGACTTCGAGGACGACTTGGAGTCCGGAGAGGACTTGGAGTCAGACGACTTCGAGTCGGAGCCGGAGTTCGACTCCGACTTCGAGCCGGCGTCGGACGAGGCGCCGGCCTTCTTCTTGCCGTAGTCGGTGTTGTAGAAGCCGGAGCCCTTGAAGTGCACGGCGACTGGGTGGAACACCCGCTGCACGGGCGCTCCGCAGATCGTGCACTCGGTCAGGGGGTCGTCGGTCATTCGCTGGGTGACCTCGAAGGTATGCCCCTTCTCGCAGCGGTACTCGTAGATCGGCATGGCACTCCCAGTATATGAGTGCCAAACGGCGCTCAGCCTGGACGCGGCGGCCGCGGGCGATCCAGGTCGTCGAGCAGCGACACGCGCATGGCGTGCCACACGATCCAGGCGGCTATGTGCCCGAACGGGCGAAAGGCGATACCCATGCGCGGCCACGCTACCCAACGATCCCGACGCCCAGCGGCGCATTCGCGGCACGGCCCCGGAACGAGCGGCTTTTTCTCAGCGAGGTACCCTCCACCGCCGTGACCACTGACCTCGTGACCATGGACAAGATCGTTGCCCTCTGCAAACGCCGCGGGCTGATCTTCCCTGCCTCCGAGATCTACGGGGGCATCGCCAACACCTACGACTACGGCCACTACGGCGTGCTGCTCAAGAACAACGTGGTCAACGCATGGTGGAAGGCGATGATCCAGGAGCGCGACGACATCGTCGCCCTGGACTCCGCGATCATCCAGCACCCGCGCACCTGGGAGGCGTCGGGTCACCTGGCCGGCTTCAGCGACCCGCTGGTGCAGTGCCTCGGCAAGTGCAAGCGGCGCTTCCGCGAGGACCACCTGCGCGAGGACGCCGAGGCGCGCGGCGAGGACCCGGACAAGCTGGTGTGCCCGGTCTGCGGGGGCGAACTTACGGAGCCCCGCCCTTTCAACCTCATGTTCGAGACGACGATCGGCCCCGTGCAGGAGGAGGGCTCCACGGTCTACCTGCGCCCGGAGACCGCCCAGGGCATCTTCCTCAACTTCAAGAACACGCTCCAGTACGCGCGCAAGAAGCCCCCGTTCGGGATCGCGCAGATCGGCAAGTCGTTCCGCAACGAGATCACGCCGGGCAACTTCATCTTCCGCACGCTCGAGTTCGAGCAGATGGAGATGGAGTTCTTCGTGCCGCCGGCCGAGGCCGAGCAGTGGTACCAGCACTGGATGGAGCAGCGCATGGAGTGGTACGTGTCGCTGGGCGTCGACCGCGAGAAGCTGCGCCTGCGCCCGCACACGCAGGACGAGCTGTCGCACTACAGCTCTGCCACGAGCGACATCGAGTACCTGTTCCCGATCGGCTGGTCGGAGCTCGAGGGCATCGCCAACCGCGGCGACTTCGACCTCACCCAGCACGCCCAGCACTCCGGGCAGAAGCTCGAGTACGTCGACACCGCCACGGGCGACCGCTACGTGCCGCACGTGATCGAGCCCGCCGCGGGGCTGGGTCGGACGGTGCTGACCCTGCTCTGCGACGCCTACGACGAGGACGAGATCGGCAGCGAGCGCCGCACGGTATTGCGCCTGCTGCCGCGCATGGCGCCGATCAAGGCCGCCGTGCTGCCCCTGGTGAACAAGGACGGCCAGCCGGAGAAGGCGCGCGCGATCTACGAGGAGCTGCGCGGTCGCATGACCACCGAGTACGACGCGGGTGGGTCGATCGGCAAGCGCTACCGCCGCCAGGACGAGATCGGCACCCCGTGGGGGATCACCGTCGACCACCAGACCATGGAGGACGACACGGTGACCCTGCGCGACCGCGACACGCTCGAGCAGGTGCGCATGCCCGTCGCCGAGCTGGCGGACGAGCTCTCTAGCCGGCTGGCCTGAGCCGCAAACAGCCGGCTCGCCGGCTGCGCGCGGACGCCGCTTACAGCCGCTCGAGCTCGGCCCAGATCTTCGGCTCGGACTCGGCCAGGCTCTCGTCGGTCCAGCGCCAGCGGGCGCCGTCCACCATCTCCGTGCGGCCGTCGGCGAGGTGGTCCTGCACGCTCTCCACGCGCAGCTCGACAGCCACCACGGTGTCCGCCACCTCCAGGTGCTCGGCGATCACCACCGCCCGCCCGTATGCGGTGAACGCCAGTCCCTTCCCCATCACGAGCAGCGCCGCGGAGTCGTCCTCGCGCAGCCGGCGCAGCGTCTCGCGCTGACGGCCGAGCGCGAACCGGACTCTGTCGTCGGCCACGCGCACCACCGTCGAGATCGGGATGGCGTGCGGGCCGCTGACGCACAACACCGCCGGGGTGCCCTGCTCCCACTCCGGCAGGCGATCCATCGAGGAGCTACTCGTCCGCGCCGAGCAGCCGGCGCGCGATCCGCACGCCGAGCTCGAAGGCGGCCTCTCGATCCCACTCGGGATCGGAGAGCACCTGGATGCCGAAGCCGTCGCCGAGGGCGAAGAGCATCGAAGTCACCGACTCCGGGTCGGCCTCGAGCCGCACCACGCCCTCGCGCTCCTTGGTGCGCAGCGCCTCGGCCAGGTCGCCGCGCCAGCGGCGGTACAGCTCCGCCAGCTCGGCCCGGATGTCGTCGGAGTGGCGCGAGGCCGACAGCAGCTCGTAGATCACGGCCGGGCTGCCCGGCTCACCTTCGATGAACTCCTCGAGGCCGAGCACGAGCGCGGCGATGATCTCGTCGGCGGTGGTGGCGCGGGCGATCCGCTCCTCCATGCCGGCGATGCGCATCTCGCAGTCGTGGCGCACGACCTCCACGAGCAGCTGCTCCTTGGAGCCGAAGTAGTAATGCAGCAGGCCGCGCGACACACCGGCCTCGCGCGCCACGACGTCGAACGTCGATCCGGCCGCCCCGCGCGTGCCAACGCTCGTGCGCATGGCCTCGATGATGCGCTGGGCCTTGTCTCCCTCGAGCCGCTTCGGAGCGGCGACAGATGCAGCCATGGGCGCGATCTTAGCTGGCTAGCCAGCCAGGATGCGCTGGGGCCGCGAGCGTCGAGAAGGGTACCGCGAGCGGCGCGCTCGGCGGCGGCGGGGCGCTCAGCAGCAGCAGCGCGCTCGGCGGCAGCGGCGCGCTCGCTGGCAGCGGCGCGCTCGGCGGCAGCGGTGAACTCGACAGCCGCGGGGCGCTCAGCAGCAGCGCGCCCCCGGCTTCTCGTCGCGCTCGCGCATCCGCCAGCGCTCGAAGTCGCGCCGGCTCATCACGGGATCGTCGGGATGCTGGCGGCGGCGGTGCTCCACGTAGCGGTCGTAGGCCGTCTCCCCGGCCACCTCGCGCAGGTAGCCGAGCAACCCGCGGGCCGTGCCGAGCAACGCGGGCATCTAGCCGCCCACCCCGGTCGGCGCGCGCTCATCCGTCTCCCGCGCGGCGCCGTTGCCGCCGGCCGCGGCGGCCGCCAGCCGCTCGCGCTCCGCCGGCAGCACGAACAGCCCGGATGGCGCCACCAGGTGCGACGGCTCTGGCGGCGTCTCCGTCAGCTCGGCTGGGCGGCCGCGGATCGTCGCCACCCAGATGCGCGCGGCGTCGGCGATCACCACGATGATCAGCACCGCGAAGAAGGCCGCCAGCACGCCGTCGACGGTCGAGTTGGTCACGACCTGGTGCATGTCGTCGACGCTCTTCGCCGGCGGCAGCACCTTGCCCGCGTCGAGCGCGTCCTGGAAGGCGTCGCGCTGCGCGAAGAAGCCCAGCTTCGGGTTGTCGGAGAACACCTTCTGATAGCTCGCGGTCAGCGTGACGACGGCGTCCCACGCGAGCGGCACGGCCGTGACCCACGCCCACTTCAGCTTGCCCGACTTGATCAGGATCGTCGTGGCCACCGTCAGCGCCACGGCCGCCAGCAGCTGGTTCGCGATCCCGAACAGCGGGAACAGCTGGTTGATCCCGCCGAGGGGGTCGGTCGCGCCGGTGTACAGGAAGTAGCCCCAGGCGCCGACCACCACGGCGCTCGTCGCCCACAGCCCTGGCTTCCACGACACCCGCCCGATCGGCTTCCAGAAGTTGCCCAGCGTGTCCTGCAGCATGAAGCGCCCGACCCGCGTGCCCGCGTCCACCGTGGTGAGGATGAACAGGGCCTCGAACATGATCGCGAAGTGGTACCAGAAGGCCTTCATGCCGTTGCCACCGATCACGCCGGAGAAGATCTGCGACATTCCGATCGCCAGCGTGGGCGCCCCGCCGGTCCGCGCCACGAGGCTGTCCTCGTGCACGGCCGACGCAGCGGACGTGAGCTGGTCGGGGGTGACCGTGAATCCGAAGTCGCGCACCGCGGCCGACGCCGACTGCACCGTGTCCCCCAGCACGCCCGCCGGCGCGTTCATCGCGAAGTACAGACCCGGGTCGATGACCGACGCGGCGGTGATCGCCATGACCGCCACGAACGACTCCATCAGCATCGCGCCGTAGCCGATCGTGCGGACCTGCGACTCCTTCTCGATCATCTTCGGCGTCGTGCCCGACGCGATCAGGGAGTGGAATCCGGACAGCGCTCCGCAGGCGATGATGATGAACACGAATGGGAACAGCGACCCGGCGAAGACCGGGCCCTGCCCGTTCGACGCGAAGTCGGTGAAGCGCTCGTTCTGGAGCACGGGCAGCGTGACGACGATCCCGAGCGCCAGCAGGCCGATTACCCCGACCTTCATGAACGTCGAGAGGTAGTCGCGCGGGGCGAGCAGCATCCATACGGGGAGCACCGAGGCAGCGAAGCCGTAGGCGATCAGGCAGAACGTGAGCGTCTCAGGGGAGAGCGTGAAGAAGTCGGCCAGCGCGCCGTCGGACTCCTGCACCCAGCCGCCGGCCACGATCGCCAGCAGCAGCAGGGCGACGCCGATGGCGGTCGTCTCGAGCACGCGGCCGGGCCGCAGCACCCGCAGGTAGAAGCCCATCAGCAGCGCGATCGGGATCGTCATCGCGATCGAGAACGTGCCCCAGGGCGACTGCGCGAGCGCCTGCACGACCACCAGCGCCAGCACCGCGAGCAGGATGATCATGATCGAGAAGACGGCGATCAGCGCGGCCGCCCCGCCCACCGGTCCGATCTCTTCACGCGCCATCTGCCCGAGGCTCTTGCCGTCTCGGCGCATGGAGAAGAACAGGATCATCATGTCCTGCACGGCGCCGGCGAAGATGACGCCGACGATGATCCAGATCGTCCCGGGGAGGAAGCCCATCTGGGCCGCCAGCACCGGACCCACGAGCGGACCGGCCCCCGCGATCGCGGCGAAGTGATGGCCGAACAGCACGCGCCGGTCGGTCGGGTGGTAGTCGTGCCCGTTGTCGAGGCGCTCCGCGGGAGTGGCGCGCTTGTCGTCGACCTCCAGCACACGCTTGACGATGAAGCGGGCGTAGAACCGGTACGCGATCGCGTACGAACACAGCGCCGCGAACAGCAGCCAGACCGCGTTGATCCGCTCGCCGCGCGCGAGCGCCAGGACGCCCCACGCCACCGCACCGAGCAGCGCCACGGCAGACCAGATCACGATGCTGCGGACGCGGACCGGGCGGCCCCTCACGTTGATGCTCATCTGCTCTCCCCCTCGGATCGCTGAAGCCGCGTTACCCGGTCCGAGGGAACCTCACACGAAAAAGGGCGCCCCGCGGGGCGCCCTCTCTCTCGAAGCGATTGCCGTGCGCGACTAGCTGGCGCCCACTCGCTCGCTTTCGCTGGTCGTCGAGCTGGAGTTCGTCTCCGGCGTGGTGCTCGCCGTGTACTCGAACTCCTCCTCGGCGCCGAACAGCGCGTCGAGGACCTTCTTGCGCAGGCCCTCGCTCAGCGCGAGGGCAAGCCCCGCTCCGACGAGTCCCACGAAAAGCACGCGACCCTTGCGACGCTTACGCGGCTTCTGCCCGCGCAGCGAGTCGGCCGCCTCCTTGAGAGAGGAAGCCGCATCCTTCAGCTCCCTCTGCACCTTCTTGTCGTCGAGAGCCTTCGCGGGGCCCTTGCCGTTCACGCGCCCGTACGCCTTCTTCGCGGAGACGAAGGCGTTGCGCAGGTTCTCGCGCAGCTCCTGGTCCGTGACCAGACGCTGGACGTACTCATTCGAGCGGACCGCCTTGCCGGCGGCATACGCTCCGGCGCCGGCCTTTGCGGCCTTTTTCTTTGCTGCCATTGCTCTCCTCGGGTCCGCTTGGTCGAGACACTTTACCCAGACGCGCCAGGCGCGAACAAGAAAGCCCCGCTCAGCGGGCGTTTCGCCGGGCGCTCTTTTGCAGTGCGGCGTCGAGCACCTCGTCCTCTGAGTCCACCAGGACGAACTTCATCCGCTTGCGCAGGTGCTCCGGGATGTCCTCTATGTCGGCCTCGTTTCCGCGCGGGATGATCAGCCGGTTGATGCCGACGCGCTGAGCGGCCAGCGCCTTCTCCTTCAGGCCGCCGATCGGCAGCACCTGGCCGGTGAGCGTGATCTCGCCGGTCATCGCCGTGTCGGCCCGCACCAGTCGGCCGGTGATCCGCGAGGCCAGGGCGGTCGCCATCGTGATGCCGGCGCTCGGGCCGTCCTTGGGGATCGCTCCGGCCGGCACGTGGATGTGCAGGTCGTGCTCGCGGAAGTAGCCCGGTGGCACCTCGCCGTCGAGCGTCTTCACGTACGACAGCGCGGCCGCCGCCGACTCCTTCATGACGTCGCCGAGCTGGCCGGTGATCTGGAGCTTGCCGTCACCGGAGTAAGCGGTGGCCTCCACGAACAGCACGTCCCCGCCCACCGGCGTCCAGGCCAGGCCGGTCGCCACGCCGGGCTGGGTCACGCGCGACTTCACGTCGAGCTGGAAGCGGCGCTTGCCGAGCAGCTCGCTCACGGTCTTCTTGCGTATGACCCGCTTCGATCTGCGCGTGCCCTCGGCGAACTCGCGCGCGACCTTGCGACAGATCGACCCGATCTGGCGCTCCAGCCCGCGCACGCCCGCCTCGCGGGTGTAGCCGTCGATGATCTCGTCGAGCGCCTCGTCGGTGAACTCGATCTTCGAGCGCCCCAACCCGTTGCGCTCGATCTGGCGCGGCACGAGGTAGCGCTTGGCGATCTCGCGCTTCTCCTCCTGCGTGTAGCCCGACAGCTCGATGACCTCCATGCGGTCCTGCAGCGCCGGCGGCACCGTGTCCAGCTGGTTCGCCGTGCAGATGAAGAAGACCGGCGAGAGGTCGAACGGCAGATCCAGGTAATGGTCGCGGAAGGTGCTGTTCTGCTCGGGGTCGAGCACCTCGAGCATCGCGCTGGCGGGGTCGCCGCGGTAGTCGGCGCCCATCTTGTCGATCTCGTCGATCATCAGCACGGGGTTGTTCGCCCCGGCGTCGCGCATCGCGCGGATGATCGTGCCCGGCAGCGCGCCGATGTAGGTGCGTCGGTGCCCGCGGATCTCCGACTCGTCGCGCACGCCGCCGACGGAGATGCGCTCGAAGTGCCGCCCCATCGCTGCCGCGACCGAGCGGCCCAGGGAGGTCTTGCCCACGCCGGGCGGGCCGACGAAGCAGAGGATCGACGAGCGCGCGTCGGGCTTGAGCTTGCGCACCGCGAGGAACTCCAGGATGCGGTCCTTGACGCGCTCGATGTCGTAGTGGTCGCGGTCGAGCACCTCGCGGGCGTGCTTGAGGTCGAGGTTGTCCGCGGTCGACTCGGACCAGGGCAGGTCGGCCAGCCACTCGAGGTAGGTGCGGATCACGCCGTGCTCGGCGGCCTGGGGCGGCAGGCGCTCGAAGCGCTGCAGCTCGCGCTCGGCCTGCTTCCAGGCGTACTCGGGCAGGCCGGCCTGCTCCAGGCGCTCGCGCAGCTCGGCCGCCTCGGCCTGCGTCTCGTCGACCTCGCCGAGCTCCTCCTGGATCGCCTTGAGCTGCTGGCGCAGGAGGTACTCGCGCTGGCCCTTGTCCATCTCGGACTGGACCTGCGACTGGATCCGCGATCCGATCTCCACCAGCTCCAGCTCGCGCGCGAGCAGCTCGGACAGCAGGCGCAGGCGGGCGGTCACGTCGCGCTCCTCCAGCAGCCGCTGCTTCTCCTCGGTCTTGATGCGCAGCGCGCCGGCGATCAGGTGGGCGAGCTCGGCCGGGTCGTCGAGGTTCGCCAGCGCCATCTGCAGCTCGGCCGGCAGGTAGGGGACCTCCTCGATGATGCGCGAGAAGGTGGCCTGCACGTTGCGGTGGAGCGCCTCCAGCTCCGGCGAGGGGATGACGATGTCGGGCGCCTCGGTGATGCGGGCGATCAGGTACGGGTCGGTGGCCACGAAGTCGTCGATCTCCACCCGCTGAGCTCCGTGGACCAGGATGCGCAGAGTGCCGTCGGGCACCTTCATCATGCGCGCCACGACGCCCGCAACGCCCACGCGGTAGAGGTCGTCGGCCCCGGGCGTCTCGCCGGTGGCCTCCTTGGCGGCCACCATCACCAGCATCCGGCTGCCGGTGAGCACGTCGTTGACAAGCCTGACCGAGCGCTCCTGCCCGACGGCGAGCGGCATCAGCGCCTCCGGGAAGGCCACGCTCTCACGCAGCGGAAGGACCGGTAGCGCCTCCGGAAGCGCGGTGCGCACCGGCGCCTCCATCACCTCGCCCTCCGGTGAGGGGATGTGGATGCTCACGGCCCTGGGTCGTCGATGCGCACGCGGCGCACCGACTCGTCGGGCCGGGCGAGCGGGATCTCGACTTCGAGCATGCCGTCCTCATACGACGCGCGCGCCTCGTCGGCCACGACCTCGGCCCCCAGCTCGACCACCCTCCGGAACGGGCCGTGCTCGATCTCGATCTGCTGGTACAGGCGCCCGCTCACCTCAGCCGGCCGGCGTTGGCCGGCGATCAGCAGCTGACGCCCACGGATCTCCAGCCCGAGCTCCTGGATCTGCACTCCGGCGAGGTCCGCCCTGACCACCGCGCGCGGCGGGTCGTCGACGTAGTAGACGTCGACCGAGGGCGAGAACCCGCGCCCGCGCAGGCCGGTCTGGCGCTCGAATACGTCGCCGAACAGCTCGTCGATCTCACGCCGCATTCGTTCGAACCCGGCGAACAGGTCGCGTTGCGGGGTCACGACGATCGAGGATACCTCGGCGGGTTCACACGCTGGTGACGCGCCTGATCGTGAACTGGGAAGGCTTCGCGCATGCGCCTTCATCGCCTGTGCCCGGTTGCCGTCGTCGCACTCATGCTTCTGCCCGCAATCGCCGCCGCCAAGCCGGCGCGGGACGTGGACGTGCAGCTGCTCGGCGGCACGGACCGCCTGGGCGGTGCCATGGATCCCGATGCCCTGGAGGCCTACCTGGCGCCGTCGCTCACGGGCGCGCCGATCGGCCCGCCGGCGCTCGACCGGATCGACCTGACGCCCTGAGCGCCGCCCGGGCCGCCCAGTAGCCCGACATCCCGTGCACTCCGCCGCCGGGCGGCGTCGACGACGAGCACAGGTAGACGCCCGGGAGCGGCGTCGAGTAGGGCACCCGCCTGGGCACCGGGCGGGCGAACAGCTGGCGCAGGCTCTGAAGGCCGCCGTTGATGTCGCCGCCGACGAAGTTGGGATTGCGCCGCTCGACCTCGGCGCTGTCCATCGCGCAGCGGGCGGCGATCAGGTCGCGAAAGCCCGGGGCGAAGCGCTCCACCTGGCTCTCGATCGCCGCGGTCATGTCCCGCGTCGAGCCGTTCGGCACGTGGCAGTACGCCCAGGCGGTGTGCCGGCCGGCGGGCGCGCGGGTCGCGTCGAACAGGCTGGGCTGGACGAGCAGCACGAACGGCCGCTCGGGATGCTCTCCGTTCGCGACCGCCTCCTCCGACGCCGCCAACTCGTCGAGCGTGCCGCCCAGGTGCACCGTGCCCGCCCGCGCCGCCTCGGGCGCCGCCCACGGGATCGGGCCGTCGAGGGCCCAGTCGAGCTTGAACACGCCAGGGCCGTAGCGGTAGCGCGCCAGCGCGCGCCGGTAGCGGTCGGGCAGCCGGTCGCCGGCGAGATCGCGCAGCTGGCGCGGGGTGACGTCGAGCAGCGCCGGGCCGAACCCGTCCAGCTCGGCGAGCGACTCCACCCAGCGCCCCGTCTCGATCGTGCCGCCCAGCGAGCGCAGGTGCTCGGCCAGGGCGTCGGCCAGGCGCTGCGACCCGCCGCGCGCCACCGGCCACCCGACCGCGTGGGCGCTCATGGCGAGGACGATCCCGAACGCCGCGCTGACCGGAGCGCGCAGCGACAGCATGGAGTGCGCGCAGCAGCCCGCCAGCAGCGCCCGGGCGCGCTCGCCCTCGAAGCGCGAGCGGGCGAGGCCGGCGGCGGACCGGATCGCGCTGAGCCCGAAGCGGCTCAGCAACAGCGGGTGGCGCGGCGAGCGCAGCGGCCCGAGCACGTCGGCGAACAGCGCTCCGGCTTCGCGCACCAGCGGCTCGAACAGGCCACGGTAGGCGTCCGCGTCGGGACCCAGGCCGGCCGCCGTCGCGGAGACCGAGCGCTCCAAGATCACGGCCGTGCCGTCGTCGAGCGGGTGTGCCAGCGGCGCGTCCGGGTGCACCGGCTCGAAGCCGTGCTCGCCGAGCGGCAACCGGCTGAGGAACGGCGAGGTGAGCGCGAGCGTCTGGACCGTCGCGCAGGTGTCGTGCACGAAGCCGGGCAGCGTCAGCTCGGCGGAGCGGCAGCCGCCGCCGACAGTCGCCGCGCCCTCCAGCACCGTGACCCGGCGCCCCGCCTGTGCGAGCGCGATCGCTCCGGCCAGCCCGTTGGGCCCCGCGCCGACTACGACGGCTGGGGCCAAGCGGCTATCCGAGCTCCGCCGCGAGGGCGCGCGCGTTCATGTGCGCGAGCGCCTCGATCGTGACCATCGGGTTCACGCCGGAGGCGGTCGGGAACGCCGACGCGTCGAACACGTAGAGGCCGGGCGTGTCCCAGACCTGGCCGGTCGGATCGCAGACCGAATCGGCCGGCGAGGCGCCCATGCGGGCGCTGCCCATGATGTGGAAGGACACGAGCTGGGCCTGGCCGGCGCCCCAGCCGCAGGCGTCGGCGTCGCGCATGAAGGTGTCGAGGTCGCCCTTGACGCCCGGCTCGTAGGCCACCCACTTGGAGTGCGAGGAGTAGATCCGGCGGGCGCCCATCGCCTCGACGACCTGGGCGGCGCCGCGCACCCCGCGCCGCATGTGCTGGACGTCGTCGGGCGTGAGCTTGTAGCGCACGATCGGCTGGCCGTCGCGGCCGGTGCGCACCTCGCCGACGCCGTGGTCGCGCAGCAGCGCGCCGAGCCCGCTGGTGTAGGGCAGCGCCTGCATCAGCTCGGCGTGGTCGCGGCCGCCGCGCCAGGGCGAGAACGACAGCAGGATGCTGGGCGGGATGGCCACGTGCTCGTACTTCACACCGTATCCGCGCCCGTCCATGTCCTTGTCCTGGTCCGAGTAGGTCGAGGACAGCATCCCCTCCCACGGGCGCACCTGTTCGTCGAACTGGCCCCAGACCACGAGCACCGGGTGCAGGCGCAGGTGCTTGCCGAGCGCCTTCGAGGTGACGCCGGAGCGCGACAGCAGCACCGGTGTGTGAAGGGAGCCGCACGCGCTGACCACGGCACGCGCCCGCACGGTCACCTGATGCCCGGCGGCCGTGCGCGCCTCGATACCGGTCGCCTTGCCGCCCTCGGTCAGCACGCGTTCGGCTGTTGTCTCCACCAGGACGCGCGTGCCGGCGTCGTGGGCGTCCTGGACCCAGGTCTTGAGAGTCGACTGCTTGGCTCCGAGCTGGCAGCCGTAGTGGCACAGGCGGCAGACCTCCTCGGTGCAGCCGCGGACGTTGCGCTGCATCACCTGCCAGTCCCAGCCCAGCTTGTCCATGCCCTCGCGGATGCCCTCGTCGCGGCTGCTGGGGAGGCTGTGCTCCGCGTTCACCCCGATGCGCGCCCACACCGCGTCGAGACTGCCGTCGAAGTCCGCCGAGGCGACCCCGGCGAGGCCGTGCTGCTGGGCCCACTCGCTGCGGACGTTGTCCGGGGTGCGGAAGCAGAACGTGTAGTTCACGAGCGTCGTGCCGCCCAGCCCCTGTGCGGCGAGCAGCCCGACACTCCCGTCGGCGCTCGCCATGCCGCCGCCGTTCAGGTAGAGGCGGTCGAAGCCGGACAGCTCGGCGCCGTCGAAGTCGCGCTCGCTGAAGTAGCGACCGGCCTCGACGATCACCACGTCGAGTCCGGCCTGCGCGAGCACGGCCGCCGCGGTGCCCCCGCCGGCACCCGAGCCGACCACGACCACGTCGCACTCGAGCGTGGTGTCCTCGTCCACTTGCAGGGGGTCGATCGTGCGGGGCGGCGGGTCCCGCGGCGGTCCGAGCGGACCGGGATACCCGATCGCGTCCCAGGCGGGGTTGTGGGCGCCGTCGTCGCCGCCCTGCCCGTAGTAGGCGAGCAGCGCGCCCTTGCGGAGGGCCTGGAAGGCGGCGCGCCGCTGGACCACGCGGCTGTCGGCCCAGGAGAGCAGCACCCGCTCGCGGTCCGCTTGGGCGAGCCGCGTGAAGCGCCGCACGCCACCACCGGCGATCGCGCACAGCAGTCGGGTGTCCCACAGGCCGAGCAGCTGGGCGACCTGCTTGCGCTCGGCGGCGCGCGGATTGCGCGCCACGATGCCCAGCAGCGCGTCCGGCACACCCATCTCGGTGGCCGACGGCAGACCGTCCCCGCCCGGAACGAAGGTGTCGCAGATGGCGTCGAGGGCTCCGCGGGCCTTGGCGGACAGTGCGACGCTGCTCATGGGCGCACGCTCGGCGACCGGACGTCCGCTGTCAAGGCCCGCTGCGCCCGGATCGCCCTCAGCTCGGCGACCAGCTCCAGCGCGCCGTCGGTCAGGTCCAGCCACGGCACGCGGGCGACCTGGATTCCGAGCGCCGCCAGCCCGCGGTCGCGACGCCGATCCTCGTGGAAGGCGCGCCGGGTCCGGTGAAACGCCCCGCCGTCGACCTCGATCGCGAGCCGCACGTCCGGCCAGTAGAAATCGAGCTCGTAGCCGGCCACGGCGATCCGCTGCGGCGTTGGTAGACCGTGGTGCTTGCACAGGCGCAGAAGAAGGCGCTCCGCTTCGGTTGTGGTGTAGCCGGGTGGTTCGGTGTAGCGGGCAAGCACGCGTCTGAGGCGGTGGCGGCCGGTGCGGCCGGCGACGCGGCTCAGGGTCTGTTCGATCGCCATCAAATCGAATCGCCTCTGGACCTCCGCCTCGTTTACAGCAGCGGTCAGGTGGCGTTCGCTGAGTACGTCGGCGAGATCCACGAGCGTGCGGGCGACGCTGGTGACCGGAATCCCGTCTTCCGTCGCGCGATCGTCCGCGTGGATAAGGCGCGTCCGGTGAACCCGGATGCCCGGCTTCGGCTTGCAGCCGCGCGGGGCGGTGACCTCGACCGGCCCTCCTCCACGCAGCAGGCCCAGCCGACGCCCGGCCGCGCGGTGACTCAGCAGCGCCTGGGGCCCGCACGCAAAGACGGCGGCCAGGTCACGGGAAGCCGACGTGAGCGCCCAATGGCCGACGGCGTAGACGCCGGGGTGGAGGCGATGGAGGCGGTGGGCCTGGACTCGCCAACGAATCGCCTCCCGATTGAGGCCGAGTGCCGACAATTGCGCGCGAGACACGACGCCGTGCTGCCGGCTGCCAAGCGCGGCCAGCGCCGCCTCGACCGAGGGTGGGCCCTCAGGTGGGGGGTATGTCTGACGTTCGGGGCCCACACCCCCATGGTTGCCGTCGTTTCGCGACGGGTGGGTGACCTACGTAACGAGTGTGTGACAAGCGCGCGGGCGCGGCCCGGAGCCCAGGGGCGGCGGGGCCCCGGGGGGCCGGGGCGGCCGGGCCGGGGCGGCGGGGGGCGCCGCGCGGTCCCGGAGGGCCGGGCCGCCCGTTCACACCTCGAACGTCGCCCCCTCGCTCGCCACCTCGACCGGGCCTCCGAAGGCCTCTTCGGCCTCGGCGCGTGCCCAGTCGGCGTCGAGCTCGTCCGAGATGTGCACGAGCAGCAGACGCTTGGCGCCCGCGGCCCGGGCGTGCTGGCCGGCCTCGGCGGGCGTCAGGTGGCCGCGTTCGCCCGTGCGCTCCGGGCGCGGCAGCGTGGCCTCGATCAGGATCAGGTCGGAGCCGGCCGCGAAGCGGGTGAGCGCTTCGGTCGGGCGCGAGTCGGCCCCGTAGACGATCTCGCCCGAGCCGTTCTCGGAGCTGATCCGCATGGCGAACGTCTCCGTGTAGTGCGGCACCGGCTGGAACGTGATCCGCACCGGCCCGATCGACAGCTCGCTCGAGGCCTCGTACTCGGTCAGGTCGAAGGCGTTCTCGATCAAGTCGTTGTTGCCCCAGCAGCCCACGACCTTGCGGAACGTCTCGCGCGCTCCGGGCGGGCCGTGCAGCTCGGGGCGAGCGGGGCTGTCCGTGCCGGGCCAGCGGTCCACCGGCACCGGCTGCTGACGGGGCGCGTAGGTGAGCGCGTACGAGTAGGGGACGAGGTCGAGGAAGTGGTCGGCGTGGAGGTGCGAGATCACCACGGCATTCACGTCGACGTAGTCGATGTGCTCGCGCAGCTTGCCGAACACGCCGTTGCCGCAGTCGAGCAGCACCGCTGTTCCATCCTCCTCGAGCAGATACCCGGAACACGCCCCTCCGGCGTCCTGCCAGGAGGGCGACTTGCCCAGGACCGTCAGTCGCATATCGCGACTTTAACCGGCTTTGGAGCTGGGCCAGCGGGTCTGGCGCGAACCCTCAGTCGCGAGCGCTCAGCCGTTCGGCTGCGGAAAGGCGTAGGCCGCCGTCGTGCGCTCGGCTCGGAAGACGAAGGCCAGCTGGCGCTCGGGGGCCAGGCCGCGCTCGGCCCTGCGGAACGTCGTGCAGGGCTTGTCGAGGTTGAGCGCGCAGAGCATGTTCTGGCGGAAGTAGCAATCGTCGCAGCGGGCAGGCTTCGTCTTCGGCATCGCCCGCCATCCAACAGCAGTGGCCCCGCCACCACCAGCCCCGACTTCGCAAATCGGACGTTTTTCCTTTTGCTGCAATTTCCAGGGTCGAATCTCGAGCGCCCGCTCAGAGCGGGTTTTCGAGGGGGGGCGAGCGGGAACACTGAGCCGCTCGCGCGAGGCGCGAGGCGCGAGGCGCGAGGCGCGAGGCGCGAGGCGAGGCGCGAGGCGCGGGCAGCGGCCAGCGGGCAGCGGGCACGCGGCTCGGTCGATCGGAAAGGATGCAGGGGGAAGCCATGGAGCTGGTCACCGGAGCCACCGGGTACGTCGGCGCGAGGCTGTTGCGCCGCCTGGCCGGCGAGGGCCGGAGCCTGCGCGCGCTGGCCCGCACGCCCGAGCGGCTGGAGCCGCTCGTCGGCGTGGAGCGCGCTCGCGGCGACCTGGTGACCGGCGCCGGCCTGGCGGAGGCCCTCGAGGGCTGCACGACCGCCTACTACCTCGTCCACTCGATGGAGGCGGCCTCGGGCAACGGCCACCCCTTCGGCGAGCGCGACCGCACCGCGGCTGAGCGCTTCGCCGAGGCCGCGGCCGCCGCCGGCGTCGAGCGCATCGTGTATCTCGGGGGCATCGAGCCCGATCCAGGCGAAGCCCCGCTGTCCGACCACCTGCGCTCCCGCCTGGAAGTCGAGCGCATCCTGCTCGACGCCGTCCCCGGCTCCACGGCGCTGCGCGCCTCGATCGTCGTCGGCGCCGGCTCGTCGTCCTTTCGCATCCTGGTCCGCCTCGTCGAGCGGCTGCGCGTGCTGCCGCTGCCAGCCTGGCGCGCCAACCGCACCCAGCCGATCGCCGAGCGCGACGTGATCGAGTACCTCGCCCGCACGCCCTCCGTGCCGGCCGCCGCGGGCCGCTCGCTCGACGTCGCCGGCCCCGACGTGGTGACGTACGGCGCCATGATCGAGAGGATCGCCGACGCAATGGGGGTCGCGCGCGTGCCGCTGGGCCTCCGCGCCTCGCTGACCCCACCCGCCGCCGCCGTGGTGGCGGCGGTCACCGGTCAGCCGCTCGAGCTGGTGCGGCCGCTGATGGAGAGCCTCGAGTCCGACCTGCTGCCGCGCGACGCCGGCGAGGCCCCGCGCCTCTACGGGATCCGACCGCTGGGCTTCGACCGGGCGGTGGAGAAGGCGCTGCGCGAGTGGGAGTCGCTCGAGCCGCTGGGGGCACGGTGAAGGTCCAGCGCAGCACCCATATCGCGGCCCCGCCGCAGGCCGTCTACGACGTGGTGATGGATCCGAACCGCTTGGAGGATTGGGTGACCGTCCACCATCACCTCGAGGGCTCCCCCAGGTCCCCGCTCGAGAAGGGCTCGACTCTGACCCAGTGCCTCAAGCTGGCCGGCAAGAAGTTCAAGGTGCACTGGAGGGTCGTGCAGAACGACCCCTGTGAGCACGTGGTGTGGGAAGGCCGCGGGCCGGTCGCCTCGCACGCCCGGGTGGAGTACCGCTTCGACGCCAACGACGGCGGCACGGATTTTTCCTACGTCAACGAGTACGACCTGCCCGGCGGCCCGCTCGGTCGGGTGGCGGGGCGCGCCGTCTCACGCGTTACCCAAAAGGAGCTGGACGGTTCCTTGCAACGCCTAAAACAGTTAGTAGAGTGAACTGTTAATGGCTGACTTTCTGGATGAGAAACGCAAGGAAATAGACGCACGGTTGCGCGAGCTCCGTCCACTGGTGGATGAGTTCAACAGACTTGAAAAGGCTGCAGCCGCGCTCGCGGGAGTGGGTGGCACGCAGGCCACCGCCACACGCACGCGCCGCTCGAACGGCGCAGGAGGGCGCGCCCGGCGCGGCCGCCCGCGTGGAAGCGGCAACCGCGCCAAGCAGGCGCTCGAGCTGGTGCGCGCGCGTCCCGGCATCACCATCTCCGAGCTCGCAGACGCGATGGGCATCAAGGCGAACTACCTATATCGCGTCATGCCGACCCTCCAAAAGGAGGGTCAGGTGAAGAAGCGCGACAAGGGCTGGCACCCCGCCTGACGGCAGCCGGGGGCTCGCGCCCCCGGTGCCCCGTGGAGCGTCGGCCGGCTGCCGGCACCCGCCTAGGGCACTAGTCCGAGCTCCCGCACAGCGTCGCGCTCCTCTTTGAGCTCCGCCACCGTGCGGTCGATCTTGCCGCGCGCGAAGTCGCCCACCTCGAGGCCCTGTTGGACCTCGTAGGACCCGCCGCTGACCCGCACCGGGAAGCTGGAGACGATTCCCTCCTCCACGCCGTACGACCCATCGGAGTGAATCGCCATCGAGCGCAAGCCGTCGGCCCCGAGCACCCAATCGTGCACGTGGTCGATGGCGGCGTTGGCGGCACTCGCCGCCGACGACGCGCCGCGCGCCTCGATGATCTCGGCGCCGCGCTTGCCCACCCGCGGGATGTACTCGTTCTCGTACCAGTCCATGTCGACCTGGTCGACCGCGCGCTCACCGTTCACCTTGGCGTTGAACAGGTCGGGGAACATCGTGGGTGAATGGTTGCCCCACACCACGAGGTCCTGCACGTCATCCACGCCAACGCCGAGCTTTTCGGCAAGCTGAGCCACCGCACGGTTCTCGTCCAGGCGCGTCATCGCCGTGAAGCGCTCTGACGGGATGTCGGGCGCGTTGCTCAAGGCGATCAGCGCGTTCGTGTTGGCCGGGTTGCCCACCACCAGCACACGCACGTCGTCGGCGGCGCCGGCGTTGAGCGCCTCGCCCTGCGGCTTGAAGATCTGCCCGTTGGCCTCGAGCAGGTCGGCTCGCTCCATGCCCTTCGTGCGCGGTCGCGCACCCACGAGCAGCGCGACGTTCACGCCGTCGAACGCCTTCACCGGGTCGTCGTAGATCTCTGTCGAGGCCAGCAGCGGGAACGCGCAGTCCTGCAGCTCCAGCGCGGTCCCCTCGGCGGCCTTGACCGCGTCGGGGATCTCGAGCAGGCGCAGGTTGATCTGCTCGTCCGGCCCCAGCAGCTGGCCGCTGGCAATTCGAAACAGCAGCGCGTAGCCGATCTGGCCGGCCGCGCCGGTTACGGTGACGGTTGTAGGCATCAGGCGTTCATCTCCTCGATTACTGCGTCAGCGAATTCGCTCGTACCCACCGCCGAGGGATCGTCACGCGTCGGCTTGAGGTCGTACGTGACCTTGTCGCCCTTGCGGATCACCTCGGCGATGCCATGCTCCATCCGGTCGGCGGGCTCCGTCTCGTCGAGGTGGCGCAGCATCAGCACGCCGGACAGCAGCAGAGCGGTGGGGTTGACCTTGTTCTGGCCCTTGTACTTGGGCGCCGAGCCGTGCGTGGCCTCGAAGATGGCGCCGGTGGAGCCGATGTTCGCTCCCGGTGCCAGCCCCAACCCGCCGATCATGCCGGCGGCGAGGTCGGAGACGATGTCGCCGTAGAGGTTCGGCAGCACGATCACGTCGTACTCCTCGGGCCGCGACACCAGCTGGTTGCAGAGGTTGTCGATGATGCGGTCCTCGAACTCGATCTCCGGATGGCGCTCGGCCACGCGGCGGGCGACCTCGAGGAAGAGGCCGTCGGAGAACTTCATGATGTTGGCCTTGTGCGCCGCGGTGACCTTCTTGCGCCCGTTGGCCTTGGCGTACTCGAAGGCGGACTCGACGATGCGCTCTGAGCCGAACACCGAGATCGGCTTGATCGAGATCCCCGAATCGTCGCGGGTGGGCGAGTCCAGCTCGTCGGCGAGGAACCTGCGGAGCTTCTCCACCTCTGGTGAGCCCTGCTCGAACTCGATGCCCGCGTACAGGTCCTCGGTGTTCTCGCGGACGATCACGATGTCGGTCTCGGGGAAGCGCGTGCGCACGCCGTCGTAGGCCTTGCACGGCCGGATGCAGCTGTAGAGGTCGAATTCCTTGCGCAGGGCCACGTTGATCGAGCGGTGACCCGATCCGACCGGGGTGGTCGTCGGGCCCTTGATGGCGATGCCGCGCTCGCGAATCGAGTCGAGCGTGCGGTCGGGCAGGGGATTGCCCTCCTGCTCGTAGACGTCGATGCCCGCGTCCTGGAAGTCCCACTCGAACTCGACGCCGGTGGCCTCGAGCACTCGCCGGGTCGCCTCCGCGAGCTCCGGCCCTGTGCCGTCGCCCGGGATGAAGGTGACTCGATGTGTCATTGCGTCCTTTCTCTGGTTCCGAGGCGAGAGAGACTAGGCGGCGGTCATCTGGCGCGCCACGAAGTCGCGCGAGCGGACCAGCGCGAAGGCCAGGATGCCGCCCGCGAACGCCACGACCGCGGCCACGATGAGGATCTCGTTGAGGCCGTCGATGAAGGCGCGCCGAGCCGCTTCGAGCACCGTGTCGTGCGCGCTGGGAGGCGCGGCGCGGGCGGCCGCCTGAGCGCCGCCCGAGGTGACCGCCTCCGCCAGCCGGTCCTTGACGCCCGGCGGGAGCCGCACGGCCGCCAGCGCATCGGTCAGCTTGTGGGCCACGCGGGCCTCGAACAGCGCGCCGAGACCCGCGATCCCTGTCGCGATGCCCACTTGGCGGAACGTGCTGTTGATCCCAGAGGCCGCGCCGCTGCGGCGCGGCTCGACCACGCCGATCGCGGCCGTGGCCAGCGGCGGGTTCGTGCAGCCGATCCCGATGCCCGCCACGATGAACCCGGGCAGCAGCGTGGTCCAGTCGTCGTTGGGATCGATGCCGCTCATCAGCAGCAGCCCGGTCCCGACCAGGATCAGCCCCGCCCCGAGGAAGGCGCGCACGGGCAGCCGCTCCGCCAGCTTGCCCGCTGCCGGCGCCACCACGAACGAGAGCACCGATACCGGCAGGAAGCGCAGGCCGGCCTCGAGCGGCGAGTACTCGAGGATGTTCTGGATGTAGAGCACGAGGTAGAGGAACATCGAGAACATCGAGGCGTGCAGCACGAAGGCCGTGATCTGCGCGCCTGTGAAGGCCGGGATCCGGAACAGGTGCAGGTCGAGCATGGGCTGGTCGCGGTGCAGCTCGATCGCGACGAACGCCGCGAGCAGCACCACGCACGCCGCGAGCAGGCCCACGATCAGACCGCTCCCCCAGCCCTCGGCGTTGCCCCGGATCAGCGCCAGCACCAGGCACAGCAGCGCCCCGCTGAACGTCACGAGGCCGCCCCAGTCGATGCTCGCGGTGGTGTCGCGTTCGCCCCGCGGGACGCGCAGCAGCGTCATCGCGATCGTCAGCAGGCCCACGGGGACGTTCACGAAGAAGATCCACTCCCACCCCAGGTGCTCGGTCAGCACCCCGCCCACGAGCGGCCCGACCGCAACGGAGAACCCGGTGGTCGCGCCCCACAGACCGAACGCGGTGCCGCGCTCGTGCGGGGCGAACTCCTGGGCGATCAGCGCCAGCGCGGTGGCGAACATCATCGCGCCGCCCACCCCCTGCACGGCGCGTGCGATGTTCAGCATCGACGGCGTGTTGGCCAGGCCGCAGACCAGCGAGGCGGCGACGAACACGGCGATGCCCACGCTGAAGATGCGCCGCCGGCCGAGCAGGTCGCCGAGCGAGCCCGAGGCGAGCAGCAGCGTGGCCAGGCCGAGGGCATAGGCGTCCACCACCCACTGGAGGTCGGTGAACGTGCCGCCGAGGTCGCGCCGGATGGCCGGGAGCGCGACGTTCACGATCGTGACGTCGAGGAGCAGCATGAACGTCGCCAGGCAGACGGCGAGCAGGGTCCACCACTTGGGTGCCATGGACCCAAGTTTCCTGGATCCCCGGCGCGTACGCCTACCATCCAGTTCAGTGTTCGGAGGCAACTCCATCCGGTTGGCCCGCGTCTTCGGAATCCGGATCGGCGTGGACGTCAGCTGGTTCTTCGTCCTCTTCCTGATCATCTGGTCGCTGTCGGGCTGGTACCAGGACCTCTTCCCGGGCGACGACACGAAGGCGTTCGCGCTGGCGGTGGTGTCGGCCCTGCTGTTCTTCCTGTCGATCCTGCTGCACGAGCTCGGTCACGCCGTCGTCGCGATCCGCAACGGGATCCCCATCCTCGGCATCGACCTGTGGATGTTCGGTGGCGTCGCCAAGCTGGGTCGCGACACCGACTCCCCCGGCGTGGAGTTCCGGGTGGCGGCGGCCGGACCACTGGTGACGCTGGCGATCTGCGCCATCTGCTTTGGCGTGGGCACGCTGCTGTCGAGCTCGTCCACCGTGCTCGACGGAACCCGCTTCGAGCTGGTCGACATGAGCGCCGTGGTTGCCGTGCTGAATTACCTGATCACGGTCAACTTCTTCGTGCTGGTCTTCAACCTGATCCCCGGCTTCCCGCTCGACGGCGGCCGGATCGCGCGGGCGATCGCATGGAAGCTGACCGGCGACCGCACCCGTGCCACCGTCTTCGCCGCGCGGCTCGGGCGCCTGGCCGGCTGGGGCATGGTGGCGGTCGGAGCCCTGATCCTCGCGAACTTCATCCACTTGGATTCCTTCACGGGCATCTGGCTGATCTTCATCGGGATCTTCCTGGCGCAGGCCGCCCGCTCGGCCGAGACGCAGGCCGCCTTCTCCGACCGCATCGACCACCTGCGCGTGGCCGACGTGATGGATGCCGAGCCGGTCGCGATCCCCGAAGAGCTATCGCTCGACCGCGCCCAGCGCGAGTACTTCCTGCGCTACGGCTGGCCCTGGTTCCCGGTCGTGGACAGCACCGGCCGGCTGGTCGGAGTCGTCTCGCGGGAGGCCGTGGAGAGCGTGCCCGAGGCGGTGCGCGCCGGCCGCCCGACCGCCTCGGTGATGGCCCGCGACGACGGTGGGGACGGGCTGCGCGCCGGGCTGGAGGACCCGCTCGAGGCGCTGCTGGCTCACGAGAGCCTGGGGCGACTTGGGGCCGTGATGGCAGTCGATGGAGACGGCGTTCTGCGCGGGATCGTGACCGTGGATGCGGTGCGTCGCGCGCTGCGCGGGGCGCTTCCGGCTTGAGCTTCCATAGAATCGCCAGCGCCTCATGCCGAAGCACGACGTACTAGTAATCGGAGCCGGCCTCGCCGGCCAGCGCGCAGCCCTCGCGGCGGCGGAGCACGGCGCATCCGTGGGGATCATCTCCAAGGTGCATCCCGTGCGGTCGCATTCGAACGCCGCCCAGGGGGGCATCAACGCCGCCCTGCGTGCGGAGGATTCGTGGGAGTCGCACGCCTTCGACACGATCAAGGGCTCGGACTACCTGGGCGACCAGGACGCCATCGAGATCATGTGCCGCGAGGCGCCGCAGGAGCTGCTCGACCTCGAGCACCTCGGCGTCACTTTCCACCGCGACGAGCAGGGCCGGCTGGGCACGCGGGCCTTCGGCGGCGCCTCCGCCGCGCGCACCTACTACGTGGCCGACATCACCGGCCAGGCGATCCTGCACGTGCTCTACGAGCAGCTCATGAAGTTCAGCGAGGTCCACCGCTACGAGGAGTGGTTCACCACCGCGCTCGTGCAGGACGAGGACGGCCGCATCGCCGGCGCGATCACGCGCAACATCCGCGACGGCGCCATAGAGCTGTTCCAGGCGAAGGCCGTGATCCTGGCCACCGGCGGCAACGGCCAGCTCTACGACCCCACCACGAATGCGCTGATCTGCACCGGGGACGGGATCGCCATGGCCTACCGGATCGGCGCCCCGCTGATGGACATGGAGATGATCCAGTACCACCCGACCACGCTGGCCGGGCTGGGGCTGCTGATCACCGAGGGGGCGCGCGGCGAGGGCGCCCACCTGTACAACGCCCAGGGCGAGCGCTTCATGGAGAAGTACGCGCCCAACAAGATGGAGCTGGCCTCCCGCGACGTGGTCTCGCGCGCCGAGCAGACCGAGATCAACGAAGGGCGTGGCTTTCCTGACGGCACCGTCGCGCTCGACATCACGGTGGTGCCGCGCAAGCGCATCCACGAGGCCCTGCGCGAGATCGTCAACGTGGGACGCGACTTCGCCGGCGTGGACATCACGCGCGAGCCGATCCACATCAAGCCCGGCAACCACTACACGATGGGCGGCATCAGGACCGACGTGGACGGTCGCACCTCGATCCCCGGCCTCTACGCGGCCGGCGAGTGCGCCTGCGTCTCGGTGCACGGGGGCAACCGGCTCGGCGCCAACTCGCTGCTCGACACGCTCGTCTTCGGCCGCCGCTCGGGCCGCCACGCGGCCGAGGCCGTCCACGGCCTGCCGCTGCGCGAGCCGGACTTCGCGCAGCTCAAGGACGAGGAGCGGCGCATCTCCGAGATCGTGAACCGCGACGGGACCGGCCGGCGCGTGTCCGAGGTGAAGGCGGAGCTGGGCAAGGTCATGGACAAGTACGTGGCGGTGTTCCGCGACGAGGCCGGGCTGCGCACCGCCCTGGAGGACGTCCGGCGCCTCAAGGAAGAGGCCACCGATGTCGCCATCGACGACAAGGGCACGGTCTTCAACCAGGACGTGCTCGGCGCGCTCGAGCTGCAGTTCATGGTCGACAACGCCGAGGCGATCGTGCTGTCCGCGATCGAGCGCAAGGAGAGTCGCGGCGCTCAGTTCCGCACGGACTTCCCCGAGCGCAACGACGAGGACTGGCTCAAGCACATCAACGTCTCCGCGAACGGCGGCGAGCCCGAGATCTCCTACTCGGACGTGACCATGACCCAGTGGGAGCCGCAGGAGAGGACTTACTGACGATCTGTCCTCGCATCCATGCTCGGCCATCTCGTCACACAAGTGACCCCGCCGGAAACATGACGCCTACCCATGACTGACTACAACCTCAAAATTAGACGCTACGACCCGGAGTCGGGCGAGCCCGCCTACTGGGCCGACTACGACGTCGAGCTGCCGCCCGAGCGCTCCGTGCTCGACGGCATCCTCCAGGTCAAGGACCGCGAGGACGCCTCGATCGCGATCCGCTGCTCCTGTCGCGCAGCCATCTGCGGCTCGTGCGGCGTGCGCATCAACGGGAAGTCGGCGCTCGCCTGCAACACCCGCATCGGGGAGGCCGCCGAGGGCGCCCGCAACGGCGCGATCACCATCGAGCCGATGGGCAACATGCCGGTGATCAAGGACCTGGTGACCGACATGGAAGCGGTCCACTGGAAGAAGATCCGCCGTGTCGTGCCCTGGCTGCTGCCGGCCGAGGAGCCGCCCGAGGACCACGAGTACATCGTGCCCCCCGAGGCCATGCTCGACGTCACCCAGACGATGGCCTGCATCCAGTGCGGCGTATGCGTGTCCGCGTGCCTGTCGCTGGAGGTGGACCCTGAGTTCATCGGCCCGGCGGCGCTCGCGAAGGCCTACCGCTTCGTCGGCGACCCGCGCGACGGCGAGCACGAGTCCCGGCTCAAGGACCTGGCCGAGGACCCGCACGGCATCTACGACTGCACCCACTGCTTCGCCTGCGTGGAGGTCTGCCCGAAGGACGTGGCGCCGATGAACCAGATCATGCGGCTGCGCCGCAAGGCGACCAACGACTACGAGATCAAGGACTCCAACAACGGCTACGGCCACGAGAAGGCGTTCGTCAACATCATCGAGAAGTGGGGCACGCTGTTCGAGGCGCAGCTGCTGCCGCGCTCGTTCGGCGACGGCTCGCTGCTCAAGGGGCAGCTGCGACCCGAAGGCGCGAAGCAGCTGGTGGAGAGCCTGCCCACCGCCCTGCGCGGCATCAAGTCCGGGAAGGTCAGCCCGCTCAAGGCGGTGGTGCACCCCAAGCTGCCGGATCAGAAGCAGGTGCGGCGCGTCATCAAGGAGATCGAGTCGCGCGACGAGCGCATCGAGCTCAACCTCTACATCGTCGGCGAGATGGCCGAGGAGATCGAATGAAGCTTGCTTACTGGCCCGGGTGCGTGTCCCGGGGTTTCACTCCGGAGCTGCACGGCTCGATGGCGAAGGTCGCCCCGTTGCTCGACCTCGAGCTGGTCGAGCTGGACCGCGCCAACTGCTGCGGCGCCGGCGTGATCGCCGAGCACAACCAGGAGCTCGTCGACACCCTGAACGCGCGCACCTTCGCGCTCGCCCAGGACGTGGACGGCGCGGCCGGCATGATGAACATCTGCTCGACCTGCCAGGGCGCGCAGTCGGAGTGCCAGGAGCGCCTGGACGCGTCGTCGTCCTACCGCGGCGAGGTCAACTCGCACCTCAAGCCCGACGGGCTCTCCTACGAGCCCGGCAGCGACTGGTGGAACAAGAACTTCCTCTGGATCCTGGTCGAGGAGATCGGGCTGGACGCGCTGCGCGAGCGCGTCGTGCGCCCGCTCGCCGGACTGCGCATCGCGCCGTTCTACGGCTGCTACATCGTGCGTCCGACCAAGCGCCTCGGCTTCGACCAGCACCCCGGTCGCGACGAGTACCTGAACCAGGTGATCGAGGTGCTGGGCGCCGAGGCGGTCGAGTACGCCGGCGCGCGCAAGTGCTGCGGGTTCCCCGTGATCACGATGAACCGCACCACGTCGCTGCGCCAGGCCGGCCGGCACGTGGCCGATGCGATCGACGCCGGCGCGGACTGCCTCGTCACGCCCTGCCCGCTCTGCCACCTGAACCTGGACATGCAGCAGCCGGCGGCCGCCGGGTACGTGGAGCGCGACCTCGGCCTCCCCGTGCTGCACCTGCCCCAGATGGTCGGCCTGGCCCTCGGGCTGGAGCCCAAGGAGCTGGGGATGGGCAAGCACGTCGTGTCCACGAGCGACGTGCAGCGCAAGATCGCGCAGCTGGCGGCGGCGGCCTAGAAAGCGAGAAGCCGACCACTTGGTCGGCTCGCTCGCATAGGACGTACCCCATTTGCCGCCCCGGAAGTCTGCAAACAGAAGGTTTCCCCGCAAAGAGCAAAACGTCGCCACCCCCAGCGTGTGATCTTCGGGGGATGCGGGGGGAGGTCATCGGCGTAACCCAGGGGTGACATAGTTCTCACCCCTATCCCCCATGTGGGCATACACTCGGCGTATGCCCACCGTTGTCTCCACCACGTTCGAGGACCTCGTGGCGATCGGACTGAAGGCGCTGATATCCGAGGACGCGAACCTCGAGCTCGTGGCCGCCGGCGTGCCGATGGACGGCGTGGAGTCGGCGATCGCTCGCCACCGACCGGACGTGGTGCTGCTCAACTTCGGGACGCTCGGCACGCCCGGGCAGGTGCTCCAGCTGCACAGGGCCCATCCCGAGACGCGCATCGTCGTGCTCGCCAACCGCCCCACCGCCGCCGAGTGCAACCAGATGCTCTCGTTCGGCGCGACGGCGTGCCTGTCGAAGGAGACGGAGGCGCGCGACATCGTCAACGCGATCCACCTGGCATCGCGCGGGATGCACCTGCTGCCACGCTCGGCGGCCGCCGGCGGGCTGCTGACGTCGGGCATCCAGGGCGCCGAGCTGCTGACGCCGCGGGAGGCCGAGGTGCTGGAGCTGCTGCAGGACGGCGCGACCAACGCCGAGATCGCGCACGAGCTGTCGATCGGCATCGAGACCGTGCGCACCCACGCGCGCCACATCTACCGCAAGCTCGGCATCGGATCTCGCCGCGAGCTGACCCGGCTGGCCCGACAGGACCCGATCGTGGTCGACGAGGAGCGGCGGCCGGTGAGCAGCTAGCACCGCTCAGCAGGGGTTCAGCGGTCCCTGGCGAAACCCACGGCCGATATGTCGAGCCTACGGTCACCATGGCCCGCCGGCGCGCTCGCTCCCGCCGGCCTCGGCCTCGCCCTGTTCGTCTCACTTGTCCAGCTGCGCATGGACGACCCGTGGTCGGACGGCGTGCTGCTGGTCACGGCCGCCGTTCCGGCGGTGCTGCTGCTCCTCGCGGGGCTGACGGCCGCGGCTGACGATCCGCGAGAGCGTGCGGCGAAGACGATCCTGCTGGTGGCCGGGCTCGTGCTCGCCGGAGTGGCGATCGCCCGCGTCGGCCGGGTGCTGTCGGGTCAGGACTACTCGAGCAGCGGCGGGACGCTCACGTGGCTGCTCGCGGCATTCACGGCACTGGCCGCCTACTGCTACCGGCGCTCGCGCTCCGTGGCGTGCCTGCTGATCGTGTCTCTGTCCTCGGTGGCGCTGCTGCTCGAGGCCGTCAACTGGATCTTCGGCACCGAGAACCTCGACACGTACCGCGCGCTGCTCGCGTTCTCGTTCGTCGTGCTGTTCGCGGCGGGCCTGGCGACGGGCGGTCGCCCGGGAACCGTCCTGGTGGGCGCGGCGGGCGTGACGGTCCTCGTCTCCGCCTACATCCTGGGCTTCGCGTTCGCCCTGTCCTCCGAAGGGTCGGACATCGGCTGGGGCTGGGAGCTGATCACGCTGCTCCAGGGCCTCGCGCTGCTCGGGTACGCGGCCGTCGAGCTGGAGCCCGGGCCCGGGTACCTGGCCTTCTTCGTGCTGGCGATCTTCGTGACGACCGCAGCCACGACTGGCGGCGGCGGCGTGGTGTTCGGCTCGGAGCCCGAGGAGCAATCGCACTCCCTGGTGGGCTGGCCGCTCGCCACGGGCATAGGCACGCTCCTGGCAGCCCTGTGGGGGCTGCGCCGGCCGTCGAGCGCCTAGGCGCGCGCCGCGCCCAGCAGGCCGCGCACGGTCAGCAGCTCGGCCAGCTGCACCGCGTTGGTTGCCGCTCCCTTGCGCAGGTTGTCGCCCACGATCCAGAGGTTGAGGCAGCGGTCGTGCGAGGGGTCGCGGCGGATGCGGCCGACCAGGACGTCGTCGCGACCGGCGGCGTCGATCGGCAGCGGGTAGAGGCCGTCGGCGGGGTCGTCCACCACGGTCACGCCGGGCGCGCCGCTCAGCACCTCGCGGCACTCCTCCGGCGACAGCGGCTCGCGCGTCTGCACGTTCGCCGACACCGAGTGCCCCGTGAACACGGGCACGCGCGCGCAGGTGGCCGACACGCCGATGTCGTCGCGCCCGAGGATCTTGCGCGTCTCGCGCATGCACTTGCGCTCCTCGGTCGTGTAGTCGTCGCCGTCCTTGAACGTCTCGACCTGGGGCACCACGTTGAACGCGATCTGGTGCGGGTACACCACGGGCCGCGGCAGCTCCTTCGCGTCGATCACGGCCTCGACCTGGCGGTGCAGCTCGTCGACAGCCTTCTGCCCCGTGCCCGACACCGCCTGGTAGGTCGACATGATCAGGCGCTC
The DNA here is from genome assembly GCA_034664105.1 of Thermoleophilaceae bacterium. Taxonomy (GTDB): domain Bacteria; phylum Actinomycetota; class Thermoleophilia; order Solirubrobacterales; family Thermoleophilaceae; genus JACVRW01. The sequence goes on from JAXDIH010000125.1 coordinate 32,052, forward strand.
GATCCCGGCGGCATCCAGGATCGGCTTAAGCGCGACCACGGTCTGCATCGTCGTGCAGTTGGGGTTGGCCACGATGCCGCGATGCGAGTCGAGCGCCTCGGGGTTCACCTCCGACACGACCAGCGGCACGTCGTCGCTCATCCGCCATTGCGAGGAGTTGTCCACCACCACCGCGCCCGCCTCCGCGAAGCGCGGCGCCCAGTCGGAGCTGATCGTCGAGCCGGCTGAGAAGAGCGCGAGGTCGAAGCCCTGGATGGCGTCCTCCGACAGCGCGACGACGCTGAGCGTCTGGTCGCCGTAGTCGATGCTCCGGCCGGCCGAGCGCTCGGAGGCGAACGGCACGATCTCGTCGGCCGCGAACGAGCGCTCGCGCATGACCCCGAGGATCGTGGAGCCCACGGCCCCGGTGGCGCCCACGACCGCGACCCTCACGAGCTCACCTTGGGGCGGTGGTCGCCGGCCACGTCCTCGGGGAGCACCGAGTCGGCGCCCAGCCCGAACGCGGTGTGCAGCTCGCGCACGGCGGTCGTCACGTGCTCCTCGCGCACGACACACGAGATCTTGATCGGGGAGGTCGAGATCATCTCGATGTTCACCCCGGCGTCGCCGAGGGCCTTGAAGGTCTTGTGGGCCACGCCCGGGTGGCTCTTCATTCCCGCCCCGACCACGGACACCTTGCCCATCTGCTCGTCCGTCTGGATCGACGCGAAGCCCAGCTCGTCCTTGACCGGCTCGAGCGCCTCGCGGGCGGCGATCAGGTCGTCGCGCGGCACCGTGAACGACATGTCGGCCAGGCGGCCCTCGCTGGCCGGCTCGTTCTGGATGATCATGTCCACGTTCACGTTCGCCCCAGCCAGCGCGCCCAGCACGGCGGCGGCGATGCCGGGCTTGTCGGGCAGCCCCAGGAGCGTCACGCGCGCCTCCGAGGTGGAGTGCGTGACCGCGGTCACCAGTGGTCGTTCCATAGTCATTTCCTCGTCCTGGATCACCGTACCGGGTCCGTCGTCGAAGCTGGATCGGCAGTGGATCGTGACACCGTGGTTGCGGGCGTACTCGACCGAGCGCAGCTGCAGGACGCCGGCGCCCGACGCCGACATCTCGAGCATCTCCTCGAAGGTCAGCACCGGCAGCCTGCGCGCCTCCGGGACGATGCGCGGATCCGCGGAGAACACGCCGGCCACGTCCGTGAAGATCTCGCAGACCTCGGCGCCGAGCGCGGCGGCCAGGGCCACCGCGGTGGTGTCCGAGCCGCCGCGGCCGAGCGTCGTTACGTCGAGCGAGCTCTGCGACACGCCCTGAAACCCGGCCACCAGCACGACCTTGCCGGTGTCGAGCGCCTGGCGGATCCGGGTGGCCTTGACCTCGATGATCTTCGCCTTGGTGTGCCCGCTGTCCGTGACGATGCCGGCCTGCGATCCGGTGAGCGAGATCGCCTCGAAGCCGAGGTCGTTGATCACCATGGCGGCCAGCGCGCAGGTCACGCGCTCGCCGGTCGACAGCAGCATGTCCATCTCGCGCGGATGCGGCCGCCGCGAGACCTCGTGGGCTAGGGCGACCAGCTCGTCGGTGTGCTTGCCGCGCGCCGACAGCACGGCCACGACGTGGTTGCCCTCCTTGGCGCGCTCGACGATGCGTCCCGCGGCGCGCTTGATGCGCTCGGCGTCGGCCACCGAGGTGCCGCCGAACTTCATGACGACCGTTTCCGCCATAGCGCCGAAAGATAGAGCGCCGCCGGGCGGCGCCCGGCGCCCGTGCCTACAGCGGCTCGACCTCGACGCGGTTGTCGTTGAAGGTCGGCGCGTGCCCCAGCTCGGTCAGGGCCTGCGACGTGGTCGCCTGGCCGCTGCGCCCATCGGCGTAGTCCGCGTTCCACCAGCCCATCGGGGCCACCAGCACGCCCAGGCGGGCGTCGTCGGACACCCGCGCGGCGCACGAGAACGAGCCACGCTCGTTGAACACCCTGACCCGGCCGCCGTCGCTCACGCCGCGGCGATTCGCGTCCGCCGGGTGCAGCACCACCTCCGGCGCCGGCTGCGCCGAGTGCTGCCGCGACTGATTCGCGAACGTCGAGTTGAGGAACAGGTGCGTCTTGGGCGTGATCATCGCCAGCGGGAAGCGCTCCGCCAGTCGCGCGTCCGCCAC
>JAXDIH010000016.1:0-21809 GCA_034664105.1 Thermoleophilaceae bacterium
GTCAGCGCCCGCTCGATCGCCGCGCACACGGTGCGGACGACGTCCACCCGCGCCCACCGCTTGTCCTCGGCGGCGACGACGTGCCACGGGCCGGCCGGGTGGTCGGTGCGGTCGAGCATCTCCTCGACCGCTTCCTCGTAGGCGTCGCGCTTCTCCCGGTTGCGCCAGTCCTCGTCGGTGAGCTTCCACGCCTTGTACGGGTCGGCCTGCCGGGACTCGAACCGGCGCAGCTGCTCCTCCTCGGAGACGTGCATCCAGAACTTGACCAGGATCGTGCCCTCGGCGGCCAGGGTGGTCTCCAGGTCGGCGATCTCGCCGTAGGCGCGGCCCCAGGCCTCCTCGGACGCGAACCCCTCCACCCGCTCGACCAGCACCCGTCCGTACCAGGTGCGGTCCAGGACCGCCATGCCTCCCCAGCCGGGCAGCACCGGCCAGAACCGCCAGAGGAAGTGGTGCCGCTTCTCGTCGTGGGTGGGCGCGGCGAACTGCGCGACCCGCACGTGGCGGGGATCGAGGTGGTCGACCAGGCGCTTGATCGCGCCCCCCTTGCCGGAGGCGTCCCAGCCCTCGAACAGCACGCACAGCGCGGGGCCGAGCCCGTAGCCCGGCAGCTTTCCCCCGAGTGCGAGGCGCAGCGCGGCCAGCCGCCTCCAGCCGGCCTCGAGTCGCTGGCGCTCCTCCTCCTTCGACAGCTCGAGCGAGAGGTCGAGCTCGTCCAGCCGGCCCATCAGGCCAGCGCGGCGAACTCGTCCAGCTCGCGCTCGGCCTGGGCCTCGTCGGCGTCAGCCGAGACGTAGAACGTGCAGCCGTCGGCGCCGGCCGCGGCCAGCCGCTGGACCAGCTCGCGGTCGGGCTTCACTCCCGAGGCGACCACCCGCACGTGCCGGCCGGCGCGCTCGCGCAGCTCGTCGATCCGCTGCTTGAGCTCCTCGGGGCTGCCGAACCGGTTCGGCGTCCACTCGTCCCCGTACGCGAGCACGCGGTCGATCACCTTCGGGCCGGAGCCGCCGATCAGCACCGGGGGATGCGGCTTCTGCGTCGGCTTGGGCCAGGACCAGATCGGGTCGAAGTCCACGAACTCGCCGTGGTACTCGGCCTCGTCCTTGGTCCAGATCTCCTTCATGGCCTCCACCCGCTCGCGCATGAGCTTGAAGCGGCGCTTCGGATCGGTGCCGTGGTTGCGCATCTCCTCGCGGTTCCAGCCCGCCCCAACGCCAAACAGGAGGCGCCCGTCCGACAGCCGGTCGAGCGAGGCCACCTCCTTGGCGGTGATGATCGGATCGCGCTCCACCACCAGGCAGACGCCCGTGCCGATCTTGATGCGCTCGGTCGCGGCCGCCGCGAACGACAGCGCGACGAACGGGTCCATCGTGTGGCTGTACTGGGGCGGGAGCACGTCGCCGCTCGGGTGAGGCGTCTCGCGGCTGACCGGGATGTGCGTGTGCTCGGCGAAGACCAGCGCGTAGAACGGGCGCTCCTCGACCAGGCGTGCCAGGGCCGCCGGGTCGATCCCGAAGTCCGTCGGGAAGAAAGCTACGCCGAGGTCCACTGGATCGGCAGGCTATCGAGGCCGTAGATCCCGTGGACCGACCCGAGCTCGGCCTCGCCGTCGAGCGTGAGGCCCGGCATGCGCGCCGGCAGGAAGGCCAGCGCCTCCTGAAGCTCTGCGCGCGCGAGGTTGGCGCCGAGGCAATAGTGGATCCCGGCGCCGAACGTGAGCGGCTTGGCATCGCTGCGGTCGGCGGTGATGTCGAACGAGTCCAGCTCCACCCCGTCCCTGTTCCCGGTGAACGCGCAAACCATCACGATGGTCCCCTCCGGGAACGTCACGTCGCGGTACTCCACCTCCTCGTGCAGCAGGCGCGCCGTGAACGGCGTGATCGGCTCGTAGCGCACCACCTCCTCGACGGCGGCCGGCGCCAGCTCGGGGCGCTCGGCGAGCAGCCGCCACTGCTCCGGGTGGGTGGCGAACAGGCGCAGCGCGTGCGCGAGCTGCGATTGCGTGGTGTCCACGCCGCCGACGAGCACGTTCAGCACCAGGTTCATGCACTCGACGTCCGAGAGCCGGTCGGGTGGGTGGGCTGGATTCACGGCGGCGATCAGCGTGGAGATCAGGTCGTCGCTGGGGTCGTCCTTGCGCCGCTCGATCAGCGCGCCGGCCCACTCGTAGAACTCCTCGCAGGCGCGCTCGATCGCGTCGCGCTCGTTCAACAGGCTGGGGCCGTCGAACTGGCGCTGGATCAGGTTGGACCACTCGTGGAGCTTGGGCGCGTCGTCGAGCGGAGCGCCCATCACCGTGGCGATCGTCAGCGACGGGTAGGGCTTGGCGAACGCGTCCACGAACTCGCAGCCGTTCGCTTCCGCGAGCGGCTCCCACAGGCGCTCGAGGAACCCGCGCATCGCCGGCCGCCAGCGATCGGCGGCGCGCGGCGTGAACGCCGGATTGACGAGGTTGCGCAGGCGGCGGTGGTCGTCGCCGTTGATGTGGAGGATGTTGCGCCGCATCTGCTCGAGCAGCGCGCCCTCGGGCACGTCGAACATCTCGGCGATCTTCATCCCCGGGAACGTGGCCGCCTTGGTGCGCAAGAAGAACGCGGCGGACTCGCGGTCGAGCACGAAGTAGCCGACCGGCGAGGTGGCGAGCCAGCCCGCCCGGCTGAGCTCGTCCATGGCGCTGTGGAAGCGCTCACCCTTGAGGCCGACGTCGAAGAAGTCCAGCTCGGGCAGCTCCAGCTCCGTGACCTGCGCCATGGCGACACCGTACCGCCTGGGGGGTCGTCGCCGGCGCTAATCTCGATGGTGTGAGCTTCCTCTTCCGCAACAAGTCCGAGATGCCGGATAGGGCCGACGCTCTGCCCGGCCGCGACACGCGGCCCTTCCACGTGCCGGACACCCACTTCGTACTGGGCACGCCGCTCGAGCCGCCCTTCCCGGAGGACACCGAGCAGGTGCTCGTCGGCATGGGCTGCTTCTGGGGCGCCGAGCGCGTCTTCTGGCAGGCGCCGGGAGTGTTCACCACGGCCGTCGGCTACGCGGCCGGCTACACGCCGAACCCCACCTACGAGGAGGTGTGCAGCGGGCGCACCGGGCACAACGAGGTCGTCCTCGCCGTGTTCCGGCCCGCCGAGCTTCCCTTCGAGGAGGTGCTGCGTCTGTTCTGGGAGAACCACGATCCGACCCAGGGCATGCGCCAGGGCAACGACATGGGCACCCAGTACCGGTCGGGCATCTACGTGACTTCGGACGCGCAGCGGGAGGCGGCTGAGGCTTCGCGCGAGCGCTACGCCGAGCGGCTCGGCGCCGCCGGCTACGGCGAGATCAGCACCGAGATCCTGGACGCTCCGGAGCTCTACTGGGCCGAGGACTACCACCAGCAGTACCTCGCGAAGAACCCGAACGGCTACTGCGGGATGGGCGGCACCGGCGTCAGCTGCCCCATCGGCCTCACGGCCTGAGATGACATGCGGGGGCTCGCGCCCCCGCGCCCCGTGGAGCGTCGGCCAGCTGGCTGCCGCCTAGCGCAACAAGGAGCCCATCAGGCGCAGCCGGTCGTCGGCCTCCGGCGGCCACTCGTTTACGTCGGCGGGCCACCAGGCCCACTCGTCGTGCTCGTGGTCCGGGACCGGCGCCGCCGCCTCCTCCACGGTGGCCAGGCCCACCAGCATCGCGATCCCGTTCGGCAGCCCCAGCAGCGCCTCGATGCTGAGCTGCTCCGGCTCGAGCTGCCATTCCTCGAGCAGCTCGCGCGACAGCGTGTGGGCCGGACTCTCGCCCAGGTCCACCGCCCCACCCGCGCCGAGCGCCCAGCGGTTGGCCCAGGTCGACACCCAGCTCGCCCGGCGACCCGCCAGCCAGCGGCCGTCGGTCGTCCGCACCACGCAGAGCGCGGTCAGGCTGTCGCAGGCATCGCCCTCCACCAGGCGCAGCGCCCAGCGAATCGGCTGGAGATCGAGCACCAGCCGGCCGTCTTCCTCGCGCCACCCGGCCAGCCGCGTGGCCATGCCGTCGTGGGCGGGCGAGCCGCGCTCGCGCAGGCCCGCGACGGCGGCGTCGGCCTGCCGCTCCGCCTCGGCGGGCGGCTCGAAGGTCTCCGGCAGCCAGCGCGCGTCGATCTGGTCGATCTGCCAGGGCCCGCGGGCGAGGATGCCTCGAGCGGTGCTCACGGCCAAGAGCCTAGATGGCCGGCATCACCAGTAGACGCGCCGCGCACGCAGCAGAACCCGCGCGCACAGCGAACCGGCTCGTGCCGCCGGCACGAGCTCGGCCGGGTCGCCCCACCGCCACTCCACGTACTGCGTGCCCGGTCCGGCCTGGGGCACGGCCGGCTGACCGGCTGTGATGCGCGCCGTCCAGTCGCGCATCGTCTCGTGCTCGCCGATCGGCTCCAGCGGCTCCACCTCGACGCCCAGCTTCTCCCGCCCGGCGCGCACCAGCGCCTCCCGCTCCGACTCTCCCGCGCCGAGCGAGGCGGCCGGCAACCCCCACACCCCGGGCAGGCTCTCGTCGTCGTCCGGCCGGCGCACGAGCAGCACGCCCGCCGGTCCCTCGATGACGAGCGAGACGGAGCGTTTCGGGGGCGGCACAGCCGCCCAGGATGTCAGCCCGCGCGCAGGCCGGCCAGCTCGGCGTCCGGCGTCTGCTGGAGGCCGTCGAGGACCGCCATGAACGCCGCGACCACACGCGGGTCGAACTGGGAGCCGCTGCAGCGCAGCAGCTCGACCCGGGCGGCCTTGGTGCCGATGCCGGAGCGGTAGACGCGGTCCGCGGTCATCGCCTCGAAGGCGTCCGCGACGGCGATGATCTTCGCCTCCAGCGGGATCTCCTCGTCGGTGAGCCCGGCTGGGTAACCCTTGCCGTCGGGACGCTCGTGGTGCGCCATGACCCAGCTGCGGAGATCCTCGAGCCCGCGCCCGGCCAGCACCTCGCCGCCGAACTCGGGGTGCGTGCGCACCTGCGCCATCTCTCGCGCGCCCAGCGCGGCCGGCTTCTGCAGGACGGCGTTGGGCACGCCGATCTTGCCGATGTCGTGGAGTCGTCCCGCCATCTCGATGCGCTCCACCCGGTCCGCGGGCAGCCCGAGCTGCTCGGCGATCAGCGCGCAGTAGCGCCCCACCGTGCGCGAGTGGTTGGCCGTGCCCGCGTCGCGGATGTCCAGCTCCTCGGTGAGCGACAGCAGCGTGGAGAGCTCCGAGGCGTCGAGCCCGCGACCGCCGCCCTCGCTGCCGAAGATCGCGCTGATCTCCCGGTTGAAGATGATCGACCTGTTGCGGCCGAGCGCCTTGGCGGCGTAGAGGGCCTGGTCGGCCGACTCGATCACAGCGTCCGCCGTCCCGCCGTGGTCCGGAAAAGTCGCGACTCCGAAGCTGAACGTGAGTGGCACGGGGTCGGAGGCGAACTCACTCGCGACTGCGGCCCGCATGCGCTCTGCGGCGAGGTAGGCATCGTGCTCGGAGATGTTCGGGAGGAGCACCGTGAATTCCTCCCCTCCGGTGCGCGCCACGGTGTCGCCGACGCGCCGGTGGGTGGCGAGGATCCGGGCGACGCGCATGAGCGCCCGGTCGCCGGCGCGGTGGCCAAGCTCGTCGTTGACGTACTTGAAGTGATCGAGGTCGCCGACCACCACGCTCAGCTGCAGTCCTCCCCTGCGCGCCCGCTCCAGCTCGGTGTCGATCTCCTGATCCAGCGCCAAGCGGTTCTTCAACTGGGTGAGCGCGTCGGTGCGCGCCGCCTCAGCCAGGCCGGTCACGAGCTGCGAGACGCCGCCGCGGACCACCCGCAGCCCCACCGCCACCGGAACGATCACCGCCACGAGGGTGATCCAGTTGGGCAGCACGTCCTGCCCCGGCGCGGTCTCGAACAGCACGAACAGGTAAGCCACTCCCATCAGCACGAGCTGGAACACGGCCTGCCGGATCGCGAAGAAGTAGGCGGCGTACAGGGCGAGCCACGCGTAGAGCAGCTCGCCGGAGAGCGCCGCGGCGTGGTCCGAGAGGAGCAGGTTCACCGAGACGAGCAGGGTGCCCAGGGTGGCCGCCGCGTACAGCGTGAAGAGCTCGAGCCGGTCCGAGTTGAAGTGCAGCGCCAGCGCGGCGAGCGCGCAGCCGGCGGGGATGGCGAAGCGCGCGAGAGCGGGGGATTCCGCGCCCGGGAGCAGGGCGAGCAACACGAGCAGCAGCGCCAGGCTGGCGAAGATGCAGCTGCCGACGCGCGCGGCAAACCGCGTGCTCGGCTCGACTGGAGGGACACCGGGTTGCCGCGGGGCCTCCCGTTGGGCCACCGGGGGCAGCATCAGACCGGTGTCGGCGAGCGGCCCCCATTTGTGAGAGCCGCGCCCGGATGGTGGCCAAATCGTCGAGGCGGGCGAGCGCCTACGCGCCGAGCTGTTCGCGCAGCTCGCGCAGCTGCTCGCGCAGGGCTGCGACCTCGCCTTCGAGGCGCTCGACGCGGCCGGCGAGGCCGTCGGCGGCGGCAGGCGGCGCCGTCACGGCCGGCTCCGGCAGCTCGGCGAGGCCGTCGGCGGCGGCAGGCGGCGCCGTCACGGCCGGCTCCGGCAGCTCGGCTTCATCCAGGGGCGGCGTTTCAGCGTCCTCCGCCTCCGCCTCCGCCAGCCGGTGCGCCCACCGCTGCCCGCGCTCGCCGGGCCGGCGTGGCAGCGCCACCGCGAGCTCGCGCTCGGCCAGCTGCGCCAGCGTGTCGTCGAGCTCCTCGCCCGATTCGAAGCGGTACATGCGCTCGCTGCGCTGGCGCAGCTCGCCGGGCGTCTGGGCCCCGCGCAGGATCAGCACCGTCAGCAGCGCCAGCTGCGGGTCGGACAGGCCGAGCGCCTGGTCGAGCAGGTGCTTGTACTTGACCGAACGGGCCGTCGACCAGCTCGCCAGCGTCGTCCACTTGCGCCGCCCGAGCCGGTCGAGCGCCGCGCGGATCGTGGCCTCGTCGTAGTCCACGACCGGGTCGCGGTTCGTCGCCTGGTTGCAGGCCAAACGGACCGAGTTGAGCGTCAGCGGGTACTGGTCCGGCGTGGTCCGCTGCTTCTCCACCAGGCACGCGACCACCCGGAGCTCGACTGCGTCCGGTTCCACGGCCGCGTAGCTTAGGCGGGGTGAGCGTCTACGCGCGCATCCTCCGAACGCCCGGCGTGGCGATGATCGTGTTTGCCACGTTGATCGGCCGGCTGCCGGTCGGCATCAGTGGCCTGGCGGTCCTTCTGTTCGTGCGCGAGGTGACCGGCTCGTTCGCCACCGCCGGCATCTGCACCGGCGCGCTGGCGCTCGGGAGCGCGATCGGCGCGCCGCTCCAGGGCCGGCTGGTGGACCGCCGCGGAGTCGCGATGCTGGTGCCGCTGGCCGCCGTGCACGCCGCCGGGCTACTGGGGATCTGGGCGGCGGGCTCGAACGGCGCGCCCGGCGGCGTGATCGCGCCCCTGGCGCTGCTGGCCGGCGTGGCTATCCCGCCCGTGTCGTCGGTACTGCGCTCGCGCTGGCCGTACCTGCTCGCCGACCAGCCGGAGCTGGTCCACGGCGCCTTCGCGCTCGACTCGGTGATGATCGAGATCGTGTTCGTCGTCGGCCCGCTGCTGACGACCGTGGTGGTCGCCACCGTCGGGCCGCAGTACGCCCTGATCGTGGCCGCCGCCTGCGTGCTGGCCGGCACGTTCATGCTGCTCGAGGGTCTGCGCGGCCGCCCCGGTCCCGATCTCACCGGATCGGAGCGGCGCGCGTTCGGGCTGGGAGCGCTTGCCGACCCGGGACTGCGCACGCTGGTGTTCGCGAGCCTCCCGGTCGGCTTCGCCCTCGGCACGGTCGAGGTCGCGGTACCGGCCTTCGCCGAGGCCGAGGGCAAGAAGGCACTCGCCGGGGTGTTGCTGGCCGTGTATTCGATCGGCAGCGGCGCAGCCGGGCTGGCCTGGGGCGCCAGGGCCACCCGCTTCTCGCTGCTGCAGGCGCATCTCGGCTTCGCCTGGCTGCTCCCCTTTGCGATGGCGCCCGTCGCGCTCGCCTACTCCCCGCTGACCATGGGGCTGCTCGTAATCCTCGCCGGCATCCCGATCGCGCCGCTGATCGCCTCGCGCAACCAGCTGGTCGAGCGCGTGACACCGGTGGGGACCGCGACGGAGGCCTTCACCTGGCCGCTGACCGCGCTGATCGGGGGCATCTCGCTGGGGGCGGCCGTGGCGGGCGCGATCGTGGAGTCCAGCTCGTGGACGATCTCCGTGATCGTCGCGACGGCCGTGGCCGTGGTCGGGGCAATCGTCGTGGCCACCCGGCGCGGCACGCTCGCGCAGCCACAGGCCGCGTGAGGATAGAGTCGCCGCCATGGGTGTGATCAAGGGCGACCGCAGCGTGGAGATCGACGCGCCGATCGAGCGCTGCTACGAGATCGCGGCAGACGTGGAGAACGCAATCGAGTGGCAGGGCTCGCTCAGGGACGTGGAGGTGCTCGAGCGCGACGGCGAGCGGCGCCCGGAACTGGTCGAGACCGAGTCCGACGCCAAGGTGAAGAACGTGCGCGCCGTGCTGCGCTTCTCCTACGACCCGCCCACGAGCATCCGTTGGGTGCAGGAGAAGGGCGACTCGAAGTCGCTGACCGGCTCCTGGGCGTTCGAGGATCTGGGCGGCGGGCGCACGCGGGCCACGTACGCGCTCGAGGCGGACCCCGGCCGCATGCTGGGCCTGCTCCTACGCGGCCCCGCCGAGACCAAGGTGCGCGACTTCCTGCTGGGCGACGCGGCCGCGGGGCTGAAGCAGAAGGCCGAGGGCGGCTAGCCGCAGCTGGCCGGGCGCTTGTGCGCCCGCAGAACCTTCTCGTAGGCGCGCGGGTTCGACGTCATGGTGCCGTCCACGCACATGTCGATCAGCCGGCGCCAGGTGGGCGCGTCGTCGCGATCGTCGTCCCCGAACCAGTTCTGCCACGCGTAGCCCTCGTCGTGCGCCCGCTTGACGGCGTCCGCGGTCGTGATGACCAGCGCGCTGCTGCCGGACCCGTAGGTGATCGGCACCTGGAACGCCGCCACGCCGGCACCGGGTGAGCCCATCCCGAGCCAGCTCGCGAACCCGTCGATTCCGGGTGCCACGTCGAGCCGCGGGACCAGCTGGTGGAAGCGATCGACGGCGGCCTGCTTGAACGAGACGACGATCAGGTCGCGCCGCTTCGTGCCCTTCAGCAGCCGGGCGAGCACCTCGGCGTTCTGGATGTACTCGGCGGTGTCCTCGGCCGGCGTACGGCCCTTGATCTCGATGTTGATCGGCGTGTGCGGGAACGCCCGCATCACCTCGGCCAGCGTCGGCACCCGGAAGTCCGCGGCCGTGTAGCCCCTCGGCGCCGCCCGGCGCCCGGTCGCGACGCCGCGGAAGCGGTAGGCCGCCGCCGCGTGATCGTGGCTGTAGTGGTCCCTCTTGGCCGGCGCGAACCAGTACGCGGCGTCGAGCCGCTTGATCTGCGCGAGCGTCTTGGAGGCGACCGTGCCGTGGCCGTTGGTCTTGCCGTCGACCGTGGTGTCGTGCATCACGATCACCTTGCCGTCCTTGGTCACGCCGATGTCCAGCTCCAGCATGTCGGCGCCGGCGCGCGTGGCCTTGCGGAAGGCGTACAGGGTGTTCGACGGGAACTCGTCCTCGCCCCCCTGGTGCGCGATGTTCAGCGGCGCGCGCTTCTGGATCCAGCGGTTGGCGGCGCCGGCCGGCGCCGCGGCGCCCAGGACCAGCGTGACGGCAAGGGCTGCGGATGCGAGTCGGCGCATTGCGGCGAAGCTACCAGTTAGGCGTCGAGCGCCTCGCGAGCCGCGTCCATGTCCAGGTGGGGCTCCATCCGCGTGACCTTTCCGTCCTCGAGCCACGTGACCACGGCGGCGTGCTGATCGACCTCTATGCCGCTGGCCGCGCCGCGGCCCGAGAGCCGCAGCCAGACGATCACGGCGCCGCCGTGCTCGACGAGCTCGATCGGCTCGAAGCGGACCTCCTCCATCAGGCCGTCGAAGCCGGCGAAGTAGCGCCGGGCTCCGTCGTGCCCCTGGTAGACGTCGGGCTCGGCCGACATCGACCCCGGCACCTCGCCCACGAAGTCCTCGGAGATCAGCTCCAGTGCGAGGTCGAGCCCGTCGCGGTTAAACCGCTCGAAGAGCCGGCGTACCGTGTCGACGTCGGACGCGTTCATCGATGGAGGCCACGTTACCCGCCCCATCGCCCGCCAGCGCCTCGAGCAGGTCTACGAGGCGCCCGTGCAGCTCCGCGTCGGCCAGCTCGTCGTCCGCGGTGAAGGCCTGATCCGCCAACCCCACCGGCAGTTCCTCGTCGAGGACGTCGGCGCCCGCGTGCTTGAGCACCTTCCTCAGCTCCGCCTGAGCCCACACCGCCCCGAACAGGCCAGTGCTGGCGCCGATCACCGCGACCCGCTTGTCGCGCAGGGCGTTGTCGGGGAACGGGCGCGAGGCCCAGTCGATCGCGTTCTTGAGCACGCCGGGGATCGACGCGTTGTACTCGGGGGTGGCGATCAGGACCGCGTCGGCCTCGGCGATCAGCCGCCTGAGGCGCTCGACCGCCTCCGGCGCGGGGTCCGTGTCGGCGTCCTCGCAGTAGTGCGGCAGGCTCCCAAGCCCGTCGAACAGCTCGAGATCCACCCCGGGCGGCAGCGCAAGCGCCGCCGCCCGGAGCAGCCGGGTGTTGTGGGAGTCGCTTCGAAACGACCCGGATATCCCGAGAATTCGCATTAGGCCTCTGGCTGGAACAGGCTGAGGTTGACCTCGAGCGTCACGTCGTAGCCGAGGGCTCCGCCGCCGCCGGGCAGCTCCATCTGCCACTCGAAGCCGAAGTCGCGACGGTCGAGGACCGTCTTCAGCTCCAGGCCGGCGCGCAAGCCGCCACCGGCCGCGGGGACGGGCTCCGTCCAGGTGCCCGAGATCTCCACCGGCCGCGTGTTGCCGGCGATCGTCAGCTCACCGGCGACGCGAGCGGTGCCATCGTCGGCCAGGTCGACGCTCGTGGAGCGGAACGCCACCTCGGGGTGGTTCTCGGCGTCGAAGAAGTCCGGGCCGAGTACGTGCGCCCTGAACTGCGGCGGGTTCTGGATCGAGATCGACTCGACTCTGGCTGCGCCCTCGAGCGCGAGACCATCGTCGCCGGCCGTGAGCGAGCCGCTCACGTCATCGAGCGTGCCGCGGAACTTGCCGGTGCCCGCGTACTCGACCGCGAAGCCGAACGACGAGTGCACCGGGTCGGCGGCAAAGGTGCCCGCGAAGGGCTGGACTGCTGTGCTCATTATTCCTCCTGGAAGTTATCGTGGTTGACTACCACAATGGTACTATACCCACATATGATTCGAAGTAATCTCGTAGCCATGGCCCAAGCCGCTCAGACCGCTACCGACCGCATCCCCTACGGGCTGCTGCTCGCGCGGCTGGGCTACGAGTCGACCGCGCGCTTTCGCCGCTCGCTGCGCCCGCTCAATCTCGGCGCCCAGGAATTCATCGTGCTGAAGCAGCTGCAGGCGATCGGATCGTGCTCGCAGGGCGAGCTGGCCGACGCGCTCGGAATCGACTACAGCAACCTCGCGGGCGTGACGGGGCAGCTCTACGGCCGCGGCCTGATCGAGCGCGACCGCGACCCCGCGGACAAGCGGCGCTACGTCGTGGAGCTGACCGCCGAGGGCCAGCAGCTGCTCGCCGACGCCGACAATGCAATCGCGGCGGACGAGCAGGAGATGCTCAACGCGCTCGACGAGGCCGAGCGCGCGCAGCTATGGGACCTGCTGCGGCGCATGGCCGACACGCTCGACATCTGTCCGAGCAGCGAGGCCCAGGCCTGCGCCGAGGTGGCCGCGGATCAGGACTCGGTCGAGCGGTCCTCCCGCTCCCAGTAGTCGACGGCCGCGTCCCGCGGGAAGTACGCGCGCAGACCACCGCCGTGCGGCAGCCGCTCGCCCATGCCGATCTTGTCCGAGTCGGGGTAGACGACCACGTCGGGGCGCCCGCTGCTGCTGATCGCGAGGAAGCTGGCGCCCTCCTCCGTCTCGTTCACGAGCTGATGCGCGCCCTCCTCGCCGAGCGGGAAGCGGACGGCCTCGCCCTCGCTGAGCTCGCGCGTCCCCTCCGGCGTGCGCAGGGTCGGGCGCCCGCGTAGGACCAGGACCAGCTCCTCATCGGCGTAGTGGAAGTGGTACGGGTAGGCCGCCTGGCCGGGCGGCAGCTCCCAGAGGCTGCAGCCGATCAGCTCCGTGCCGAGCTCGTATCCGATGCGCGCCCGGCGCGCCTGGAAGCCGGGTGGCCGCTCCCCCTCCTCGAACTCAGGGTCGTAGATGTTCGCCATGGCGGAGTTGTAACGCTCAGGGCGAGAGCAGGACCTTGAAGTAGCCGTCGTCCTTCTTCTGGAACTTCGAGTAGGCCTCGGGCGCCTGCTCGAGCGGCACGCGGTGGGAGGCGAAGTGCTCGGCGCCGAGCGGGTCGCCGTCGACGAGCAGGGGCATGATGTCGTCCACCCAGCGCTTGACGTTCGCCTGCCCCATGCGCAGCTGGATCTGCTTGTCGAAGATCGTGAGCATCGGCAGCGGATCCGCCATCCCGCCGTAGACGCCGATCAGCGAGATCGTCCCGCCGCGCCTGACGATGTCGATGGCGGAGTAGAAAGCGTGCATGCGGTCCATGCCGGCCTTCTGCATCAGCATCTCCGCGACCGAGTCGGGCAGCAGGGCGGTTACCTGCTGCGCGAGCTTGGCGCCCGGCGAGCCGTGCGCCTCCATCCCGACGGCGTCGATCACCGAGTCGGTGCCGCGCCCGTCCGTCATGCCGCGGATCGTCTCCGCCAGGTCGTCCTCGTGCTCGGTCAGGTCCAGCACCTCGGCGCCGCGCTCGCGAGCGCGCGCCAGGCGCTCCGGGACCAGATCGACGCCGATCACGCGGTAGCCGCGGTGGAGCGCGATGCGGCTGGACATCTCGCCGATCGGGCCCAGGCCGAGGATCGTGACGCTGCCCCCGTCGGGGATCCCGGCGTACTCCACCGCCTGCCACGCCGTCGGCAGCACGTCCGAGAGGAACACGAAGCGCTCGTCGGGCGGCCCCTCAGGCACCTTGATCGTCGTGTTGTCGGCGAGCGGCACGCGCAGGAACTCGGCCTGCCCGCCGGGCACCTCGCCGTAGAGCTTGGTGTAGCCGAACAGCGCGGCGCCCATCCCCTGATCGCGGACCTGGGTGGTCTCGCACTGCGTGTACAGCTCCTGGTCGCACATGTAGCAGTGGCCGCAGGAGATCTGGAACGGCATCACCACGCGGTCCCCGGGGCTGACGCTCGAGACCTCCGAGCCGACCTCCTCGACGATGCCCATCGGCTCATGACCGAGCACGTCGCCCTCGTTCATGAACGGCGTGAGCACCTCGTACAGGTGCAGGTCGGAGCCGCAGATGCCGCTGGACGTGATCCGCACGACGGCGTCGGTCGGCTGCTCGACCTTGGGGTCCGGGACCGTGTCCACGCGGACGTCGCGCTTGCCGTGCCAGGTGACTGCCCTCATCGATTCTCCTAGGGTCGGTTCGCGCTCCGGTACCCGGCACCGACCACGCTCACCACGACCACCGCGACGATCGCCGTCGCGATCAGCACGGCGAGCAGCGAATCCGAGAGCAGCTCCGCCCTGAGCGCAAGCGCGCCGAGCGCGAGCACGGTCACCACGCCGGCGGCGATCCGCCAGTCCTCGCCCACGATGAAGTCGAACCAGAAGCGCCCGAAGGCCCTCAGGTAGCGCATCAGACCGCCGCCCTGACGGTACGGCGCAGCGCCAGCACGGCCAGGTAGGAGACCGCCGACCAGACGGCCAGCAGCCCCAGGATCGCGGCGTCCCCGCCGGGCCAGTCGAGGCTCGCCTGGCTCTGGGTCACGAAGCCGAGTCCCTCGACGGCCCAGAACGTCCCGAACGTAGCGAGCAGGAGCCCGACGGCGAACTTGAGCGTGTTCTCCGGCACGCGCGCCAGCGGGCGGTGCAGGATCGCGCCGCTGACCAGCACCAGCAGGCCCGCGGCCCCCGCGCCGGCGGCGGCGAGCGGGACCGAGTCGGCGTTCACGCCGAACGTGATCACGATGAAGACCACCTCCAGGCCCTCAAGCAGCACCGCCTTGAACGACACGACGAAGGCGAACCAGTCCAGCCCCATGCGTTCCTCGCGGCCGGCCCGCAGGGCGGCCTCGCGTTCCTCGCGAAACGCCTCCTCCTCGTCGTGGAGCGACTTGAGGCCGGCGGCTCGCAGGATCGCCTTGCGCAGCCACTGCAGCCCGAAGATCAGCAGCAGCGTGCCGACCGCCAGCTGCAGCGCCGACTCGGGCAGCCACTGCACCAGCGCGTAGCCGGCGACCGCCGTGACCACGGCCAGCGTGGCGATCCCCGCGGCCGCGCCCCAGAGCGTCGAGCGCCAGCCCCGCGTGACGCCCATGGCCAGGACGATCGTGAATGCCTCCACGAACTCAACCGCCGAGGCAAGGAACACCGCCGTCAGCAGGCCGGCCTGTGAGCTCGTCATGGCTCTCCTAGTTGGCCGAGCACGAGGCGCACAGGCCCAGCACGGTGACGCTCGCGCTCGCCGGCGCGAAGCCGCTCTCGCGTGAGGCCCCCACCGCGCGCGAGACCGAGATGCGCACGTCGAGATCCTCGATGGCGCCGCAGCGCTCGCACACCATGTGATGATGATCGTCGGTGCGGGCCTCGAAGCGCGTGGACGGGCCCGGGGCGGACACGCGCCGCGCCACCCCGAGGTCCGACAGGAGCGCCAGCGTGGTGTAGACGGTCTGCTGGGTCACACCCGGCAGCACCGGGTCGACGAGCTCGTGCACCTGCTCGGCGGTGAGGTGCCCACCGTGCTCGCGCAGCGCGCGGTCGATCAGCAGGCGCTGCGACGTCACGCGCATCCCGCGCTCGCGGAGCAGCTGTTTGAGGTCCCGCGGCGGCACGTTTCTCAGGGTAGCCTAATTAGGGTTACCTGCCAATGGGTTAGGGCTCCCTATTTGGAATTACTCCAATTAGACTCTAAGCTTAGGGCATGCGGCCGGCACGCCTCTGGAGCTCGTTCTGGGCCTGGTATGAGCGCAACTACGTGCTCAACGTGGCCTTGGCGTCGCTGCTGTTCCTGCTGCAGCTGGCGCATCTGACCTGGCTGGGCGCCGACCCCATCGCCCAGCGCCTGACCGACCACAGCTTGTTCAGCCTTCACGGCTTCCTGCAGTACCTGGTCTGGTTCGTGGACTACACCGAGATCCCGGCGCTGATCGCGGTCTCGCTCGTGTACGTGAACGAGCTGCGCCGCGGCTTCTCGTGGAAGGCGCTGCTGTTCCTGCTGTTCCTGAACTCGCAGTGGCTGCACATCTTCTGGATCACGGACGAGTACGTGGCCGGCGAGCTGGGCGGCGGCGGCGGATCCAGCCTGCCCGGCTGGCTGGCCTGGGTGGCGATCCTGATCGACTACCTGGAGCTGCCCGTGATCTACGACACGCTCAAGCGGCTGGCGATCGCGATCCGCGAGCGGCGCCTGCCGGCCCGGGCCGCGGCTCGCGGCTGACCCTCAGGGGGCTCGCGCAGCGGGAGTTCCCGAAGCGTTCTTCGCTCAGCCCGAAGCCCTGGCGGCGTCGCGGCGCGGCCCGCCGTTGCTCGACTGGCGCAGGGACGCCACGGCATCCAGGATCTCGCCCGCGAGCCGCCCGCCGTCGCGGTGGTGGGCCGGCGTGGCCCTGATGCGCACCACGATCTCGTCGCCGTCGAACTCCTCGAGCGCCACGTGCGGCGCCCCCTTCGTCGCCACCGACACGGCCTCCGATACCCGCGCCTGGATCGCCTCCGGGTCGATCCCCATCGGCAGGCGCGCCAGCATGTCGACCGCGGCCGGCTCGCGCAGCGGACGCACGGACATCGCCAGCGCGGTGTTGTTGGGCACCATCACCAGGTCGTCGCCGTCGCTCAGCGTGAGGTAGAGCAGGCCGTGCGTGGCAACTGTTCCCTCCACGTCCATCCCGTAGCCGTTGAAGCGGACCCGGTCGCCGATCTGGAAGGGGCGAGCCGACAGCAGCACGATGCCGGCGAGCACGTTGCCGACGGTCTGCTGGGCGGCGAGGCCGACGATCACAGCCGTGAAGGAAGCGCCGAGCGCGACCGTGCCCGGCGTGAGACCCGCGATCCGCAGGCTGACCAGGACGGTGGTGATCAGCGTGACCAGGCGGATCAGGAAGCCGATCACGCCGGCCGCGCCCGGATCGAGCCGGTTGACGAAGCTGGGCTGCAGCGCACGCCCGAGGCTGCGCGCGATCGCCCACCCGATCACCACGAACGCCCCCGCGGTCGCGAGCCGGACCGGCCTGTCGACCCCGAACACCTCGCGCCGGAAGCTGTAGGCCAGCACGACGAGGATGAGCAGAGGGACCAGCACCAGCAGCTCGCGGCGGGCACGCCGGCCGGCCTCGAGCGCCTGGGCGCGCAGGACGGCGGCCTGGCGCCGCATGGCCGCCCTGCTGCGGCGGCCGCCGCCGCGCGGCCGTTGCGGTGCGGCCGGCTGCGGGGACACCGCGCTCAGCCGGAGTACCCTCGCCGGAGATGCTGCGCTGCCGCCTGCTCGGCCATCGCTACCGCTTCACCAGCGAGGGCGAGGCGATGCGCTGGCGCTGCGGGCGCGGCTGCGACGTCGGCGGCGAGAAGCGCTACCCGACCGCGGAGGACGCCGCCCGCTACGCCCGCGCCTTCGACCGCGAGGACCGCGACGATCTCGGCCGCCGCGCTCCGCTCGTCGCTGGGTTCCCGCTGCGACTCATGCGGGCGTTCAGGAAACGCACCCGCAGCTCGTGAGGGCGCCCGCGTCATACCGGCTGAGGTAGGCCGCGGGGGTGGGCTGTCTACGTGGCGCGGGAGGCGACCGTGTCGATCGGGAAGCCCTCCTGCATGCTGCCGTCCAGCCGCTGAGCGGGCCGCGCAGCGACCAGGCAGTTGTAGACCGCCTCGTGAGCGGCCTCGTAGGCGGCGGCGAAGAGCGGGTTCAGGTCGGCGGTCGGAAGGTCCTGCGCGGTAGTGGTGCTGAACGCGAGCCCGATCTCGCCCGAGCCTTCCGCCCCGTACGAGCCGATCCGGGCGAGCCCCAGCAGCGGCCGCAGCGCCAGGCGGCGCAGCTGCTGCGCTGACAGGGGCGCGTCGGTGGCGCACACCGCGATGCAGGACCCGTGCGGCGAGGGCCTGCCGGCCACCGGCCCCGGCTCCAGGCCTGGGACGTCCAGGTAGACGCGGTCGCCGAAGTTGCAGAGCAGCAGCACGCCGACGTGGTGGTCGCCGACGACGCGCGAGGCGGTGCCGATGCCGCCCGGGTAGTCGAAGCAGACCATGCCGGTGCCGGCGCCCACGCTGCCCTCCGCGACCTCCGGCCCGAGCGCCGCGAGCGCGCGGTCCACGTCCTCGATCGACACCGTCCTCGAGTCCGCCATGTCGCCGTCGTCGCACTCGCCCACCACCGGCAGGACCACGTCCTCGGGCCCGCGACCGGAAGCCAGCACGGCCGCCTGGAAGACGGTGCCGACCGCATGCGACCCGCACAGGTACACGGGCGTCTCCATCACGCCGCGCTCGTCGATCTCGAGCTTTGCCGTCAGCTCCCCCACACCGTTGACCACCGCGACGCCCGCGCGGGCGGGCAGAGCGGGGGGCTCCACCACCGTCACTCCCGTGCGCTGCCCGCTCTCGGCCTGCGAGTGCCCCACCCGCACGCCCGGCACGTCCGTGACCGCGTTGCGCGCACCCGTCTCGAGCCGGCCCACGGGCCCGGCCAGGTCACGCCACCGCATCGGCCGTGAGCGCCGGATCGTGCAGCAGGCAGGCCGCCACCTGCCCGGGGCCGGGAGTCGCGAGCAGCGGAGGGTCGACGCTGTCGCACGGCTCGAAGCGCCGCGGGCAGCGGGGGTGGAAGCGGCAGCCGGAGGGGATGTTCGCGGCGTCGGGCAGCTCACCGGAGAGCGGCGCGCGGATGCGCGCGCCGGCCGAGGGCACGGGTATCGCGGCCACGAGCGCCTGCGTGTACGGGTGCTGCGGCCGCTCGATCACGTCCACCGCGGGGCCCTGCTCGACGATGCGCCCGAGGTACATCACGGCGAGCCGGTCGCACAGCGACCAGGCCAGGCTGAGGTCGTGCGTGATGAACAGCAGTCCGAGGTTGCGCTGCCGCCTCAGCTCGATCAGGACCTTGAGGATCTGGGCTCGCACGGAGACGTCGAGCATGGACACCGGCTCGTCGCAGATCAGGCCATCCGGCTCGAGCACCAGCGCCGCGGCTATCGCCACGCGCTGGCGCTGCCCGCCGGAAAGCTGGTGCGGGTAGCGATCGAGGAAGCTCTCGGAGTCGAGACCCACGTCCTCCATCGCACGGCGCACGCGCTCGGCATGGTCGCCGGCGGGCACGCCGTGCACGCGCAGCGGCTCAGCCACGATCGTTGCCACCCGCTGCCGCGGGTTGAGCGACTGATAGGGGTCCTGGAAGATCATCTGCACGTGCCGGCGCAGCTCGCGCCGGGCCGCCTTGCCGTCCACGGTGGCGCCGTCGCGGGCAACCGTTCCGGCCGCGGGCGACACCAGACCCAGCAGCGCGCGCGCCAGGGTGGACTTGCCGCACCCCGACTCCCCGACCACGCCGAGGATCTCGCCGGGCTGCCACTCCAGCGAGATACCGTCGACCGCGCGGGCGACTCCGCGGTGGGCGCGGAAGTGGACCGCAAGGTCACGGACCTCCATCAGGGCGGTCATCCGGCCGCGCCCTCCACCGCTGCTTCGGTCACCGGCGGCCACTCCGCCCACGGCGCGAAGTGGCAGGCCGCGGCCTGAGCCGGGCGCACCTCGCGCAGCGGCGGGTCCTGGAGGCAGACCTCGGCCGCGTAGGGGCAGCGCGGCATGAAGCGGCAGCCCTGCGGCAGCTCGCCCGGGTCGGGCGGGCCACCGGGAATCGGCGGCGCCAGCTCGCGCGGGCCGCCGATCACGGGCAGCGAGTCGAGCAGCCGCTTGGTGTACGGGTGCTGGGGCGCGTCGAAGACCTCCCGCACCGGGCCGGTCTCGACGATCCGGCCCGCGTACATCACCGCTATCCGGTCGCACGTCTCGGCCAGCACGCCGAGGTCGTGCGAGATCAGGATCAGCGCCAGCCCGAGCTGCTCGCGCAGGCGCTCCAGCAGCTCGAGGATCTGGGCCTGCATGACCACGTCGAGCGCCGTGGTCGGCTCGTCGGCGATCACCAGCGAAGGGCGGCACGCGAGCGCCAGGGCGATCATCACGCGCTGGCGCTGGCCACCGGACAGTTGGTGCGGGTAGCGGCGCCCGAGCGCCGGGATCAGCCCGACGGTGGTCAGCAGCTCCCCGATGCGCGCGCGCACGTCGCCCGCGCGCTCGTGCAGGTTGATCGCCTCCGCGATCTGGTGATCCACCCGCTTCACCGGGTCGAGTGAGTTCATCGCCCCCTGGAAGACGAGCGACACGTGCCGCCAGCGCACCAGCTGCATGCCCCCCTCGGTGCGCCGCTCCACGTTGATCGGCTCCTCGACCCCGGGAGGACGGAGCGTGATCGTGCCCGACTGGTCGAAGCTCGCCGGCAGCAGCTTCATCAGCGCCAGCGCCGTGGTCGTCTTGCCGCAGCCCGACTCGCCCGCGAGGCCGAGCGCCTCGCCGCTCTGCAGGGTGATGTCCACGCCGTCGACGATCGGGCGATCGCCGTGCGTCACCCGCAGGTCGCGTATCTCGAGCAGCGCGCTCACGTCTGCTCCCTCAGCCGCGGGTTCACGTACTCCTCGAACAGGTAGCCCAGTATCGACACGGACAGGACGAGCAGGGTGATGCAAAGCCCGGGCGGAACGATGTACCACCACGCCCCGGCGCTGGGCGCGCCCGCGGAGAAGGCGTTCTCGAGCATCGTTCCCCAGGACACCCGCGTGGGGTCGCCCAGCCCGAGGAAGGCCAGCGCGGCCTCGGACAGGATCGCCACGGCCACGATCAGCACGGTGTTGGCGAAGATCAGCGGCAGCGTGTTGGGGAGGATGTGGGTGCGGATGATGTAGCCGTCGCCCGCGCCCAGCGCGCGGGCGCGCTCGACGAAGGCGCGCTCGCGCAGCGTCAGCACCTGTGCGCGCACGATGCGGCCCGTGCCCGCCCAGGAGGTGAGCCCGATCACGGCGATCAGCACGGTCAGGGAGGGCTCGAGCAGCCGCGCCAGCACGATCATCAGCGGCAGCGTGGGGATCACCAGGAACCAGTTCTCGAACGCGTCGAGTATGCGATCGGTCCAGCCGCCGAAGTAGCCGCCGATCAGCCCGACGGTGGCGCCCAGCAAAGCCGAGATCGCGGCAGCCGCGAACCCCACGACGATCGACACGCGCGCGCCCACGAGCAGCTGCGAGAACACGTCCTCACCGTTCTCGGTCGTGCCGAGCCAGTGGTCTGCGCTGATACCGCCGAGCACGTCAAGGCTCGAGGCGGTCGGGTCGTCCGGCGCGATCGCGCTGCCGAAGATCCCGAGGAAGACGAACAGCCCGAGCACGCCGAGGCCGATGCGGCCGCGCCAGGTCCCGAGGAGCAGCTGGAGGACGCCGCGCTCCGCCGTCACGTGGCCTGCACCCGGGGGTCGAGGACGAAGTAGAGGCAGTCGGCCAGCAGGTTCGCCAGGATGACTCCGGCCGAGAAGATCAGGAACGTGCCCTGCAGGACGGGGAAGTCCTTGTCGTTGATCGCGTTGAAGCTCAGCTCACCGAGGCCGGGCCAGGAGAAGATCGTCTCGATCGTGATCGCCCCGCCGACCACGGCCCCGAACTGGATCGCCGACAGGGTCACGAGCGGCAGCAGCGCGTTCGGCACCGCGTGCTGGCGAACGACGCGCTGCCACGGCAGCCCGATCGCGCGCTTCACCGTGATGAAGTCCTCGGTGAGCACGTCGACCATCGACGACCGCATGATCAGGAAGTACTGGCCCAGCAGCATCAGCGTCATCGCCGCGCCGGGCAGCACCAGGTGCTTCGCCACGTCGACCGCCTGGGGCACGAAGCCGGAGAAGTCCTCACCCGGCGTCATCTGCTGGCCCGCCGGGAAGATCGGTAACCAGACCGCGAGGACGAGGATCAGGATGATCCCGATCCAGTACTCCGGCGCCGCGTAGGTGAACAGGCTGAAGCCGAGCAGGCCGTCGTCGGCGGGCTTGCCGCGCCTGGTCGCGGCGATCACCCCCAGCCAGGCTCCGATCAGCGTGGCGAGCAGCGTGCCGGTGCCCACCAGCAGGAGCGTCCAGGGGAGCGCATCCTTGATCTCCGTCCACACCGGGCGGCGCGTGCGCTGGCTGATCCCGAGGTCGAAGCGCAGCGTGTCGCCGGCGTAGTCGGCGAACTGGCCGGTGATCGGCTTGTCCAGGCCGTAACTGGCCCGCAGCTTCTGGATCTCCTCCGGCGTGGCCCGCGGGAGGCGGGCGAGCTGGGTGGTCGGGTCGCCCATCACCCGGAACAGGAAGAAGTTGAAGACCAGGACGAACGCGAACGTGACCAGCGCCGCTGCGACCTTCCCGGCCAGCCAGCGGGTGTTCACGCAGGGCGCCTCACGTCTCCAGCTCCAGCGGCTCGCGCCCGCCCCGGCCACCGCGACGGCGCACGACCAGGAAGGCGAGCCCGCCCAGCACCACCACCGCGATCACGACGATGATGCCCGTGCTGCTGCCGCCGCCTCCCCCGCCGCCACCGGAAGCCGGCGCGATCGTCAGCAGCGGCTGGTAGGACACCTCGCGGCAGAAGGCGTCGCCGTCCGGCTTGGGGCAAGTGGGCTCCACGTTGCTCAGCCTGTCGGTCCGGTAGGCC
>JAXDIH010000122.1:0-7417 GCA_034664105.1 Thermoleophilaceae bacterium
CCCTTGGAGCGCGCCAGGCGCAGCGCCTCCCGGGCCGGCTTGAACCCGCCCGCGCTGGCCAGCTTCACGTTCACGACGTCGCAGGCCTCCGCCTCCACGGCACGGCGCACCGCGCGCGCGGAGCCGACCGATTCGTCCGCCGCGATCGGCGTGGACACGCGGCCACGCACTTGCCGCAGCTCCTCGAGGGTGCGGCAGGGCTGCTCAACGAACTCGAGGTCGTACTCCTCGAGCGCGCGGATGCACGCCACCGCCTGCTCGACCGACCAGGCGCGGTTGGCGTCCACGCGCAGCGCAGGCCACGGGCCGACGGCCTCGCGCACCGCCGCCACCCGCTCGGCGTCCTCGGGCAGGCCGACCTTGACCTTGAAGCAGGCGTAGCCGGCCCGCAGCCCCTCCCGGGCGCGCTCGGCGACCTCGGCGGGCGGCCCGGCCGGGAGCGTCAGGTTCACCGGCAGCGCGTCGCGCGCGGGCTCTGCCAGCGGGCGCTCCTCCTGCCGCGCCTCGAGATCCATGCGGGCGATCTCCTCGGCCGCCCGCGCCTGGGGCGGCCGCCGGCCACCGCCGCCGCTGAGCGCGGCGATCGCGCGCTCCAGCGGCACGCCGTCGTACGGCTCGAACGGAGCCGCCTCTCCAAACCCGACCGTGCCGTCGCTGCCTTCAAGCCGAAGCACGACCAGCTCGCGCGCGCTGACGACTCCGCCGGCCGTGACGAACGGCTCGCGGAACGGGATGGACAGCCGCAGCAGGCTGCGCTTCACGAGAGCAGCACGCCTGCGGACAGCAGCAGCGAGAACACGGCCAGCAGCCGGCCGGTGCCCGCCAGCGCGCCGTTCAGCGCCGGCCCGTCCGTGCGCGAGGAGACCGTCTCGATCAGCGGCGGGGCCAGGGGCAGGGCGGCGAGCGTCAGCAGCAGCCAGGCGCTCAGCCCGCCCACGGCCCAGGTGGCCGCCGGGGCGGCAAACGTCAGGATCACCATGCCCGTGTACAGCAGGCGGGCGCGGTCGCGGCCCAGCTTGACCGCCAGCGTGCGCTTGCCGGCCCGCCGGTCGGTGTCGATGTCGCGCACGTTGTTCACGACCAGGATCGCCGCAGCCAGCAGCCCGACTGGCACCGCCAGCGCGAACGCCTCCCAGCGCAGGTGCTCGGCTTGCACGTAGTAAGACCCAACGACCGCCACTACCCCGAAGAACACGAACACGAACGGCTCGCCGAGTCCCTCATACCCGTAGGGGCGCGGGCCGCCCGTGTAGAGCACGCCGGCGAGGATCGAGGCGGCCCCGACAACGAGCAGCTCCCAGCCGGCGACCGACGCCAGGTAGAGGCCGGCCGCCACGGCCACGCCGAAGGCGACGTAGGTGCCCACCAGCACGCGCTTGGGCGGCATCAGCCCGCCCGCGGTCACGCGCACCGGCCCGAGCCGCTCCTCGGTGTCGGCGCCGCGGCGCGCGTCGGAGTAGTCGTTCGACAGGTTGGTGCCGATCTGGATGAACACGCTGCCGATCAGCGCGCCGAGGAAGGGCAGCACGCTGAACTCGTCCTGGGTCGCGGCCAGCGAGGTGCCCACCAGCACCGGCGCGACGGCGGCCGGCAGGGTGCGCGGGCGCGCCGCGAGCAGCCACAGCCGCAAGGTGCCGCGCGGGGCCGCCGCTCGGCCGACCGCGCCGGTCACGGTCGCTTCGGGAACTTCCCGAAGTTCGGCCGCCGCTTCTCCCGGTACGCGTCCCGACCCTCCTGCGCCTCCTCGCTGGCGTAGAAGAGCAGGTTGGCGTCGTGGGCCAGCTGCTGGATGCCGGCCAGGCCGTCCTCGGAGGCGTTGAAGCTCGCCTTCATCAGGCGCAGCGCGAACGGCGACAGCTCGAGCATCTCGCGGCACCAGCGCACGGTCTCCACCTCCAGCTCCTCGAGGGGAACGACCGTGTTCACCAGCCCCATGTCGAGCGCCTCGCCGGCGGTGTACTGGCGGCACAGGAGCCAGATCTCCTTGGCCTTCTTCTGGCCGACCTGGGCGGCGAGCAGGCTCGCGCCGAAGCCGCCGTCGAAGCTGCCCACTTTCGGGCCGGTCTGCCCGAAGCGGGCGTTGTCAGCGGCGATCGTAAGGTCGCAGACCACGTGCAGCACGTGGCCGCCGCCGATCGCGTAGCCCGCCACCATCGCCACGATCGGCTTCGGGGTGCGCCGCATCTGCACGTGCAGGTCGGTCACGTGGAAGCGCCCGACGCTGGCGCCGCCGGCCATGTAGCCCGAGTCGCCGCGCACCTGCTGGTCGCCCCCGGAGCAGAAGGCGAGCGGACCCTCGCCGGTCAGCACGATCACTCCTACTTCGGTGTCCTCGCGGGCGCGCTCGAGCGCCTCGGACAGCTCGATCAGGGTCTCGGGGCGGAACGCGTTGCGCACCTCGGGGCGGTCGATCGTGATCTTCGCGATCCCATCGGCGACCTCGTAGCGGATGTCGTCGTAGTCTCCGCCGCCGGGGCGCCAATCGGCTGCGGGTGTGATCTGGCGCTGCGCCTGCTGCTCGGTCCAAGAGGTCGTCATTTCGTCGACAAACCATAGTTGCGCGCGCCGGCGCGGTTACGGTGGAGTATCCGTGCGTACCGCCCTCGTTCTCACCGTCGTGGCCGCTTTCCTGGCGGGCGTGCCCGCCGCGAGCGCCGTCCGGCCCGCTCCCGAGCCGCTGCGCGCTCGTGCCGGCGGCTTCCTGACGGCGCCCAGCGAACGCCGCCCCGCGACCGTCGCGCTCGACTACGTCCAGGACCGCCCGGCCGGCTTCGGCCTCGACGAAGGCGACCTGGCCGGGCTGCGGCTCGTGCGCGCCTACCGCTTCGGGAACGGCGCGGCGCACCTCCAGTGGGAGCAGCACTACCGCGGCATCCCGGTCTTCGGCCCGGGGCTGCGCGCCAACGTCTCCGCCGACGGGCGGCTCATCAACGTGGGCGAGGGCGTCGTCCCCGACCCGGGCGTGGCGTCGATCGAGCCGCGCCTGTCCGCGCTGGACGCGCTGCTGGCCGCCGGCCGCGCGGCGCGAACGCCGGTGGTGCCGGGCCGGCCCAGCACCCCGGCGGGGCCGGAGCGCGCGACGAGCTTCGCCAACGGCCAGCGGGCTTCCCTGACGCTGTTCGGGGGCGATCGCCTGGCCTGGCGCGTGCTGCTGCGCGGCGGCTCGCGGCAGGCCTACGACGCCGTGGTGGACGCCACGACCGGCGACACGCTCTACCGCGCCAGCCTCGTGCGCGAGGCGACCGCGCGGGCGTTCGACAACTACCCGGGCGCGCCGCTCGGCGGCACGCAGGTGCCGAAGGTGTTCTCCGAGAGCGGCGTGGACCCGTGGCTCACCGAGGCCACGCGGCTGTTCGGCACCAACGCGCACGTCTTCACCGATCCCGAGGACACCATCAACGGCTTCCCACCCGACCCGAGCCCGGACCCGGCGAACGAGATCGCGCCCTCGGCGCCGGGCGCCTGGAGCTATCCGCATGAAGCGCGGCCGCCGACCGCCAACTCAGCGAGCCTCGGTCAGCACTGCCCCGCGACACCCGGGTGCTCGTGGGACAACTTCGACCCGACGCCGCCGAACTTCAGCTGGCGCGTGAACCTCGAGCAGGCCGGCACGCAGCTCTTCTACTTCGTCAACACCTTCCACGACCACCTCCGCGACGCCGCCGGCATCGGCTTCGACGACAGCTCGGGCAACTTCGAGGGCGCGGACCTCGTGCAGGCTCAGGTGGACGACGGCTCGACCACGGACTCCACGGTGGGCTATGAGGACTTCCCCGCCTGCGACCGCATCAACAACGCGTTCGTGATCCCGGTGCCCGACGGCACCCCGCTGGTGATGCAGCTCTACCTCTGGTCGAACGCGTGCACCCCCGGGCTGCAGCTCAACGACGTCAACTCCGCCGACGACGGGCTGATCGTCTACCACGAGTACACCCACGGCATGACCAACCGCCTGGTCACGGACGCGGCCGGCTTCCCGGGTCTGAACGGTGCCCAGCCGGGCGCCATGGACGAGGGCTTCGCCGACTGGTACGCGCTGGACATGCTCAACGGCCAGGGCCTCGAGCCGGACTCGGCGACGCCCGGCGAGCTGGTGGCCGCCCGCTACGAGAACGACCGCATCCGCAGCCAGGCGTTCGACTGCCCGGTCGGAGCGTCGCCCGCGGCGTGCCCCGGCACGGCCGGTGGCGGCTCCGGCGGCTACACGTACGGCGATTTCGGCAGGATCGTCGGCGGGCCAGAGGTGCACGCCGACGGCGAGATCTGGGTGGAGACGCTGTGGGACCTGCGCGCGCGGCTGATCGCCGACCACGGTGCCGGCGGCGGGATCGATCGCGCGCGGGCGCTGGTCACCGACGGCCTGCGACTCGCTCCGCTCAACCCGACGTACCTCGACATGCGCAACGCCATCCTCCAGGCGGACCTGAATCGCGGGTTCGGCGACCGCGACCGCATCTGGGCGGTCTTCGCCGCGCGGGGCATGGGCGCCAGGGCCTCCACCACCGGAAACGACGACACGACGCCGGTCGAGGACTTCTCGCTGCCGTCGGCCACTCCCCAGCCGGCACCGGCGGGCGACACCACCAAACCGGCGATCTCGCGCCTGTCGCTCACGCGGCGGCGCTTCAAGGTCGGGAAGGGGACCGTATTCACGTTCCGCCTCTCGGAGGCCGCCAGCGCCCGGATCGCGATCGACCGAGCCGAGGCCGGCCGCCGCGTGGCCCGTCGCTGCCGCCCGACCACCCGCAAGACCAGGCACCGGCCACGCTGCACCCGTTACGTCTGGGTGGGGTCGCTGCTGCGGCCCAACCTGCGACCGGGAGCGCAGCGCGTGCGCTTCAGCGGCCGGCTCGGCTCCCGGACGCTGCGGCCAGGCCTTCACCGCGCGACTGTCACCGCCACCGACCCTGCCGGCAACCGCGCGCGTGCGGTGCAGGTGACGTTCCGGGTCGTCCGGCGCTGAGCCGGCGGCCAGCCCTACGCTCTCCGGCGTGGACGACTGGCTGACCGCCGCGGCCCGGGAGCGCCCGGATCACGAGGCCGTCGCGGCTGACGACGGCTCGCTGACCTACGCGCAGCTCGACGAGCGCGCCAGCCAGAGGGCGCGCGCTCTGGCAGCCGCCGGCGTCCTGGCGGGCGAGCGCGTGAGCGTCACGCACCCGCCCGGCCGCGCGTTCGCGGAGCTGCTGCACGCGCTGCCGCGCCTGGGCGCGGTGCTGGAGCCCGGGCCGCCGGCCGAGCCGCCCGCGCCCGTGATCACGACTGGCGCAGGCTCCGCCGCGCGGCTGCGCACCGACTTCCAGCCCGATGCCGTTCACACGGTGATCCGCACCTCCGGGACCACGGGGGAGCGCAGGGCGGTCGAGCTGACCTACGCCAACCACGCCGCCAGCGCGCTCGCCTCGGCCGCCGCGCTGGGCGTCCAGCCCGGCGATCGCTGGCTCTGCCCGCTCCCGCTGCACCACGTGGGCGGCCTGAACGTGCTGATCCGCAGCGCCATCAACCACACCACGGTGGTCCTGCACGAGCGCTTCGACGCGGACCGCGTCAGGGCGACGCTCGAGGCGGGGGAGGTGACGCTCGCGTCGCTGGTGCCGACCATGCTGTCTCGCCTGCGCGCCGCCGGCCTGCGGCGCGCTCCCGGACTGCGGGCGATCGCCCTCGGCGGCGGCCCCATCCCGGCAGGCGTGCTCGACTGGGCGGCCGAGGCGGACATCCCGGTGGTGCCGGTCTATGGCATGACCGAGACGTGCTCCCAGATCGTCGCCGGCATCCCGGGCCGGCCGCTGAGCGGAGTGGAGCTCGAGATCGGCGCCGACGGCGAGATCCTCGTGCGCGGCCCGATGGTGGCGCCGGGCGAGCTGGCCGGGGACGGCTGGCTCCACACCGGTGACCTCGGCAGCCTCGACGCGGACGGCCGCCTGCGGGTCCTGGGCCGGCTGAAGGAGCTGATCGTCAGCGGCGGCGAGAACGTGGCTCCGCTGGAGGTCGAGCAGGCGCTGCTGACGCATCCCGCTGTGGTGGACGCCGGAGTGGCCGGCCTGCCGGACCCCGAGTGGGGCGAGGTCGTGACCGCGTTCGTGGTGCTGCGCGAGCCGGCGGCCTCCGAGGAGCTGCGGGCGTGGTGTCGCGACCGGCTGGCCGCGTTCAAGGTCCCCAAGGCCATCCACCGGGTCGAGCGGCTGCCGCGGAACTCAGGCGGCAAGCTGCTGCGCGACCGGCTCGGGGGTCGGTGAGCGAGGTGAGTATCTTCCAACGCCCATGATCTACGACAAGGACGCCGACCTCTCCAAGCTCGACGGGAAGACCGTTGCCATCCTCGGCTACGGCTCCCAGGGGCACGCCCACGCGCTCAACCTGAAGGACTCCGGCGTAGACGTCGTAGTGGGGCTGCGCGAGGGCTCCGAGTCCGCCGACAAGGCCCGCGCCGACGGGCTACGCGTGGAGTCCGTGGCCGACGCCGCCAGCCAGGGCGATGTCGTGATGGTGCTGCTGCCCGACGAGAAGCAGGCCGAGATCTGGGAGTCGGAGATCAGCGACGGGATCGCCCCCGGCAACCTGCTGCTGTTCGCCCACGGCTTCTCGATCCACTTCGAGCAGATCGACCCGGGCCCCGAGGTCGACGTCGGCATGATCGCCCCGAAGGGTCCGGGGCACCTCGTGCGGCGCCAGTTCGTCGAGGGCAACGGCGTCCCGGGTCTGATCGCCGTGCACCGCGACGCCAGCGGCACCGCCAAGGACCTCGTGCTGGCCTACGCCAAGGGCATCGGCTGCACCCGCGCCGGCGTGATCGAGACCACCTTCAAGGACGAGACCGAAACCGACCTGTTCGGCGAGCAGGCCGTGCTGTGCGGTGGTGTGAGCGAACTGGTCCGGGCCGGCTACGAGACGCTCGTCGAGGCCGGCTACGACCCCCGGCTCGCCTACTTCGAGTGTCTGCACGAGCTGAAGCTGATCGTGGACCTGATCTACGAGAAGGGCATCACCGGCATGCGCTACTCCATCTCCAACACCGCCGAGTACGGCGACCTCACGCGCGGCAAGCGCGTCATCGGCGAGCACGCGCGCGAGGAGATGAAGGCGATCCTCGGCGAGATCCAGTCGGGTGACTTCGCACGGGAGTGGATCGCCGAGAACAAGGCCGGCCAGGAGAACTTCCAGCGGATGCGCGCCGAGCAGCAGGACCACCAGATCGAGCGCGAGGGCAAGGAGCTGCGGTCGATGATGGACTGGATCGACCAGGAGTTCTGATGGCCAACCCCTACCTCAAGCAGTACCTGATGACCGCCGGGCCCACGCCGCTGCCGCCCGCCGTGTCGCAGGTGATGGCGGAGCCGATGCTCTACCACCGCGCGCCCGCCTTCATCGAGGTCTATGCCCGCGTGCTCGAGCGGCTCAAGCTGGTCTTCCAGACGGC
>JAXDIH010000200.1:0-4466 GCA_034664105.1 Thermoleophilaceae bacterium
CGACGTCTGCTCGCCGCCTGCATTGGCAATTCATTGGCTAAACCCCACACATTGGAACCGAACTCGTGCACAGAGAGCCGAAAGCGCCTGGGCAAGGAGCCCTACACGATTCCGCTGTAGACCGGCGTTTGCGGGGCGCGAGCGAGGCTCCTCGAAACGACCGACAATCTGCTTGCCATGCAGAAGGTCGTGGGTTCGAATCCCATCAGCCGCTTCGTTGGATTGGGCTCTGGCGAGCCTTTACTGGTGTTTCGGAGGTTGTGCTGGCTTGGGTCACCTCTCAGGTTTCCGGGCCGGGTCCACTTTGGGTCCCCGTTACTCGGGAGAGGCCTTCAGTCTTGTAGACGGCCCCCCTGTCCCGCCGTCGCCGACGGCATACTCGCCGCGTGGCGGAAACGCAGGCGGTCTACGACGAGGAGCTGCTGATCGGCATCGAGCGGCGCCTCCCCGACGAAGAACCGGAACGAGAGGTAGCGCCGGTTCCCGAGCTAGCCGGCGCCTAGCCGACCTCGCGCCCAACACGCTCCACGAAAGGAGTCCGCACCCGGGCCTGGGCGGGGGGCAAGGGGCGCCGGCTGATGACCTGCCTCAGGCGGCCGCGTGCCATGCGCTGGGTGTCCAGTCCTTATCTCAGTGAACCCGCTCGGGACGCAAACCGGCGGCGTACTTGGGAGCCCCACCCGGTGGTCATGTCCGTGCAGGCGGCACGCGCCCATTCAAGCCTCGCTTTCAGTCTGCCGATTCCCAGTCGAGGTGCCCGGTTTACCCGTGACCGCAACCGTGCCGGCCGGAGCGGCGCAAACAGAGCACCCGCGAGTGCTCGGTTGGTTTGGGACTGCCGCCCTGGCGATGGGCGGCAGCAACCAGATGTTGTTCATCATCGGGGCGGTCGTGGCATCCCAGGGCACCGCGGCCGTGCCGCTGCTGGTCGCCGGCCTCTTGCTGTCGTGGGCGGCGCTCCCAGGCTGGACCGAGCTGGTCATGATGTGGCCGAAGCGCGTGGGCGGCATATCGGCCACCTGCGCCGAGGCCTTTCGCCCGTACAGCCCGGTCCTCGCCAACCTCACGGGCGTCTGCTACTGGTGGGGCTGGATCCCGACCTGCGGGCTGACCGCGATCCTCTCCGCGTCTGCCCTGCACGAGTGGTATCTGCCCTTCGCGCCGGTGCCGCTGCTGGCCACGGCCATCGTGCTCGTCTTCACGGCCGTGAACCTGATGGGCGTGAAGTGGGCGGCCCGCGTGGCCATGCCGATCGCCCTGGGCTCGGCCGCGCTCGCGCTGCTCTCCACGATCGTCCCGGTGCTCGCCGGCACCGTCGACTGGCATCGGGCCGCCTCGTTCCATCTGGACCTGCCCTTCGATGGCGTCTTCGGCGCCGTGACGAGCGCGATGGCCGGCCTATACCTGATCGGCTTCGCCGCCCCGGCGTTCGAGGCGGCGGCCTGCCACGTCGGCGAGACGAAGGACCCGGAGAAGAACGTGCCGCGGGCGATGTTCGCGGCGGCCGGGATGGCCACGCTCTACTTCCTCGTGCTCCCGGTCGTATGGCTCGGCGCGCTTGGCGCGGGCCCCATCGGGGGCGAGCTGATGCAGACGATCGGGCCGACGTACGCGCCGCTGCTCGGCGCCGGTGCACAGACGGCGGCGATCTGGTTCATGGTCATCAACATGTTCCACGGCACGCTGCAGCCGCTGGCGGGCGCCGCCCGCACGCTGTTCCAGCTCTCTGAGGACGGTCTTCTGCCGCGGGTCCTCATGAAGCGCTCGCGGCGTGACGTGCCCTGGGTCGCGACCTGGGTCACGGCGCTGATGGCGATCGCCTTCCTGCAGTCCGGGAACCCGCCGTCGGTGATCGCCGCGGCGAACTTCTGCTACCTGATCGGCATCTGCCTGCCGAGCCTCGCGGTGTTCCTCCTACGCCGCAACGCCCCCGAGATGGAGCGCCCCTACCGGGCGCCGCGCGGGACGGTGACGCTGGGCGCCGCCGCAGCCGTCGTGTGGCTGCTGTCGACGGTGCTCGGACTGGAGCAGTTCGGGCTGCCGACCGTGCTCTTCAGCCTGGCCTTGGCCTACTCCGGCTCGGTCTTCTACTTCGCTCGGCGCTACGCGGACCGCCGCAGGGCGCAGACCAAGGGCGTGCGCCGCTCGCTGCACCTGAAGCTGACCGGGGCGATGGTGGCGGTGATGGTCCTGGACGGCGCCGGCTACCTGCTGGCGGTTTCCTACGCCGATCAGGGCAACGCGCCGCTGGTGACGTTGCTGCAGGACATCTTCGTAGCGGTGGCCATCCTCACCGTCACGGTCGGCCTGGTCCTGCCAGGCATGATCGCCCACGCCGCCGAGCAGGTGGCGGCCGCCGCCGATCGCCTGACCGCGGGAACGATCGCCGACCTGACCCGGGCCATGCGCGCGCTCGGGCGCGGCGACCTGGAGCGGGCGCATGCGCGCCAGGAGGTCGAGCCGGTGACCGTCCACTCCCGCGACGAGGTCGGCGCCATGGCGGACAGCTTCAATGAGATGCAGGTTCAGCTGGGCCGGGCGGCCGTGGCGCTGGACGGCGCCCGGGAGGGCCTATCCAACACTGAGGCAAAGCTCGAGCGAAACGTCGCTCAGCAGGCCGCGGTGGCGATGCTCGGCCAGCACGCGCTCGAGGGGGGCGACCTCGCCGGCCTCATGCACGAGACCGTGGATGTGGTCGCGCACGCGCTCGGCCTGCCGATCGCCGCCATCTTCGAGCTGGAGTCCGACGAGCGCCACCTACGCATTCGCGCCGCCACCGGCAAGCTCGGCGCGACCGGGCAGGGCGTGCGCATTCCACTCCTTCGAAACGTCGGCGACCCAGACCTGCTCGGCCGCGATCCCCTGATCGTCGAGCGGATCAACGGCGGCCCCCGGCCGGAGATCCCCGAGCTGCTCCGCGAGGCCGGGGCAGTCAGCGGAGTGAGCGTGCCGATCCACGGCCGCGGCGGGTCCTTCGGCGTGCTTACGGCGCACGCCACGGAGGAGCGCACGTTCGCGCCCGATCAGATCGACTTCCTCCAGGCGGTGGCGAACGTGATTGCGGACGCCGTCGAGCGCTCGCGGGCGGAGGACGAGATGCGCCACAACGCGCTCCACGACCCCCTCACGGGACTGCCCAACCGTACCCTGTTCGTCGATCGCCTGACGCTTGCGCTGGCGCAGTGCGAGCGCCGCGGCACCTCGGTCGCGGTGCTCTTCCTCGACCTCGACCAGTTCAAGCTCGTCAACGACAGCCTCGGCCACACGGTGGGCGACGAGCTGCTCCAAGTGCTCGCGAGCCGGCTTGACGAATCGCTGCGGCCGGGCGACACCGTCGCGCGATTCGGAGGCGACGAGTTCCTGATCATCTCCGATGACCTCCGGGACGCGAGCGACGCCGGCCTCATCGCCGAGCGCACGCTCGCTGCGCTGAGCCGGCCGTTCGCGATCGCCGGCGGCGAGCACTACGTCTCGGCGAGCATCGGAATCGCGGTCGCGGAGGGCATCCAGCGCGACCCCGAGGACCTGATACGCGAGGCCGACGCCGCGATGTATCGCGGCAAGGAGCGCGGCCCGGGCAACTACGAGCGGTACGACGAGGCGATGCGGGCCCGCTCGCTCTTGCGGCTGAACATCGAAAGCGAGCTCCGCCGAGCAATCGAGGGCGACGAGCTCCGCGTGCACTACCAGCCGATGGTGGCCCTCGACACCGCCCGCGTGCTCGGGGTGGAGGCGCTCGTGCGCTGGGAGCACCCCGAGCGCGGGCTGCTCCCCCCGGCGGAGTTCATCCCCGTGGCCGAGGAGACCGGCCTCATCCTGGCGGTGGGCGAGCGGGTGCTGCTCGAGGCCTGCCGCCAGGGCGCGAAATGGCACACGGACCGGCCGGGTGAGCCTCCCCTGGGCATCGCGGTGAACGTCTCCTCGACGCAGGTCGGGGTGAAGCTGCCGGCCCTGGTGGCCGAGGTGCTGCACGAGACCGGCCTCGTGCCCTCGGCGTTGAGCCTGGAGGTCACCGAAAGCGTGCTGGTCGACGAGGCGGAGTCGACCATGCAGGCGCTGCACGACCTCAAGGCACTCGGGCTGAAGCTCGTGCTCGACGACTTCGGCACGGGTTACTCGTCGCTCGCCTACGTGAAGCGCTTCCCCATCGATGTGCTGAAGATCGACCGCAGCTTCGTGTCGGACATCGGCACCGAGGATCACGACACGACCATCGTCGAGGCGATCATCAGCATGGCCCGCGGGCTCCGCGTCGGTGTGATCGCGGAGGGCGTCGAGACGCTCATCCAGGCGCGCGCGCTGCAGGCCCTCGGCTGCACCCTCGGCCAGGGCTATTACTACGCGCGGCCCATGCCCGCCGACCAGCTGGGCCTCCTGCTCGACGGCCCGCTGCCGGTCGTCGTGGCCACCGCCTGAGCCTTGCCGCCAACGCCACGCGCAAGGACGCGATGGCTGCAACACGTTGC
>JAXDIH010000221.1:0-8196 GCA_034664105.1 Thermoleophilaceae bacterium
GGAGGCGGCGCGCCTCCCGCTTGGCGGCGACCACGCCGTCCACCAGCGCCTCGGGGGCACGCCGGTAGGCGCCATCCGAGGAGTCGGGCGAGACGGCGAGGTTGACCTCGTTGGCGATCTGGAGGGAGATCACGGCGCGGATGCCGCCGAAGCGCCGTACCACCTCGCGCACGTGGGCACGCCACGCGGCCAGGTCGCCCTCCTGCGACTCGTCGGGGTGGTAGCGCACCTGCAACTCGATCAGGTAACCGCGCCGCGCGAAGCGGCGGGCGAGCCCGAGGTAGCGCCGAAAGCCCGCCTCTCGATCGGACCAGAAGAAGCGGTTCAGGCGCAGCACGAACGGACGCCCCGGCGCGCGCAGCCGGTCCAGCGCCTCGTGGGTGCGCCGCGGCTGCTCCGGAACCGCCGCCGCCGGACCGCCGCCCGCCTGGCCGGCCTGTACGAGCGGTCCGATCCCGAAGCGCAACGGCGGGCCGGGCTGAGCGCGGACGTCGCCCGCGCGGATGGCCGCCGTGCAGGGCAACGCGGCGGCCGCCGCGGGGAAGGCGGCCAGCAGGGCAAGCGCGAGCAGGAGACGCACGGGCGGCAGTGTGCCGCAGCGGCGGCGCGCCCGCGCCGACAAAGGGTCACCAGTCCCCGCGGCGAACTGATCGGCAAGGACGACCGCATGACCGCGACCACGCAGCAAATTCGCGACCAGGCTTTCCTCCCGGTTTCGAGTGACATCCCCGCCGGCGTGACCATCCGGCAGTACCGCGCCCGGCGTGCGGCGCGCGCCCGCCGGCGCCTGCTGCGGCTGCGGCTGCTGGCTCGATAGCCTCGAACCGATGGCCGACCTGCCCGAGGAGCTCTCGCCCCGCGAGGTCGCCGACCTGATCGGCGATGGCGGCGCCCAGCTGGTCGACGTGCGCGAGCCCTACGAGCACGAGGCGGGGCGGATCGCCGGCGACGTGCACATCGAGCTGGAACAGCTCGGCGGCTCCGCGGGCTCGATCGACCGCGACCGGCCGGTCGTGTTCTACTGCCGCTCCGGCGCGCGCTCGGCGCTCGCCACCCAGGCGTTCGCGGCCTCCGGCTACAGCGCCCACAACCTCACCGGCGGCCTCAAGGCCTGGGTCAAGGACGGGCTGCCGATCGAGCCGGCCGACGGCCGCGTGGCCTAGGCCGCGCGCAGCTGCCCGGCGTAGGGACCGCGGCCAGTGGCGCACGCCGCCCCGCAGCGAGCTCCCAGCTCCAGCGCCTCGTCGATCGACATCCCCGCGCCCAGGCCGTAGGTCAGGCCCGCGGCGAAGCTGTCGCCACAGCCGTACTGGTCGCTCACCGGCCCCGGCAGCGGCGTGGCGTCCCAGCGCCCGCGCTCGCCGTTGCGGCCCTCGTACTCGCCGCCGCTCGCGCCGGCCGTGCGCACCACCAGCCGGGGCGGCGGCTCCAGGTCTCCGGCCGCGTAGCGCTCGCCCGGGTCCTTGGCGCTCGCCACCAGCGCGTCAAGCTCGACCCCCGCCTCGGAGAGCGTCTCCAAGCCGCGCGCCGAGGCCACCAGGGCGCCGGCCCGACGGGCCTGCCTGACCGCCCCGGCGTCGCCCGACGTGAAGTAGACGGCGTCGGTCTCGTCCAGCTCCTCCCAGGGCAGCAGGTCCTCGGCGCGCGGGCCGAGCCGCTCGCCGATGACCGTGATCGTGCGCTCGCCCGTCGCGTCCACGTGCACGTAGCCGCGCCGCTGCGGCTCGCGGCGGAAGGCCGCGTGCACCCGCAGCCCCAGCTGCTCGAGCTCGAGCTGGGCGCGGTGACCCAGCTCGTCGTCGCCGAGCGCCGTGAACAGCGTGGCCTCGCCTGCCAGCTTGGCGAGCTGCACCGCGGCCACGGCCCCTCCCCCGCCCGGCTCCTGCCACGAGTCGCTCACGTGGACGATCTCTCCGGGGGCGGGCACGTGGTCCACGCGCCCGAACTCGATCCACTCGACGTGGCCAACCACCGCGGCTCGCATGATCGCGGCAGTGTGTCAGGGGCTGGGCTCGGGCGGGGCCGCGCGCCCGTCGCCCGACTCGAGCAGCGGACGCAGCAGGTCGAGCGGCAGCGGGAAGACGATCGTCGAGGCCTGGTTGCCACTGATGTCCTGCAGCGCCTGCAGGTAACGCAGCTGGATGGTGACCGGGTTCGGCTCGATCACGTCGGCGGCCTGAGCGAGCTTGTCGGCCGCCTGGAACTCGCCCTCCGCGTTGATGACCTTGGCGCGCCGGTTGCGCTCGGCCTCGGCCTGGCGCGCCAGCGCGTGCTGCATCGACTCGGGGATCTCCACGTCCTTGATCTCGACGATCGACACCTTGATCCCCCACGGCTCGGTCTGCTCGTCGATGATCTGCTGGAGGCTCTCGTTGAGGCGCTCGCGCTGGGACAGCAGCGCATCGAGCTCCGCCTTGCCGAGCACCGAGCGCAGCGTCGTCTGGGCGATCTGAAGAGTCGCCCCCTGGAAGTCCTCGATCTCCAACACCGAGCGGCTGGGGTCGATCACCCGGAAGTACGCCACGGCGGCCACCCGCACCGGCACGTTGTCGCGGGTGATCACCTCCTGCGGCGGTATGCGCAGCGTGACCGTGCGGAGGCTCACGCGCACCATGCGATCCGCGCCGGGCACCAGCAGCACCACGCCGGGGCCCTTCAGGTTGATCACCCGCCCGAGCCGGAACACCACGCCGCGCTCGTACTCGCGCAGCACCCGCACGGATGCACCGGCGAGTACGCCGAGCGCCACGAGGACAACAACCAGGACGATCAACACGGCTTCGATCACTAGGGCTCCTCCCACTCCTCGGCCCGGCGCACCGCGAGCGTCAGCCCGGTCACGCCCTCCACCACCACGGGGTCGCCGGCGGCGAGCTGGTCGTCCTCCTCCGCCAAGCTCCGGCGCGCCCGCCACAGCGCGCCGTCCACGAACACCTGGCCGCCGTCGCCGTTCCAGTTGCGCACCACGCCGGTGCGGCCTCTGAGCGTCTCGCGGCCCGAGGCGATCTGCCGCCGGCCCGCGGCGAGCGACTTCCGTGCTGCCACCGCCACCCACGCCGCGGTCACGGCCAGAGCGGCAAGCACGGCGGCCACCACCAGAGCGACTCCACCCCCGGCCCCGGCGATCGCAAGCGCGGCGCCACCAGCGAGGGCGATGCCGCCGAAGGTCCCCAGGACCCCGCCGGGCAAGTGGGCTTCGGCCACCAGCAGGGCGGCACCGACGACAACCAGCACCAGGCCGACTTCCACCATTTCGCTCTGCCTCCGATGGTACGCCTCCGCCGCCCCCGGCGGGAGGCTTTGGCGCGTGTAGGTAGCGTGCGCCCACGTGGACGATCCGCTCCAACTCGGGCGCGGCGTGGAGGTGCCGCTGTCGGAGGTCGAGCTGAGGACGAGTCGCTCCTCCGGCCCCGGCGGTCAGCACGCCAACGTGACCGCCTCGCGCGTCGAGGCGGTGTTCGACGTCGAGGCCTCGCGGGCGCTGGACGAGGAGCAGAAGCGGCGGCTGATCGCGCGCCTCGGGCCGGTGGTCAGGGCGACCGCTCAGGACACCCGCAGCCAGACGCGCAACCGCGAGCTGGCCCTGCAGCGCCTGCGCGCGCGGCTGGCCTCGGCGCTGACGGTGCGGCGCCCGCGGCGGGCCACCACGCCGACGGCGGCCTCACGGCGCAAGCGGATGGACGCGAAGCGCCGGCGCAGCGACGTGAAGCGGGCCCGCCGCCGACCGGATCCGGAGAGCTAGGGCGAGGAGGGAGCCACCGCGCCGCCGCCTTCGCCGCCCTGTGGCGGCGCGGCCGGCTGACCGGTTCCGCCTCCGGTGCCCTGGCTCGGTGCGGTCGGAGTAACCGTGCCGCCGCCCGGCGACGGAGAGGTCGTGGGCGTGGTGGGCGTGGCCTGGGTATCCGTGGTGTCCGTGTTCGTCTTGTCGGTGTTCGTGCGGTCGGTGCCCAGGTTCTCGGGCGTGGTGGGCACGCCGAGGTCCGTGGGCGACGGCTTGGGCTCGCTGTCGCCGCCGGCGCTGGCGATCACCACGATCAAGAGCAGCAGCAGAACGGCGGCCGCTCCCGCGGCCACCATGCGGCGGCGCTTGTAGACGGAGTCCGCCTCGCGCTGGTCGTACCTGCGCGGCGGCCCGCCCGGCGGCCGCTCTCGAGGATCGAGACGGCGTGTGGGCTGGTCGTCCAGAGGGGTCAAGGTAGCGGATTGCCCTGCAAGTGCGGCGATCTAGAGGCCAGTCAGGCGTAGTGCAGGTCGGCCGTCTCGTCGTCTTCCACCGGCCGCTCGCAGGTCGGGCACCACCAGCGCACCTCGACGGGCGTGCCGCAGGCGTCGTGACGGGGCGGGTCAGCGCCCTCGCGGTGGCGCGCACCCCAGGCCGCGAGCAGCCGCAGCGCTCCGGCCAGCTCGTGTCCGGAGGCGGTCAGCTCGTACACGAACCGCTGGGGGCGCTCGGAATAGGGCTGGGCCAGCACCAGGCCCTCGCCCTCGAGGCGGCGCAGCCTCTGCGAAAGCACGTTCGGAGCGATTCCGGGGACCGACTCCTGCAGGTCGCCGAACCGCCTGGGACCGTCGAGCAGGGCCTCGATCAGGAGCAGCGTCCAGCGATCGCCGACGCTGTCGAGCGCCGCCGCGAGCGGCGTTGGCGCGGGCTCGGTCACTGCCGCAAGCCTACTTTGCACGCCTGGTACGGTAGTCACTTGCAATTCGCAAGTCACAAGGGAGTGAC
Source organism: Thermoleophilaceae bacterium (assembly GCA_034664105.1). Lineage (GTDB taxonomy): Bacteria > Actinomycetota > Thermoleophilia > Solirubrobacterales > Thermoleophilaceae > JACVRW01. Next base: position 4,727 of record JAXDIH010000221.1, read on the forward strand.
CAGATGGAAGTGCTGACTTCGCTGCAGGAGACGATCGCCGCAACCGCCCAGCGCATCGGCCCGTCGGTCGTGGGGCTCGGGCGCGGCTGGGGCCTCGGCTCGGGGGTGGTCATCGGGGACGGGCAGGTGCTGACCAACGCCCACAACGTCAGGGGCGAGCAGGTGACCGTCGTGTTCGCGGACGGCCGCCGCGAGACCGGCGAGTGGACCGGAGCCGACCCGGACCTCGATCTCGCCGTCCTCTCGGTCGACACCGGTGACGCCGCGCCGGTTACCTGGGAGCCGGGCGACGCGCCCGGGGTGGGGACGCCGGTGCTGGCGCTTGCCAACCCGGGCGGACGCGGGCTGAGGACGACGCTCGGCTTCGTGGCTGCCGAGGACCGCAGCTTCCGCGGCCCGCGCGGACGACGCGTGGCCGGTGCCATCGAGCACACCGCTCCGCTGCCGCGCGGCTCGTCGGGCGGGCCGCTCGTCGACGTGGAGGGCCGGCTGCTGGGGCTCAACGCCCTGCGACTCGAGGGCGGCCTGATCGTCGCGGTACCGGCGACGGCCGCCGTCAAGCAGCGCGTTGCCGGGCTGGCGCGTGGCGAGGCGCCGGCATCTCCCCGGCTCGGCGTGGCGGTGGCCCCGCCGCGAGCCGCGCGCCGGATGCGCCGAGCGGTCGGGTTGCCGGAGCGGCCGGGCCTGCTGGTGCGCGCCGTCGAGGACGGCAGCCCGGCGGCCGCCGCGGGCATCGAGACCGGCGACCTGCTGGCCGCCGCGAACGGCACGGAGCTCGCCACCGTTGACGCGCTCTACGAGGTGCTCGACTCGGTGGCCGGCGGAGGCTCGCTCGAGTTGACGGTGGTGCGCGGCACCGAGGAGCGTCCCGTCAAGGCCGAGTTCGAGGCCAGCGGGGCGGCGGCATGAGCGCCGTCAAGGACGCCTCACCGCCCGTCGATCGCGCCGAGGCGGAGGCGCTCGACGCCTACTCGCACGCGGTCATCGCGGTGGCGGAGCGAGTCGGACCGTCGGTGGCGAGCCTGCGGGTGATGCAGCGCGTGCGCGGCGGCCAGATGCCTACGGGCGCCGGCAGCGCGGTCGCGCTTACCGAGGACGGTTTCCTGCTGACCAACGCGCACGTGGTCGGTCGACGCGTCAGCGGCGGACGGGCCACCTTCGCCGACGGTCGCGACGCCCGCTTCGAGGTGGTCGGCCGCGACCCGCTCTCGGACCTGGCCGTGCTGCGGGCGGACGACGAGGAGCTGGCGCCGGCCACGCTCGGCGACGCCGAGCGGCTGCGCGTGGGCCAGCTCGTGGTCGCGATCGGCAACCCCCACGGCCTGGGCGGCTCCGTGACGGCCGGCGTTGTGTCGGCGCTCGGGCGCTCGCTGCCCGCCCGCTCGCGCGGCGCGGGGCGCATCATCGACAACGTGATCCAGACCGACGCCGCGCTCAACCCCGGCAGCTCCGGCGGCGCCCTGGCCGACTCGCGCGGGCGCGTGGTGGGGATCAACACCGCGGTGGCCGGCGTGGGCCTGGGCCTGGCGGTCCCGATGAACGACACCACCCAGCAGGTCGTCGCCCAGCTGATGCGCGACGGCCGCGTTCGCCGCGCGTACATCGGCGTGGCCGGAGGCCCGCGCCCGGTCCCGCCGCAGGCGCGCGCCGCCGCGGGCAGCTCGACGTGCGTGGAGGTGGTCGAGGTGGTCGAGGACAGCCCGGCCGCCCGCGGCGGGCTGCGTCCCGAGGACCTGATCCTGGCCGTGAACGACGCGCAGGTCACGCGCGTCGAGGACCTGCAGCGCCTGATGTCCGCCGACGTGATCGGGGTGCCGGTGAGCGTGCGCGTGCTGCGCGCCGGGCGCGCCATGGAGCTGGAGCTGGTGCCGGCCGAGCTGGACGGCGAGCGGTGAGCGGCGAGCGGCGAGCCGGGCCTAGAGACCCGGGATGTGGCGCACCGCGAACCCGCTCACGGTGCGGGGCGCCTCCTGCCAGCGGGTGCCGGCGCGGCCCTGGCCGCTGGTGTCGAAGCGCAGGCCGGCCACCAGCATGAACACGTGGCCGTCGTTGGCGTAGATCGTGATCCACTCACCCGGGCCGGGCTCGCCGTAGCCCATGAACAGACCCGAGGTGAGCGGGCGGTTGAGCAGGCCCGCCGCCGCGAGCGCGAACGAGACCGAGCCGGAGCAGTCGTAGCCGTTGTCGCGCCAGGCCCCGTGGCCGCCGCCCCACTTGTAGGGGAACTTGGCGATCGCGTTGCCGGCCAGGATCACGCGCTTGACCACGTCCGGCGCGTCTTCGGGCGCAATCGCCGAGCCATCCGGCTGGACTCGCGCGCGAGGGCCGGTCGGGAGGAAGGCTGTCGTGTTGAGGTACTGGCGGAAGCTCGCCAGCGCGGCGCGCGCCTCGCGCAGCTCGGTACGTACCTCGGAGTCGCTGGGAGCGCCCGGGCTCGGGGCGTCGTCGACCGCGCCGCCGGCGGGGGGCGCGGCGCCGGCCCCGCGCAGCTCGACCGCGCGGGCGGCCGAGCGCTGCTCGGCCTTGACGGCGCGGTCCGCGGCGGCGGCCCGTCCCTGCGCGCCCGTCTCGGGCGTGAGCACCACCTCGGCGGGCGCGCCGCTGTCCTTGGCGGCCGCGCCGTTGACGCAGCCGGCGAGCGCAGCCAGGCACGCGGCGGCGAGCAGGAGACGGGTCAGGTTTGGTGCTCGGACTTCCACTCTTCGTAGGGCATTCCGTAGACGATCTCTCGCGCCTGCGGATCGGTCAGCTCCACCTCGCGCTCCTCGGCCGCCTCCCGGTACCAGCGCGAGAGGCAGTTGCGGCAGAAGCCGGCCAGCTCCATCAGGTCGATGTTCTGTACATCGGTCCTTTCGCGCAGGTGCTCAACCAACCTGCGGAAAGCCGCGGCCTCCAGCTCGACCTGTGTGCCCTGATCCATCGATCTGGAACGATAGGGACGATGACCGACCGCGAACCCCGGCAAGGCGATATGCCCGTGGATCCCACGGGACTGGAGCAGCCGCACGACATCCTGGCCGCCGACGAGTTCGGCATCGGGACGCGCGACGAGCGCCTGCCGCCCGATCCGAACCGCTTCGACCCGCCCCACGACGTGCTGGCCGCGGAGGAGTTCCCGATGCCGGCCGGCGGGGAGCGCTACGCCGACGAGCGCAGCGGACCGGACCCGCGCACACTGATGCCGCTGGTCCTGATCGCCGCGCTGCTCGCCTTCGTGCTGGTCCGCCGGCGCCACTGACGTGCCGCTGTCGCAGGTCAACCGCATCGAGATCACCGTCGACCGCGCGCTCTGCATCGGCTCGGGCGACTGCGTGGACACGGCCCCTGACGTCTTCCAGCTGGACGACGAGGACAAGGCCGTGGTGGTGGATCCCGACGGAGCGCCGCTGGACGACGTGATCGCGGCAGCCGGAAACTGCCCCGTGGCGGCGGTCTTCGTCGTCGGCGAAGCCGGGGATCTGTACCCCTAG
>JAXDIH010000005.1:0-3248 GCA_034664105.1 Thermoleophilaceae bacterium
AGGCCCATCAGGATCAGGCCGTTGTTGATCAGCCCGATCATCAGCGACCCGAGCAGCGCGCCGATCACGGAGGCGCGCCCTCCGAACAGGCTCGTGCCGCCCAGGATCACCGCGGCGATCACCGACAGCTCGTCGCCCTCGCCCCACTGGAAGCGCCCCGACTGCAGCCGCCCCGCGTAGAGCATCCCGGCCACGGCAGCGGCGGCCGAGGAGAGCACCATCACCGTGAACTTGATGCGGCGGGTGGAGATGCCGCTGAAGCGCGCGGCCTCCTCGTTGCCGCCGGTGGCCAGCACGCCGCGTCCGAACGAGGTGTGGCGCAGCACGATGTGCCCGACGATCACCGCCGCCAGCGTCCACAGCACGAGCGAGGGGATCGGGCCGAAGTCGCCAGAGCCGAAGACGTTGTTGAACGTGTCCTCGAGGATCGGCTGCGGCGCCGAGTCGGTCACCCACTGCGCGGTGCCGTGGGCGATGCCGAGCATGCCCAGCGTGACCAGGAACGACGGGATCCCGATGAACGTCACGAGCGCGCCGTTGATGCAGCCGACCAGCACTCCGACTCCGAGTCCGGCCGCGATCCCGCCGGGGACCCCCATGGAGTCGATCGCCATCGCGGTGATCACCGACGACAGGCCCGCCACGGCGCCGACCGACAGGTCGATCTCGGCGGCGCCGATCACGAACGTCACGGCCACCGCCATCACGGAGATCGTGGCCGTCTGGCGCACGATGTTGAGCAGGTTGTCCGACGTCGTGAAGCCGTCGTCGTTGAGCGTGATCGCGAAGACCGCGAACAGCAGGATGAAGCCGATGTAGAGGACGTACTGGCGCCAATCGAAGTCGAGCCCGCCGTCGGGGCCGCCCACGCGCCGGCGCAGCAGTCCGGTGATCGCGCTCATGCCGCCCGCTCCTGGACCAGCCGGTGGAGCTCGGGCTCGCTGGTCACTTCGCTGCGATCGACCACGCGGTCCACGTGGCCCTCGCGCAGCACGATCAGGCGGTCGGCCAGCGCGAGTAGCTCGGCCAGCTCCGACGAGATCACGATGATGCCCTTGCCCTCCGCAGCCAGCCCCCGCACCAGCTGCACGATCTCAGACCGCGTGGCGATGTCCACGCCGACTGTCGGCTCGTCGAGGATCAGCACGTCGGGCTCGGTGGCCAGCCATTTCGACAGCACCACCTTCTGCTGGTTGCCGCCGGACAGCCGCCGGACTGGGGCGCGCAGCGAGCGCAGCCTGATGTCCAGCCGCTCGACCTCCGCGCGCGCCGCCTCGTCCAGCGCCGAGTCGTCGAGGAAGCCGCCGTGCGCCATGCGCCGCAGCAGCGTCACGGTGAGGTTGTCGCGCACGCTGTGGCTCAGGACCAGGCCCTGCCGGCGCCGGTCCTCGGGCACGAGCACGATGCCGTGCGCCACCGCGTCGCGCGGGTGGCGGATCCGCACCGGCTCGCCGCGCACCTCCACGGTGCCGGCGGTCATGCGGTCGATGCCGAACACGGCCCGGGCCAGCTCGCTGCGCCCGCTGCCCATCAGCCCGGCCACGCCGAGCACCTCGCCGGGGTGCAGGTCGAGATCCACGTCGTGCAGGCGATCGCCCGCGCTCACCCCGCGCAGCGACAGCAGCGGCGCCCCTTCGCGCACGGTCGAGGGCGGGCGCTCCTGGAGCGCGACGGCGTGCCCGACGATCAGCTCGATCAGCGACTCCATGTCCAGCTCCGAGGTGGCCTGGGTCGCGACCCGCGCGCCGTCGCGCAGCACGGTGACGCGGTCGGCCACCGCGATCACCTCCTCGAGGCGGTGCGTGATGAAGACGATCGCGATGCCGCGCTGCTTGAGCCGCTCGATGATCGCGAACAGGTTCTCCACCTCGGCCGCGGCCAGCGAGGCGGTCGGCTCGTCCATGATCAGGATGCGGGCGTCCTGGGAGAGCGCCTTGGCGATCTCCACCAGCTGCCAGCCGGCCGTGCCGAGCTGGGAGACGCGCCGGCGCGGGTCGATGTCCACGCCGATGTCGCGCAGCACCTCGCGCGTGCGCTCGACCATGAGGCGGTCGTCCAGCAGCCCGGCGCGGTTGCGCGGCTCGCGGTGCAGGAAGACGTTCTGGGCGACGGTGAGCGTCGGGATCAGGCTGAACTCCTGGAAGATCATCGCGATGCCGGGATCGCCGTCCAGCTCGATCGTGCCGCTGTCGAGCTTGTAGACGCCCTGGAGGATCTTCATCAGCGTCGACTTGCCGGCACCGTTGCCGCCCAGCAGCGCGTGCACCTCGCCAGGGAGCAGCTCGAAGTCGACGTCGCGCAGCACGGGAACGCCGCTGAAGGACTTGCCGACCCCGCTCATTCGCAGGAGCGCCTCGGTCACGCGGGCGCTCTGTCGTCCGTCGCCACCTCGACCCAGCCGCCCTGCTCGGCGGACGCCGCGATCGCGTCGCTGATCAGCGCGATGCGGTAGCCGTCCTCGAACGAAGGCGACACCTGGCCCGACTCGGCGATCGCCTGCATGAGGTCGTGGCACTCCACGATCTTGGTCTCGCCGTAGCCGATGCCGAGCCCGGGGATGGGCCACAGCGCTTCGCCGTAGGGGTGCGCGGGGCCGGTCAGGATCGTGCGGAAGCCCTGCCTGTCGGCCGGGTCCGCGGTCGAGAAGAACTGGAGCTCGTCGCGGCGCTCGTAGTCGAACGCGACCGAGCCCTTGTCGCCGTGGATCTCGAACGTGAGGAAGTTCTTGCGACCGTGCGCGGCCCGTGTGGCCTCGATCGAGCCGACCGCGCCGTCGGTGAAGCGCAGCATCGTCATGACCTCGTCGTCCACGTCAACCTCGCCGCGCGGGGCGTCGGCCTGCTTCTGGGCGCCCGCCAGCTGGTCGGCGCCACCCTGCTGGATAGGGCGGTCGGGAATGTAGCGCTGCATCATCGAGTTGACGGCCGCGATCTCACCCACGAGGTAGCGGGCGAAGTCGAGGACGTGCGTGGCGATGTCGCCCAGCGCGCCCGAGCCCGCGATCGAGCGCTCGAAGCGCCAGGACAGGGGGAGGTCGGGGTCGTTCGACCAGTCCTGCAGATACGTACCGCGGAAGTTGCGGATCGTGCCCAGCTCGCCCTCCTCGATCAGCCTGCGCGCGAGCGCGACGGCCGGCGTGCGGCGGTAGTTGAAGGCGACCATGTTCACCACGCCGGCGCGCTCCACGGCGTCGCGCATCGCGCGCGCCTCCTCGGCGGTGCGCGCGAGCGGCTTCTCGCAGAGCACGT
>JAXDIH010000017.1:0-14471 GCA_034664105.1 Thermoleophilaceae bacterium
AACTGACCGGGCGCGTGGAGGGCGCCGTGGTCGAGCGCGTCGACGCCCGCGACCTGCTCACCCAGCTCGCCGACGCCGCGTGGCGCTGCGCCGAACCGGGCGTCCAGTACGACACCACGATCAACGAGTGGCACACCTGCCCGAACTCGTGTCGCATCAACGCGTCCAACCCCTGCTCGGAGTACATGCACGTCGACGACTCGGCCAGCAACCACGCGTCGCTCAACCTCATGAAGTTCCGCCGCCCCGACGCCAGCTTCGACGACGATGCCTTCGAGCACGCGGTCGACGTCGTGATCCTCGCTCAGGAGATCGTCGTCTCGCCGTCGAGCTACCCCACCGAGGAGATCGGCAAGAACGCGCGGGCGTTCCGCCAGCTCGGGCTCGGCTACGCCAACCTGGGCGCGCTGCTGATGGCGAACGGCCTGGCCTACGACTCGGACGAGGGCCGCACGCTCGCCGGGGCGATCACCGCCGTGATGACCGGGCGCGCCTACCGCACGTCCGCGGAGATCGCCGGCGCCATGGGCCCTTACGACCGCTATGTCGAGAACCGCGACCCGCACAACCACGTGATGCGCAAGCACCGCGACGCGGCGTACGCGATCGAGGGCGAGATGTGCTCGGACACCGAGCTGCTGGGAGCGGCCCGGCGCGTCTGGGACGAGGCGGTCGAGGTCGGCGAGCGCAACGGCTACCGCAACGCGCAGGCCACGGTGCTCGCGCCCACCGGGACGATCTCGTTCCTGATGGACTGCGACACCACCGGCATCGAGCCCGACTTCTCGCTGGTCAAGTTCAAGGACCTGGTCGGCGGCGGGCAGATGACGATCGTCAACCGCACGGTGCCGCTCGCGCTGCAGACGCTCGGCTACTCGCCCGAGCAGATCGAGACGATCGAGGCGCACCTGGCCGCGAACGCGACGATCGTCGGAGCGCCCGGCCTGCTGGACGAGCACCTGTCGGTGTTCGACGTGGCCGTGGGCGAGCGAGCCATCTCGCCGATGGGCCACATCAAGATGATGGCCGCGGCACAGCCGTTCCTGTCGGGCGCGATCTCCAAGACCGTCAACCTGCCGGAGTCGGTCACGGCCGAGGACATCGCCGGCGTGTACAGCGAGGGCTGGAAGCTCGGGCTGAAGGCGCTCGCGATCTACCGCGACGGCTCCAAGACCGCGCAGGCGCTCAGGACGGACGCGGGTGACAAGAAGAACGTCCCGGTCGAGGCCGAGGAGCCGGCGCGTCCGGTCCGCCGGCGCATGCCGCGCGAGCGCCAGTCGCTCACGCACAAGTTCTCGGTCGGCGGTCACGAGGGCTACCTCACGGCCGGCGAGTACGACGACGGCACGCTCGGCGAGATCTTCCTGACCGACGTCGGCAAGGAAGGCTCCACGATCAAGGGCATGATGAACGCGTTCGCCACGGCGATCTCGATCGGGCTCCAGTACGGCGTGCCGCTCGAGACGCTGGTCCGCAAGTTCGCGTTCGTGCGCTTCGAGCCGGAGGGGTACACGGGCAACCCGGAGATCCCGTTCGCCAAGTCGATGCCCGACTACATCATGCGCTGGCTGGCCGCCCGCTACGGCGACGCGGACCTGCACGAGGAGCTCGGCATCCTCACGCCCGAGGTGAGGGCGCGCAAGGCCTCCCAGGAGGCGCTGATGCGCGGTGACACCGCGGGACCGCCGGAGGCCGAGCCGACCAACGGCACGAACGGCGGCAACGGCGCGCCGAACGGTGGCAACGGCTCACCGGCGCGGCCGGGGCCGAGGGCGTCGAGCGAGCCCAGGCCCGCGACGTCAGCGCTGACGGACGAGCCCCCGGCGATCCCGGCCAAGCTGGCCGGCCTCGACCTGGGCCCGGCGTGCGCCCAGTGCGGAGGCATGATGCAGCGCACCGGCTCGTGCTACACGTGCTCGAGCTGCGGGAACAACACCGGCTGCGGGTGAGCTAGGCACAGCCGGGCAGCCGAAGTAGGCTGGCCGCGACGGGCGCCTTCCTGCCTGCGGGATCGCGCCCTTGTGCCGAATGCCCGGATTTCGCTTCAAGCACCGGCTGGGCGGGGGACCGCCGACGGTCCGCAGTCTCCCGTGCCCCGGCGCGGAAGCGGTCGCGCGCGGTGACATGGTCAAGTACGAGGGCGGCTTCGTTTCCCCCGGGGCGGCGGGTGACCGGTTGCTCGGGATCGCCTTGGACAGCCAGGAGGACTCGGCGGCCGAAACGGCCGTTCTGGTGATCACCGACCCCGACGCGGTCTATGCCGTCGCCGACGGTGAGCCGCGCTCGAAGGACGACACCCTCGCCCTCGCGGGGGCCAGCGGCGCGCAGGGCGTGGCGCCGCACCCGGCGTCCGAGTTCACCGTGATCGCCGACTCACCGGCCGATGGCGACACCCTGCTGCGGATCAGCGGCAGCCACCACCGCACGATCGAGGACGACACCGGGCTCCTGCGGCTGACCGGCGGAGAGCTGAACGCCGCACTGGCGCGCTCGGTCGTCCGCTACTACCGCGCGGAGATGGGCCGCGGCCCGGCCCACGCGCGCGCCTTCTACCGCGACGAGCTGGTCGTCGTGGTGCTGGAGGACGCCCTGACCAAGCCGGAGCAGGCGCTGAAGGCGGTCGGCAGGGCGGACGCGGTCATCGATCTCCGCCAGGCGCTGCAGACCGCGCTGCGCGACGAGTTCGTGGCGATCGTCGAGGGACTGACTGGCGCGAAGGTCAAGGCGTTCATGAGCTCCAACCACCTCGACCCGGACATGCTCGTGGAGCTCTTCGTGCTGGACCGGGTACCGGGCGCCTCGACGCCGGCACGCGCCTAGGCGCCGGGCGGCCTGCCCTCGCCGATCGGCTGGTCGAGGACGAACACCTCGACCGCGATGTCGGGGTCGAGGTTGTTGCTGCTCATGAACGCCCGCACCGATGCCCCGGTCATCTGCTCGATCACGCCGACCAGGTCGGTGTGTATGGAGCGCTGGAGCGCCGCTCGCATGTTCATGACGGCCTCGTACTCGCCGCGCGCGACCAGGCTCCGCTCGGCTTGGGTCATCAGATCCTCGAGCACGACCACGATGATGTCGTCGCGGTAGAACGCCCGGGCCTTGTTGGGGCCGCGGCCGGTTTCCTCCCGGTGGAACCGGACGACGGCGCGCGCGACCGCCGCGTTGAGATCACCGCCGACCTGCCGCCCGAGTCCGTCCTTGGGGCCGACCTGGTGATGGGATTCGACGTTGATCCGCACGAGCGTCTCCTCGTCGGCGGGCGAGTCGAGCACCACGGTGAACTCCGAGCCCGCGCTCGTCGCGACGCCTTGGCCGTTGGTCGAACTGGTCAGATCGAGGTGGTCGCCGGCCGTGCGGGCGTTGGGGTCTTCCACGGCGTATACGGCGTCGGCGTCGGTGATCACCCGCACGTAGGTCTTGCCCCCCTCGCCGTCGAGCGTCTCGAGGGCGCATCCGAGCAGGGCGGTATCGCCGCAGGCCCCGAGATCGACCTGGCTCTCCTCGAAGTTCACCAGGTCGCCACGACTCAGTGTCTCCGTGTTCTTGAACACGAAGCTCCGGACGGTCGCCTGACCACCATCCAATCGGTAGCGAAACTCGAATCCCGGCATGGTCCGCTCACTTGCCCAGTCGATTTGGCCGGCCGGAGCAGCACTCGGGTTGCCGCGCCTTCCCAACAGTGAAGGGCAGTGGTCCCACGCAAAGCAAGGAACCACCGGGATCTGCGTGCACTCTACGAGAAGGCGCGGCGGTTCGGCCCGCCCTAGCGTGCGGTCACGCGCTCGGCGAAGTCCGCCACCCAGCCGATCGTCTCGTCGCGATCGAGCTCGTTGAAGGTCTCGTGGCGCGCCTCGGCCACGATCCGCTCCGTGTAGTCCTCGCCCCGCAATCGCTCCGCCGCCGGCTGGGCCAGTGCCCGCGGCACCAGCTCGTCAGCCTCGCCGTGGATGTAGAGCACCGGGAGGTCGCCGAAGCCCGGCCCGGCGTCCACGGCCTCGTTCGCCCGGTGGAAGGCCTCCAGCGTCGGGCGCTTCCAGCCGCCGTGCCACACGAGCGGGTCGTTGGCGTAGGCCTCGCCCACCGAGGCGTCGCGGGAGAGCACGGCCACGTCGATCGGGTCATCGGGGAGCTCTGGGGCGGCCAGCCAGTCGGCCAGCACCGGGGCCAGGCCGATCGCCGGCGCGGACAGCACCAGCCCGGCCAGCTCGTCCCGGTGGAGCTGCGCGTAGCGAGCCCCGATCAGACCGCCCATCGAGTGCGCGACGAGCACCACCGCCAGCTCCGGGTGCCGCTCGCGCGCCAGGCGCACGACGGCGTGCAGATCCTCCACGACCGGATCGAAGTCGCCGATCAGCACTCGCTCGCCCTCGGATTCGCCGTGGCCGAGGTGATCGGCCCCGTACACCACGGCGCCGCGGTCGACGAGCGCGGCGGCGACGTGCTCGTAGCGCCCGATGTGCTCCCCGTAGCCGTGCGACAGCACGACCACCCGCCCCGCCGCCGGGTGCGGCCAGACGCGCACGCTGAGCTGTCCCCCGCTGCCGGCCAGCGAGATCCGGTCGTCGCCGCTCACGGGCGGCATCCTAGGTGAACCGCGGGAGCACCTCGCGCGCGTAGGCCTCGAAGAACTGGGCGTGACCGCCGCCGATCTGCTGGATGTAGAGCTCGTCCACGCCCGCGTCGGCGTACTCCTGGATCGACTCGATGTGGCGCTCGAGGTCCGGCCCGCACGGCACCGCCTCGGCGACCATGTCCTCGGTCACCAGCGACGCGGCCTGCTCGAAGTGCTCGGGTGTGGGCAGGACCTGTGCCAGCTCGCCCGGCAGCACCTCGTTCGGCCAGAGCCGGTGCGCGGTGCGGCGCGCTTCGGCCTCGTCGCTGCCGTAACAGACCTTCGTGCCGGCGTGCACCGGGCCCTCGCCGCCGGCGGCGCGGTAGCGCTCGACCAGCGACGCGTCCGGCATGGTCGTCACGTACCCGTCGCCCACGCGACCGGCGAGCTCGACCGACTTCGGCCCGAAGCCCGACACCAGGATCGGCGGCGGCCGCTCGGGCAGCGTGTAGATGCGCGCGTGCCGCACGCGGTAGTGCTTGCCCTCGTGGCTCACGGCCTCACCGGTCCACAGCTCACGGATCACCCCGATCGCCTCCTCGAGCATCTCCAGGCGGACAGTGGCCTCGGGCCAGTCGTGGCCCACGACCAGCTCGTTGAGCGCCTCGCCAGTGCCCACGCCGAAGTTGAAGCGGCCCGGCAGCATCGCGGCCGCGGTGGCGGCGGCCTGGGCTATCACCGCTGGGTGCGTGCGAACCGTGGGGCACGTGACGGCCGTGGTCACCGGCACCCGGGAGGTTGCCTCGGACAGCGCTCCGATCACGGCCCACACGAACGGCGACTGGCCCTGCTCGTCGTTCCACGGGTGGTAGTGGTCGGAGATCCAGAGGCCGTGGAAGCCGGCCTCCTCCGCCGCCCGCGCCTGGGCAACCAGGTCGGCGGGGCCGTTCTCCTCCGAGGACAGGAAGTAGCCGATCTTCATCGGGCCGCTGGTGCCCGCACGCGGGCGCGTCAATCACGCCCCGCGTACTCCACGCTCAGCCGCCACAGCGCCAGCGCGCCGACCAGCAGGCCGAAATCGCGCAGGGCGATGTCGTAGAAGCCGGAGTAGGTGAGCAGGTTGAAGATGATCCCGCCGAGCCACGCGGCCACGAGCGGTGCTCCGAAGCGGGGGGCTGCCGCGACGATCAGGCCCGCGGCGATCTCGATCACGCCGATGGCGTACATCGCGTCGGCCGCGCTGCCGGGCACGATGTCGTTGATCCAGGGCGCGAGATACCCGTCCCAATCGACGAGGACGCCGGCGAACTTGTCCAGCCCGAACAGGATCGGCGCGACGGTGAACACCACCCGCAGCAGCAGGTAGGCCTGGTAGCCGGGCTCGGCGAGGCGGTCGGAGTGGACGGTTGCGGATACGGACTGGGTGTGTGCGTGTGCGGTCATGTCGAGCTTGGCGTCGCCTCGGCGCCAGTTCTTACGGGCGTAAGAAGCAGAGCCGCGCGGACGCAAAGCTGTCGATGGCAACGTCTACCGTCGTCCCGGTGGAGGTCAGGACAGTCGACACGGATTCACGCGAGTGGCTCGACGCCCTGCGTGAGGATGGCTCGCGGCGCGACGCCGCGGTCGCTCGGCTGCACGCGTTGCTGCTGCGCGCCACCCGCTTCGAGGTCGCCCGCCGGCGAGCCGGCCTCCCGCACCTGCGCGGCGGCTCGCTCGACGACCTGGCCACGCAGAGCGCCGACGACGCGCTGGTGGCGGTCCTCGCCAAGCTCGACGACTTCCGCGGGGCGAGCCGCTTCACCACCTGGGCCTACAAGTTCGCGCTGCTCGAGGCGGCGGTCAGGCTGCGCAAGCTGAGCTGGCAGGGTCGCGAGGTGCCGCTGGAGCCCGCCTCGTGGGAGGCCATCGCCGGCGGCTGGACATCGCCGCACGACGAGGCCGAGACGCGCGAGCTGTTCGCTGCGCTGCGGATCGCGATCGACGAGCAGCTCACGCCCCACCAGCGCGAGGTGCTCGTGGCCATCACGCTCACCGGCGTTCCGATCGACGTGCTGGCGGAGCACCTCGACACCACGCGGGGAGCGCTGTACAAGACGCTGCACGACGCGCGGCAGAAGCTGCGCCGCTGCCTGTCCGATCAAGGCCTGGACATAGAGGGAGCTGTGGGATGAGCGAGGAGCGGGAAGTCATCAGGGCGCTGCTCGGGCCGGCCGGCCCAGAGCTGACCTGCGAGCAGTGCTTCCAGGAGCTTGATCGCTATGTGGACGCTGAGCTCGCGGGCCGCGACGCCGAGGCCGAAGTGCCGGGCATGGGAGCCCACCTGGACGGTTGCCCGGCCTGCCGCGAGGACCACGAGAGCTTGTTGGCGCTCGCGCGCAACTCCTAGGCACCGGCTTTACCAACGCTTATCCCGGCGCTTGGCCGGGGCTTGCCGCCACAGGGCAAGGATGAGGTGAGTGGCAAGCAACCGGAGGTATGACATGAAGCTGATCGGATTCATCGCGGTTCTAGCGGTCGCGGTGACCGCTTTCTCGGCGACCGTCGCGGGCGCAGCCCCCGAGCGGAGCGCGACGGCAGCGGCCCGCCATTTCGAGGGCACCGTTGTGTCCGTCAACCGCGACGCCCGCACGTTCCGCCTCAACGACGTCGAGCGCGGCACCGTGCGCATCAAGGTGACCGGCAACACCCGCTTCGAGCGGGTCGGAGGATTCGCTGGCCTGAAGGCCGGCGCCAAGAACATCGAGGCGACCGTCAAGCAGAAGAACGGCGCCTGGGTGGCGCTCTCCGTCGAGCGCTCCGGGGGTGGTGGCAAGCACGGCGGCGGCAAGGGCGGCGCCGACGACAACCCCTCCGGCAACGACGGCTAGGGAGGCAGCGGTGCGGGCGGCTCCTGCGCGTCAGGGAGCCGCCCGCTCGTGCAAGACTCGCGCGCGGCATGCCCGAAGCGCTCCAGAACGAGGCCGTCGCGGTCCTCCAGCGGCTGGTGCGCATGAACACGGTCAACCCGCCGGGCAACGAGCGCCCCGCGCAGGAGTACCTCGCCGGGCTGCTGGAGCAGGCCGGACTCGAGGTCTCGCTGCTCGGCCCCGACCCCGAGCGCCCGAACCTCGTGGCGCGCCTGCGCGGACGAGGCCCCGGACCAACGCTCGGCCTGCTGTCGCACGTGGACACGGTCGTGGCCGACCCAGCCGGCTGGCGTCACGATCCCTGGTCGGGGGCTCTCGACGAGGGCTGCGTCTGGGGCCGTGGCGCGCTCGACATGAAGTCGCAGACCGCGGCGGAGGCGGTCGCGGCGTGCTCGCTCGCGCGAGAGGGGTGGCGTCCCGAGCACGGTGACCTGCTGGTGATCTCCGTCTCCGACGAGGAGGTGGACGGCACCGGAGCAGCGTGGCTCACCTCAGCGCGCCCCGAGCTGGTGCGCTGCGACTACCTCCTGAACGAGGGCGCGGGCGAGTCCTTCGCCGTAGCGGACGACCGCTTCTACGCGGTCTCGGTGGGCGAGAAGGGCGTGTTTCGCTTCACGCTCACCGCGGACGGCACCGCCGGGCACGCGGCGATGCCGATGATCGCCGACAACGCCCTGCTGAAGCTCGGCCCGCTGCTCGACGCGCTCGCCACGCGCCGGCCCGGCTGGGACCTGACGCCGCCGGCCGAACACCTGCTGGCGGAGCTGGGCCTCGACGGCGACCCGGCGGCTGCGCTCGCCGCGCTGTCCGAGCGCGCGCCCGACTTCGCGCCCGATGTCGAGGCGATGCTGCGGGTGACGTTCGCCCCCACGATGGTCGACGCGTCCGACCAGATGAACGTGATCCCCGAGCGGGCTCGCCTGCACGTGGACTGCCGCGTACCGCCGGGGATGCGGGCGCCCGCCGTCCTGGAGCGGATCCACGAGGTGCTGGGCACCAGCGGCTACCGGCTGGAGTTCACCGAGCAGGTGGTCGGCAACGCCTCGCCGCCCGAGTCAGCGCTGCTCCACGCGCTGCGCGCGTGGGTCGAGCGCGCCGAGCCGGGCGCTCGCTGCCTGCCCACGGTGTCGGTCGGCTACTCGGACTCGCGCGCGTTCCGGGACGCCTTCCCCGAGTGCGTGGCCTACGGCTTCTTCCCGGTTCGCCACATGACGCTCGAGCAGCTCGGTGCGCTCGTGCACGGTCGCGACGAGCGCATCGACGTGCGCGACCTCGGACTGGCGGTGGACTGCTACCGCTGGGTGGCGACCGAGCTGCTCGGCTGACCGCCCGCGAGCCCGAAGGCCTCGGCGATCAGCTCGTACGAGCGTCGGCGCGCGGCGTGGTCGTAGGTGATCGTGAGCACGAGCACCTCCTCGGCGCCGTACTCCTCGGCAACCTGCTCCAGCCCCGCCCGCACGGTCTCGGGCGCGCCGATCACCGCGCGCCGACCGCCTGACGAGCGCTCGCGCGTCTCGAGGTAGCGCAGCGCCTTCTCTACCGGCGGGATCTGGATGAGCTGGCCCTGGCGCAGCAGCGACAGCATCATCCGGCTCGACGCCGCGAGGCGCTCGGCCTCCGCGTCGGTGTCCGCGCAGATCGCGATCACCCCCACCGACACGCGCGGAGCGCCGAGCCGCTCGGAGTCCACGAAGCGGGCGCGGTAGTCGGCGGCGATGGCGGCGCCCTGCGGGTTGATGAAGTCGGCGAACGAGTAGGGCAGGCCCAGCTCGGCTGCCCACAGGGCGCTCTGGGGCGAGGAGCCGAGCAGCCACGGCTCGGGCCGCTCCGGCAGGCCGGGCAGGGTGCGCGCGTGGCGGGCGAAGGGGTGGTTCGGGGGCAGCCGGTCCTCCAGCAGGCCGAGTAGCTCGACCAGCTGCTCGATGAAGTCGTCCGGAGCCGCGTGGCGGCGGTCGCGCTGCAGCGCCAGCATCGTCATCGGATCGGTGCCCGGCGCGCGCCCCAGCCCTAGGTCGATGCGCTCGGGGTGCAGGCCGCTGAGCGTGCTGAAGGTCTCGGCGACCTTGAGCGGGCTGTAGTGAGGCATCATCACCCCGCCGCTGCCGACCCGGATGTGCTGGGTGCGCGACCCGATCGCTCCGATCAGGATCTCCGGCGCCGCGCAGGCGAGCGCCGGCGTGGCGTGGTGCTCGGCGACCCAGTAGCGGTGGTAGCCGAGCGCGTCGGTCAGCTCGGCGAGGTCCAGCGACTGGTGAAGCGCCTGCGCCGGCGTGGACCCCTCGGGGATCGGAGACTGGTCGAGGACGCCGAGCAGCACGGCTAGCGGCGCAGCGCCTCGGGGCGCAGGTCGGGGTTCTGGAAGCCGGCGTCGGCCGGGTTGACGTTCACGCCCGGGGGCACGATCTCGTCGATGCGGTCGAGCACGTCGTCGGAGAGCTCCACGTCGGCGGCGCCCAGCTGCGACTCGAGGTGCTCGAGCGTGCGCGGCCCGATGATGGCCGCGGTCACCGCCGGGTGACGCAGCACGAAGGCGAGCGCCAGCTGGATCAGCGTGAGGCCGGCCTCCTCGGCGAGCTGGGCCAGCGCGTCGGCGGCGTCGAGCTTGCGCTGGTTCTCCGGGATCGAGAGGTCGTAGCGGTCGGGGATCATCTGCGAGCGCCGCGAGGTCAGGTCGTCAGCGCCCTTGCGCCACTTGCCGGACAGCCAGCCGCCGGCCAGCGGGCTCCACACGATCGCGCCCATCCGGTGGCGGAGCACGGTGGGCAGCACGTCCGCCTCGATCCCGCGCGCGAGCAGCGAGTAGGGCGGCTGCTCGCACACGAACCGCTCGCGCCCGCGGCGCTCGGCGGTCCACTGCGCCTCGACGATCTGGCTGGCGGGGAACGTCGAGGAGCCGATGTAGCGCACCTTGCCCTGGCGCACGAGGTCGGTCAGCGCGCCGAGCGTGTCGTCGATGTCGGTGTCCGGCTCGGGGCGGTGGATCTGGTAGAGGTCGATCCAGTCGGTGCCCAGCCGGCGCAGGCTGTTCTCGACCTCGCGGATGATCCAGCGGCGCGAGTTGCCGAACTCGTTCGGGTCGTCGCCCATGGACCCGTGCACCTTGGTCGCGAGGATCACGTCGTCGCGGCGACCGCCGGCCAGCGCCTTGCCGACGATCTCCTCGGACTCGCCGCGCGCATAGACGTCGGCGGTGTCGATGAAGTTGATCCCGGCGTCGAGCGCCCGGTGGATGATCTCGATCGACTTGTCGTGATCGGTCTCGCCCCAGGCGCCGAACATCATGGCTCCCAGACAGAGCGGGCTGACCTTGACTCCGGTGTATCCCAGCGTGCGGAGCTCCATGCCCATCGAGACTAGTCGCCCGCGCCTGTCACCCTTGCGGGTCGTGCCGGAACGCTCCGACATCCGCAACGTGGCCATCATCGCCCACGTCGACCACGGCAAGACCACTCTTGTCGACGCCATGCTGCGCCAATCCGGCGTGTTCGCCGCGCACGAGCAGCTGACCGATCGCGTGATGGACTCGATGGACCAGGAGCGCGAGCGCGGCATCACGATCCTCGCCAAGAACGCCGCCGTTCGCTACGGCGACGTGAAGCTCAACCTGGTCGACACCCCGGGGCACGCCGACTTCGGCGGCGAGGTCGAGCGCGGGCTGACGATGGTGGACGGCGTGATGCTGCTCGTGGACGCGTCCGAGGGGCCGCTGCCGCAGACGCGCTTCGTCCTGCGCAAGGCGCTCGAGGGCCGCCTGCCGGTCGTGCTGGTCGTGAACAAGGTCGACCGTCCGGACGCACGCATCGGCGAGGTCGTGGACGAGGTCTACGAGCTGTTCCTCGACCTCGACGCCGACGAGTCCCAGATCGAGTTCCCGATCGTCTACACCAACGCGAAGGTCGGCTGGGCCTCGACCGAGGAGGGCGTGGAGGGCACCGACCTGCGCCCGCTGCTGGACCTGCTCGTGGAGCACATCCCCGCTCCGTCCTACGACGAGGGGCACCCGCTCCAGGCGCGCGTCACGAATCTCGACGCCGACAGCTACGTCGGCCGGCTCGCCCTCTGCCGCGTGCACCAGGGCGAGATTCGCAGGGGCCAGCAGGTCGCGTGGATGCGCCGGGACGGCACGGTCGAGAACGTCAAGGTCTCCGAGCTGTACGTGAACGAGGGACTGCAGCGCCTGCCGGCGGACGGGGCCGGGCCGGGCGAGATCATCGCGCTCGCCGGCATCCCGGAGATCACGATCGGCGAGACGATTGCCGACCCCGAGGACCCGCGCCCGCTGCCGGTGATCGCGATCGACGAGCCGGCGCTGGGCATGACCGTCGGCATCAACACGTCCCCGCTGGCCGGACAGTCCGGCACGCGCCTGACCGCCCGCATGGTGAG
This sequence comes from Thermoleophilaceae bacterium, assembly GCA_034664105.1. Taxonomy (GTDB): domain Bacteria; phylum Actinomycetota; class Thermoleophilia; order Solirubrobacterales; family Thermoleophilaceae; genus JACVRW01. The sequence goes on from JAXDIH010000017.1 coordinate 11,845, forward strand.
CGACCGGCTCCAGCAGGAGCTGGTCGGCAACGTCGCGATCCGCGTGCTCGAGACCGAGCGCCCCGACACCTGGGAGGTCCAGGGCCGCGGCGAGCTCCAGCTGGCGGTGCTCGTGGAGGCCATGCGACGCGAGGGCTTCGAGCTCACGGTGGGCAAGCCTCAGGTGGTCACGCGCGAGGTCGACGGCGAAGTGCACGAGCCGATCGAGCGCCTGGCGATCGACGTGCCCGAGGACTTCCTCGGCGTGGTGACCCAGATGCTGGCGCTGCGCAAGGGCCGGCTCGAGAACATGGTCAACCACGGAACCGGCTGGGTGCGCCTGGACTTCCTCGTCCCCACCCGCGGCCTGATCGGCTTCCGGACGGAGTTCATGACCGAGACGCGCGGCTCGGGCATCCTGCACTCGGTCTTCGAGCGCTACGAGCCCTGGCAGGGGGAGATCCGCACGCGGCCGACCGGCTCGCTGGTTGCCGACCGGCGCGGCCCGACCGCCACCTTCGCGCTGCTCAAGATGCAGGAACGCGGCCAGCTGTTCGTCGGCCCCGGCGAGGAGGTCTACGAGGGCATGGTGGTCGGCGAGAACGCTCGCGCCGACGACCTCGACGTCAATGCCGTGCGCGAGAAGAAGATGACCAACATGCGCGCCTCCGGCTCGGACGAGACGGTCAGGCTGGTGCCGGCGCACCGGCTCTCGCTCGACCAGGCGCTGGAGTTCATCCGCGAGGACGAGTGCGTGGAGGTGACCCCGGCGGCGGTACGGCTGCGCAAGGTGACCCTGGACGTGACGGCGCGGATGAAGGAGTCGCGGGCGCGCAAGCGAGTGCCGGCGTAGGCTTCGCCGAATGCAGATCGTTCGGGCTGGTAGCGAGCGCATCGACGACCTCCAGCCCCTGTGGGAGTCCCTGCACGAGCACCACGCGACGATCGCCCCGCACCTCGCTCAGCTCGGCCCGGTGCGCGACCCGCGGGACTCCTGGGCGGTGCGACGCGCGCTCTACGAGGAGTGGCTGGTGGAGCCCGACGCGTTCGTGCTGATCGCGGAACTGGATGGTCAGCCGGTCGGCTACGCGCTCGTGCACCTGCGCGGTCCGGAGGAGACCTGGGCGACCGGAGATCGGATCGGATCGCTGGAGACGCTCGCGGTGCTACCCGGCGAGCGCGGGCGCGGCATCGGGACCGCGCTGTTCGAGCGCATGTACAAGGAGCTGCAGGACCTCGGTGTGCGGCAGCTGGCGGTGGCGGTGATCTCGAAGAACGCCGCGGCGCTGCGGTTCTACGAGCGCCAGGGCCTGCTCCCCTTCACCGTGTCGTTTCTCGGGTCGGTTCCGGACGGCTCCTAGAACAGCCAGACCACGATCAGGATGATCAGCGCGATGCCCACGCCGGCCGCCGTGATGCTCAGCGGCGCGCGGTTCTGGCGCCAGAACTCCGGCTTGGCTCGCGACGCGTCATAGCGTCCCTCGGGGGGCTCGCCGACCCAGTCGTCTTCGTCTCGACGGTTTTCGCTCTCGGCCACTGGGTACGCATTGTCCTTCGGGACGACGACGGAAGGGAAGAACGATGGCGGAGCAGAGCTCCCGCGACGCAAAGCTGGTGCAGTACCTCAACGAGGCTTACGGCAAGGAGAAGGAACTCGAGACTGCGCTCCAGGCGCACATCGCGATGACCACCAAGCCGCCCTACAAGAAGCGCCTGCAGCAGCATCTGAAGGAGACGAAGGGACACGCCCGCGAGGTCGAGCGGCGCATCAAGCAGCTCGGCGGCAAGGCCGAGCTCGTGCCGGCGCCCGGCCCGATCGCCGAGGCGGCCTCGACCGTCACGGCGGCCGCCTCGAAGGCCGTTGCCGCCGCTCAGGGGCCGCTGCACGCGCTGCGGGGGACCGGCGAGAACGAGAGGATGCTCAAGAACGCGAAGACCGAGTACTCGAACGAGTTCGAGGAGATCGCCCAGTACACGGCGATCGAGACGCTCGCCGACACGGTCGGCGACAAGGACACCGCCAAGCTCGCCCGGGGCATCCGGCGCGAGGAGGAGCGCATGGCGAAGTTCCTCGAGGGCCAGATCCCGCAGCTGACGAAGGCCGTGGCCCGCGAGGAGATCCCGGCCGCCGAGCGGCGGCGCAACGGGAGCTCGGGCCGGTCGACGTCGCGGTCGCGTGCAAGCGCGGCGCGGTCGAGCTCCGGCTCGTCGCGATCGAGCTCCGGGTCCTCGCGGTCGAGCTCCGGCTCTTCGCGCGGCCGCTCCGCCGCCCGCGCCCGCTCCTAGCCGCCTGCCCGGCGGGCGCCGCTTTTGGCGCCCGCTTCGGGCGGGTAGGTTCGACCCGTGGCCACGGACGCGGAGATCCGCCCGCACCCGCAGACCGGGCGGCTCGAGACCGAGCATCAGCGCATCGATCGCAACCTGCAGGAGATGCTCGGCGAGCTGCGCGTGGCGCTGCCGGGCGTGCAGGTGCTGTTCGCCTTCCTGCTCGTGGTGCCGTTCAACCAGCGCTTTGCTCAGGTAACCGGCTTCCAGAAGTCGCTCTACCTGGTCACGCTGCTCTCCACGGCGGCGTCCGCGATCTGCCTGATCGCGCCGTCGGTGCACCACCGCCTGGAGTTCCGCAGGCAGCACAAGGAGGCGATCGT
>JAXDIH010000050.1:0-3910 GCA_034664105.1 Thermoleophilaceae bacterium
GCCGAGCACGCGCTTGACGCGCCGGGTGCCGGTGCGCCAGAGCCCGTACCAGGTCTCGGCCCCGTTGGCGTCCGCACGCACGACGAGCGACCCGCTGCCGTAGCTGCGCCGCGCCATCTATGCCACCTCCCGACGCGAAGGCGTGGTCAGCGCGGACGGCGGGCTGACGTAGCCTCGAGCTGGTCGACCCACGCCGCGATCGCCTCGGGCCGGAAGCGGCGGTAGTGGCCCAGGGCAACCGTCGGAATGCGTCCTTGGCGCGACTGCACGTAGACCCAGGACTTCGGCACGCCCAGCATCGAGGCCACCTCCGCTGCGGTCAGAAGACGAGTGCTCATACGAGCGATGCTGACCACGGCCGGGACGGCGCCAGCACACCGGCCCGAGAAATTGGAACCATATTGGAACCACGGCGCTCCCTTCGCACCGGGCCCTTCACGAAGAAAAGCCCGCCTTTGCGGGCCTTTCTGAGTAGCGGGGGCGGGATTCGAACCCGCGACCTTCGGGTTATGAGCCCGACGAGCTACCTGACTGCTCCACCCCGCGCCGTAGAGAGACGAATCTAGCAGCCGCTCACAAGCCGTCAACCCTTGCTTGAGGCTTCGCGGGCCGCCGCCAGCGCCGGGGCCTCGTCCAGGAAGGCGCGCACGCGCACGACCTTGCCGTCGCGGACTCGCGCGAGGTGGAACACCGGCACCTTGCCGATGTCGACGTTGCTGCCATCGCCCCGCGCTCGCGCCAGCATGCGGATCAGGAGCTCGTCCCCCACGGGCTCGATGCTCTCGACGTCGATGTCGTCGAGGTGGATGACGTTCGCCACCTCCTCCATCAGGAAGCGCACGACCGCGTCGCGTCCGAAGTAGACCTGCTGCCCGGGCCAGGAAGGGTCGTTGTGCCATTCGAGGTCGTCGCTCCACATCTCCGCGACCGCGGCCAGGTCGCCCTGGTTCCACAGCTCGTAGCCCCGTCTCACGAAGGCGAGCACCTGGGGATCCTCGGCCACACCAGGCAGGATGCCACGGCGCCCCCGAACGCGCAGGCGCCCCGCCGTTGGGCGGGGCGCCGGTTGTGGTGCCGGAGGGCCGTGGCCCCACGTTTTGCGAGTCGGATCGCTAGTGGACCGGCGGGTGCGCCCAGCGGTTGTGCAGCTGGTTGGCCGGGCCGTGCGGGTCCGTGCGGTTCGCGCTGGCGGCGTCCTGGCTGGACGTGCCGGTCGCGCTCGCCTTGGAGCCGCGCAGGTCCACGCCGCTCGACTGCGAGATCGCCGCTGCCGTCGCCGACTCGTCCGGGCGGGCGATCTGGGCGGCGTGTGACGGCGAGATCGCCGCGGCCGTCGCCGACTCGTTCTTGCCGGGGATCTCGGCCGCGTGCGGACCGGGCTTCTCCACCACGATCACCTGCGACGGTGCCGTCGTGACGCTGCCGTCGTCGATGAGGGCGTAGGCACCGGTAGCGGCGCCCGCCCCGACGAGGAGGGCAACCAGAGGGCCAACCATCGAGCGAGGGGAACGGACCCTGGGCAGATGCGCTGCATATTCCATGACCTACCTCCTGGCGGCCCACCTGTGCGAGTCCGCACCGGGAAGACCTGATCGAGTACGCAAGTTCTAACCCGCACGAAGTCGGCGCAAGGAGACCCTCGTCACATATGGACGCACGTCACAGATACGGTGCGGGCGCGATGAGGGTTGCCGTAGTCGACATAGGGACCAATTCGACGCGGCTGCTCGTGGCCGAGGTCGAGGACGGGCGCGTGACCGAGCTCGAGCGGCGCACCACGGTCACCCGGTTGGGCGAGGGGCTCGAGGCCACGGGGCGCCTCTCGAAGGCCGCCGTCGCCCGCGTGTCGGACGCCCTCGCCGACTACAGCGAGGCGATCGACCGGCTCGGCGCCGACCGCGTGGTCGCGGTTGCGACCAGCGCCATGCGCGACGCCGAGAACGGGCCGGAGTTCCGCGACGAGATCCTGCGCCGCTTCGGGATCGAGGCGCGCACGATCTCGGGAGACGAGGAGGCTCGGCTCACCTTCCTGGGCGCGACCGCCGGCCGCGACCCGGGCGCCGAGACGCTCGTGATCGACATCGGCGGCGGCAGCACCGAGTACGTCATCGGCCACCCCGGCGCGGATCCCGATTTCCACGTATCCACACGTATGGGCTCGGTGCGCCACACCGAGCGGCACCTGCGCAGCGATCCCCCGACGGAGTCCGAGTTGGCGGCGCTGGCCGAGGACGCGCGCTCGATCGTGGAGTCGGACGTCCCGGCGGACGTACGCGAGCGCGTCGACGCGGGCATCGCCGTCGCCGGCACCGCCACGTCGCTGGCCGCCATCGACCAGCAGCTGGATCCCTACGACCCGGACGAGGTGCACGGGTACCGCCTGCCGCGCGGCAGCTGCGAGCGCCTCGTGGCACAGCTGGCCGCGCTGACCGTGGAGGAGCGCCGCCAGGTCACCGGGCTGCACCCCGACCGGGCGCCCACCATCGTGGCCGGTGCCGTGATCCTGCTCGAGTCCATACGCGCCTTCGGTCTGGACGAGATCGAGGTCAGCGAGAACGACATCCTGCAGGGCGCCGCTCTGGTCGCTTCAAAATGAAGGCGCCGGCATCATGCCGGCGCCTTCAAAAAACGGCCCCATCAGGACGGGCAGGGGTACGTGCCATGAAAGGGCCTTGCGGTCCGGACGGCGGGAGGCGCCGATACGATGCGGCTTCGCCCGAACCTATGTACCGAGTGAGGGCCGGCGGGTTGGCCGCGCGAACCTCACCCAGCGCGGCGAACTATAACCCAGTTGGTACCGGTTGAAAAGGGTGCACCGGTGACGTCTGTATACAGAGGGGGCTAGGCCAGGTTCGCCTTGCGCGGGTACACGACCTCGGGGTCTGTGAGGACGTTCACCAGCGCCGGCTTGCCCGACGCGAAGGCCCGCTCGAGCGCCGGCCGCAACTGGTCCGGTCGCTCCACCAGCTCGCCGTGGCCGCCCAGCGCCTCGACCACCTGGTCGTAGCGGCAGCGCGGCTGCAGCTCGGCCGCGACCGAGTACCCGTACAGGAACTCCATCGGGTGCTTCTCCAGCGCCCAGATGCCGTTGTTGCCCATCACGCCGACGATCGGCAGGCCGTGGCGGACGAAGCTGTCGAACTCCATCCCGGCGAAGCCGAACGCGCCGTCGCCCAGCAGCAGGCAGACCTGGCGGTCGGGGTGGGCTACCTTCGCCGCGAGCGCGTAGCCGGGCCCAGATCCGAGGCAGCCGTACGGACCCGGGTCCATCCAGCAGCCCGGCTCGTAGGTCTCGATCACCCGGCCGGCGAAGGAGACGAAGTCGCCGCCGTCGCCGATCACGATCGAGCGGCGGTCGAGCACGTCGTTCAGCTCGCGGTAGACGCGCATCGGGTGGAGCGGCGACCGGTCGTCGTCGAGCTCCTCGCGCTCGGCCGCGCGCTTCTCGTCCTCCGCGGCGCGCAGCTCGGCGACCCACGGGCCGGTGTCCGGCCCGCCCACCGCGCCCGACCGCAGCGCGGCCAGCGCCGGCGGGACGTCGCCGAACAGCTCGGCGGCCACCGCCCGCGGGTGCTCGCGCACCGGCTCGGCGCGGTCGAGCACGATCAGCTCGGTGTCCTCGCCGAAGGCCGCGCCGAAGCCCATCCGGAAGTCCATCGGCACGCCGACGACGAGCGCGACGTCGGCGCCCTTCAGGCCGTTGCCCCGCGCGCGAGAGAAGAACAGCTCGTGGTCGGCGGGCACCGAGCCGCGGGCCAGGCCGTTGAGGAACACCGGGATCCGCAGCTCCTCGGCGAGGGCGCGGAGCGCAACCTCCGCGTGGGCCCAGTAGGCGTTGGTGCCCGCCATGATCACGGGACGTTCCGCGTCGCGCAGCAGCGCCACGGCGCGGTCGAGCTCGTTGCCGTCG
>JAXDIH010000117.1:0-16774 GCA_034664105.1 Thermoleophilaceae bacterium
GCGAGGTCGAGCGGCTCGAGTACGAGGCCTACACGGAGATGGCGGAGGAGCGCATGGCGGAGATCGCCACGGAGGCGGTGGAGCGCCACGGGCTGTGCGCCGCGGCCGTCGAGCACAGGGTCGGCGAAGTGCCGCTCTCCGAGCCGAGCGTGATCGTCGCGGTGTCGGCCCCGCACCGCGGGGAGGCGTTCGCGGGCGCCCGCGAGATCATCGACCGCGTGAAGGCCGAGGCGCCCATCTGGAAGAAGGAGGTCGAGGGCGGCGAGGGGCGCTGGGTGGAGGGCACCCGGCCGGGCTGAGCTTGCCCGCGACTCGGGTCGCCGCCTGGGCGCTGTCTCTGCGCGCGGGATGAGCTATGGGGAGAACTCGCCGGCTCCACGGGCTGTGGGCGCCGCTGGCGCAGCTGTATGCGCCGGTGCTGAAACGGCGGGCGTCACCGGCGCGGCGCCGGTGGGAGTGGGCTCCGCAGGCGCGGCCGCGACAGCCCCCGGGCCGAACTCGTTCGCCGGCGCGGCCGCGACAGCCCCCGGGTCGAACTCGTTCGCCGGCGCGGCCGGCGGTGACGGCGCGGGCGCGGCGCTCTGCTCGATGGCCGCCGGCTGTTCGGGTTCCGCGGGGGGCGGAGCGGGTGTGGCGACGGTCTCCTCGGGCCCGGGCGCTTCCGCCTGCGCCGCCGCCGGCCGCCGTGGCGGTCCGTGATGGTTCGCGAGCTGGTCTACGGCCGTGCCGCCGCCGGCCAGGGCCGCCGCGCTCGCCGCCAGCGCCGCCACCTTCTGAGCGGTCACCAGCTCGGCCGCGGTCTGCGCCCGCTCGCTCAGCACGGCGGCCTTGTGGTGCGTGGCCGCGAGTAGCGCGTCGGTCTTCTGCTGCAGGGCCCCGACCGCCGACTCCACCGCCGCACGCAGCCGGCCGCCGCCTCCTGCGAGCACCGCCGGCCCGATCAGCGCCGCCACCCGGCTCGGCGCCGCGCGGAACTCGCGCAGCCGCGCGCGGCAGCTCAGGCACGAACGCAGGTGCGGGCGCAGCTGCGCCAGCGCGCGGGCGTCGGCCTCGCCGTCGGCCAGCGCGGACAGCAGCGGCGCCAGCCGGGCGCACTCGATGCCGCCCTCGATCCCCGCCAGCCGCACCGACAGCGCCTGCCGGCCCTCGGTCAAACAGCGGTTGACCTTCGTGTACGTGAACCCCGTGGCGTCGCAGATCTCCCGGTACGACAGCCCCTGCGCCCGCAGCACCAGGCAGCGGATCTCCTGTGGCTTGAGCCGTCGCAGCGCCTCGGCGCCCTGGTGCAACCGCTCGTAGCGCTCCGCCTGCTCGTGGGTGGCGGCGGGCGCCGTGCCGCGCTCGACGGGCTCGCCGTCGCCGGTGAGGGGCGTCAGGCGCTCGCGCTGGCGGCGCAGGGCGAACGCCTCGTGCTTCACCACGGTCTTCACCCACGGCACCAGTTCGTCCTCGCGCGTGGTGGGCGCCTTGGTCAGCAGGATCTCGAGCGCGCGCTGGTAGGCGTCCTCGGCGTCCTCGCGGTTGGCCGCGTAGCGGCGAGCGGTCGCGAGGATCTGCGGCCCGTGGCGACTGAGCAGCGCCAGGGCCGCTTCGTCGATCTCGCCCCGAGAGGGCCGCGTGCGCCGCTCGAGCATCAGCACCGTTTGGAGAGGGATCCTCCACCGCTTCGCCCCTGTCCGCGAAGCCGAGATCCGCAAAGTGCGACTTTTTTCTCGCCGCTAGCGGTTGCTCTCCCAGCGCTCGCGCATGGCCAGCAGCTCGGGGTCGCCCGCCGAGCCGCCGAGCCGCACGCTGCGGTCCTCGAGGTCGGCGCCCTTGGCCATCCGTCCGGCGTAGTGGCGCCCCAGGCCGGGGAAGCGGTGCGCCCAGCGCAGCGCGCGCGGATAGAAGACCACGCCCGACGACCCGCCCTCCGCGGCGCGCACGATCGCGGCGGCCGCGCCCTCCACGCGCCCCAGCCCGGGCCGTCCCTCCAGCCAGCGGTCCGCTCCGGCCAGCGCGCGGTTCTCGTACGAGCCGGGCGTGTCGACGGGTCCCAGCGCCACCTCCACCACCCGCACCCGGCGCGGCGCCAGCTCCATGCCGAGCACCTCGGTCGCCATCGCCAGCGCCGAACGCGATGCGGCGTAGTGGCCGAGGTGGGGGAACGGCGAGACCCGGATCATCGAACCGACGTTCACGATTGCCCCGCCGCCTCGCTCCGCCATCTGCGGGGCCAGGGTCGCCACCAGCGCGAGCGGGCTCCACAGGTTCGTCTCCACGACCTCGCGGCCCTCGTCGCGGTCGCCGCCGACCCAGGTCAGGCCCTGCATGCTCGCGCCGGCGTTGTTGATCAGCACGTCCACCTGTCCGAGCGCCTCCAGCGCTTGTACGCCCAGCGCGCCCGCCTGCCCGCGCCGGCCGAGGTCGGCCGCGAGGACGACGGGTGGCGTGCCGCCCGCGTCGACGATCCGCGCGGCCAGCTCGGCAAGCCGGCTCTCGCGACGGGCCGACAGGGCCAACCGCGCTCCGCTCGCCGCCAGGCGCTTGGCAACCTCGGCGCCGATTGCTCCCGACGCCCCCGTCAAGAGGACGGCCGTTCCAGCCTTCATCGCTCTGCCTCCATCGTTTAGACCGCACGGTCTAAACACACGCTACCAGAGGTATCGACCGAGCGGTCGATACCCTTCGGCGATGCCCCGCCGCGCCAAGCTCCGACCCGATGACCCCGGCAGGGGTCGCGTGCTGGCGGCGGGCCTCGAGCTGTTCGGCGAGCGCGGCTACCACGCGACGTCGATCGCCGAGATCGGGGAGCGCGCCGGCATCGCGAAGTCGGTGCTGTATCACCACTTCGGCTCGAAGGCCGGTCTCTACGAGGCGATCGCCGAGGCCGAGACGAGCGCTCTGCTCGAGCGAGTGGCGAGCGCCGTGCCGGACGACCCCGGCGCGCCGCGCCTGCGCGCCGGCGTGGACGCCTACCTCGGCTTCCTGGAGGAGCGGCCCGCCGCGTGGCGCCTGCTGCTGCGCGACCCGCCCGCCGACCCGGACCTGATCGAGGTCCACGAGCGGCTGGCCGCACAGCGCTCGGAGGGACTGGCGGCGCTGCTGGCCGCGCCATCCAAGCGCTCCAGGAACGGCGGGCCTGAGGTGGACCTCGTCGCGACCGCGATCCGAGCCTTCGCCGCCTGGTGGTACGACCACCGCGACGTGCCGCGCGATCGGGTCGTCGACGCGATCGCCGACGTCGCCGCCGCGGGCGCGCGCCTTGCCCGCCGTTAGCCTCTCGGACATGCCGCTGCCGCTGGACGTCCTTTGACGCATCAACTCGTACGCGATTACAGACGTCCTGCGGCTTGCCGAACGAGAAGTGTGATTCTCAGTTCACCCCGCTACATTCGGCCGGTTCAACTGTTTCACTTGGTGTCCCTGGGAACCCGCTGTGCCTGAGGGTTTAGTCAAAGAGCTTCGGGAGGTCGAGCCGACCACCCCCCTGCCCGACCGCGACGTGCGCGCGGGCAGGCCGCTCGTCCTGAGCAGTGTCCTCCGCTTCGGCACCATGCGCGCGCTCGCGCGGGTGGCCGTGCTCGTCGCGCTCGACCTGGCCGGCCTGTTCCTCGCCATCTACACGGCGCTGGTGCTGAAGACGGCGATCGTCGCTCCCGAGCAGCTCGACCAGATGTGGGCCCAGGCGAAGGACTACTTCCCGCTCGCCGGCCTGGTGATGCTGCTGCTGTTCGCCCGCTCGGACCTCTACCGCGACCGCGCCCAGCGCCCGGGGTTCACCCGCGTGATCGCGTCGCTGTTCCAGGTGACGCTGGTCGTGCTCATCTACGCGGAGATCGAGGGCGAGCCGTTCCAGTCGTACTACATCTTCTACGGCTCGCTCTTCTTCGGGCTGCTCTACGTGTCGTCGCTGCGCTGGGCCTTCGAGCGCGTCTCCGGGATCGTCCTGCGCGCGGCCGGCTACCGGCGGCGGGCGGTGCTCGTCGGCTCCGGAGCGAACATCCAGGCGGTGTCGCACGCGCTGCGCGACTCCAGCGAGATCGAGCCCTACGGGTTCGTCACGCGCACCCCCGTGGCCCTGCTCGACGGGCTGCGTGACTTCCGCTCGCTGGAGCAGCTCGAGCGCCACTTCGACGCGATCGACGAAGTGTTGATCACCGACGCGGACTTCCCGCAGGCCGAGGCCGTGGAGCTGGTCGACCAGTGCCACCAGCACGGCGTGCGCGTGCGGGTGGCGCCGTCGACGATGGAGATCCTGATGGACCGCGTGGAGTTCGTGCCCGGCCAGGCGCTCCCGCTCTTCGAGCTCAAGCCGCCGGTCTTCGAGGGCGTGGACTTCGCGATCAAGCGGACGTTCGACCTGGTCGGCGCGACGCTGCTGCTCATTGCCCTGGCGCCGGTGATGACGCTCGCGGCGATCGCGATCAGGCTCAGCTCGCGCGGCCCCATCTTCTACCGCTCGATGCGGCCGGGGATCGGCGGCCGTGCCTTCCCGTGCCTCAAGTTCCGGACGATGGTCCAGGGCGCCGAGCACATCCAGGACCGCCTCGAGGAGCACAACGAGGTGGGCGGGGCGATCTTCAAGATGCGTGACGACCCGCGCGTGACGCGGGTGGGGCGCTTCCTGCGGCGCTGGTCGCTCGACGAGCTGCCTCAGCTCTTCAACGTGATCCGCGGCCAGATGTCGCTGGTCGGGCCGCGGCCACTGCCCCAGCGCGACTACGAGCGCCTCGAGGACTGGCACCGCAAGCGCTACCTGGTGCTGCCCGGCATGACGGGCCTGTGGCAGGTATCGGGACGCTCCGAGCTGGACTTCGACGAGCTCGTGCGCCTGGACTTCCTCTACCTCGAGCGCTGGTCGGTGTTCATCGACCTGACGATCATGCTGAAGACGATCCCCGCCGTGTTCCGCACGCGGGGAGCGTGGTGAGCGAGCCCTACGTACCGGACAACCTGCTGGACCGGCGCTCCGAGCCGGCGACCCTGCAGGTCCACTACGACCAGGAGCACCGCCGCGAGCGCGAGCTGCTCGACCGCCGCCTGGGGCTCGACGGTGGGCAGGTCCTGTCGGTCGGCTGTGGCTGGCACCCTGGACGCCATCTGTTCGCCGCGCCCGCCTGGCGGATGACCGGCGCCGACCTCAACGGGGACATGGTCGGCCACCTGGCCGCCGCGGGCGAGATCGACGCGGGCGTCATGGGCCGGGCGGGCGAGCTGCCGTTCGAGCCGGAGTCGTTCGACGTCGTGCTGTACCGCCTGGTGCTGCACCACATCGCCTTCCAGCAGTCGCTCGCGCCGGTCTTCGACGAGGCGGCCCGCCTGCTGCGCCCCGGCGGCGCACTGGTGGTGATCGAGCCGGGCCTCTGGCATCCGGTCGGGGCGGCGCTCACGCTGGCCAACCGCGCCGGGCTCGGCGTGTGGGCGCACGGCACGCCCGACGACATCCCGCTCTCGCCGCGCGCGCTGACCGACGGCGCCGCGGCGGCCGGCCTGCGTCCCGAGCTGCACACCGTGACCTACGGCTGGCGCCGGCTCCCGCCGCGCGCGCAGCGCGCGCTGCACCGCCTGGATCGGCTCGGCTCACACAGGCTGCTGGCGCCGCTGGGTCACACGCTGATGCTGATCGGCAGGCGGTACTCCACGACCGGCATCCGGAAGCCGGGCAGCTCGGTCGGCGGCCCCGAGGCCACCCAGCCCTCGCGCTCGTAGAAGCGCCGCGCGCGGGCCTGGCCGGCAGCGGCGTACAGCCGCATCATCTTGAAGCCGCGCTTGCCGGCCTCCCGGACCGCGGCGTCGTGCAGCTCCAGGGCCAGCCCGGAGCCGTGCCAGGCGGGCCTCACGAACAGCTGCCAGAGGTGCGCGACGCCGGGATCGCGCGCGCCTCGCGGGGCCGACTCGGCGGCACGGATCGCGACGTGCCCGGCCAGCTCGCCGCCTGCCTCGGCCAGCAGGCACCAGACGTCGTCGCTGGCCAGGCCCTGCTGGAGCAGGGCCAGCTCGCCGGCAAGTGACGGCGGGGTCCAGTCCCGCGGAGCGAAGGCGCGGTAGGACTCGAACCCCTCGTGCACGTTGGCGGCGAGTGCCTCCGCGTCGGTCGGCTCTGCTTCGCGTAGCGACCAATCCATGCTCGAACGGCGAGGATACGGGCAATGGCCAGCCGCTACGACGACGAGCTGTGGGAGCTCGCGCCGCCCCACTCCGGCCCGCCGCCCGCGCACCTGGCCGCCTTCGTGCACGACCTCGGCCACGTGGACCGGGCGCTCGACCTCGGCTGCGGCGACGGTCGCCTCACGGCCGAGCTCGACGCGTCCGACCTGACAGCGGCGGACGTGTCGCGCGTCGCGCTCGAGCGGGCCCGGCCGCGGCTGCCGGGCGCCCAGCTCCTGGAGCTGGAGCCCGATGCCGCGCTGCCGCTGCCTGACGGCAGCTTCGACCTCGTGCTCACAGCCGAGACGGCCGAGCACGTTCGCGACCTCCAGCTGTTCCTGTCCGAGATCCGGCGCGTGCTCGTGCCCGGCGGCGAGCTCGCGCTGACCACGCCCGCCACGCCTCCGCTCGCACGGCCGGACCACCCGCTGTCCCCGCACCTGCATCGCTTCACCAGGCGCTCGCTCGGCCGCCTGCTCGACGAGCTCGGCTTCGACGTCAGATCGCTGCGCCGCCGGTCCGGGACGCTGCTGGCGCGCGCTACGCGCTAGGGGGCGACGCCGGCGTGCTGGCGCTGCTCCAGCTCGCGAGCGCGGGCCCGCGCCTGGAGGAAGAGCACGCGGCCCGGGTCGGAGCGCGGGTCGAGGAAGATCGCGCCCTGGACCGTGGCGGCCGCGTCGATCGGCCGATCGAGCGTGCCGAGCTGGAAGGCGGCCAGCCGCAACCAGGTCTGCGGATCCCCTGGGAACGCGAGCACGGCCTCCTCGAGCGATCGGCGGGCGGCGTCCACGCGGCCGGCCTCCGTCTCGATCGCCGCTCGGGTCAGCAGCGGATCGGAGCTGAGCGGATTGATGTCGGCCGCGTCCTCGGTCTTGGCTATCGCCGCGTCGACCTGACCGGCATCGGACAGGCTGAGCGCCTCGCCCGTCGCCCGGTCCGCCGCCTCGGGCTGCCAGATCGCCCAGGCCGTGAGGACCGCGGCCACGAGCACGCCGGTCGCCGCGAGCAACCGCCCAGAGGACGGAGCGCGGATCGGCTCCGCCAGGACCGGTGGGTGGCGCAGCGGCGCCTGTCCGGCCACGAAGCCGGCTGCCACCAGCGCCATCGCGGTCGGCCCGGGGATGAACCAGGTCCAGTCGATTGCCGATTGAAGCCCGAACACCACCGCGATCAGCGTCGCGGCCACAAGGGCGGTGCGGTTTGGGTCCCAGTCACGGCGCGCGGGGCGACGGCGCGGATGCAGCCCCGTGGCACGCGCGACGGCCACGAGCCACGCCAGCAGCAGCGCCGTGCTCAGCGCCACCCCGAGGATGCCGAGGTCAGCCAGGGTCTGCGGGACGAAGCCGTGCGCGTGCCGGGTCGCGCTGGCGTCCGAGCGGTGGCGCAGCCGGGTGGTCTGGAAGTTCCCCGCCCCGAGGCCGATCGCGGGGCGATCCTCGAACACCCGGCCCGCCTCGCGCCAGTACTTGCCGCGCGTGGATGAGCTGTCCGTGAAGCGTCCCGCGCCCAGCTGAGCGGGCGCGGTATTTGTCTCGCTGGTGAGCTGATCGACGCGGTCCCCGATCGCTCCGCCGAGCCCGCGGTCGCTGAACGCCACCGAGGTGAAGGCCACGAGCGGGATCGCGCACGCAAGCGTGAGCGCCACGATGCCGATGCGGCGGCGCACCTGCAACGGCGGCACGCCGCGCGTGGCGCTGGCGTTCACGAGCACGCCCGCGAGGACGAGGCCGAGTCCCATCAGCACCAGCAGCAGCCCGAACTCGCCGGCCACGCTCTGCTTGACGCTGAGCGGCTCGGCGGCGATGGCGAAGGCGTCCTTGGACAGCGCCCACGTCGCCACCGCGCCGGCGCCGATGGCGGGCAGCACGATCACCGGCATCGTGCGCAGTCGCATGGGGACGATCGCCAGCCACAGGATCGTGCCGATCGCCGCGGCGACGAGGGCGCCGCGGGACTGGGTCAGGAGGATCGCGAGGATGGCCGCGCCGAGGGCGGGATAGGCGAGCACCCGCCCGACCACGCTCGCGCTGCGGCGCGTGCCGAGCCAGAGCAGTCCCGGGATCGCCAGCGCGGCTGTGGTGCCCACGGCGTTCCAGTACTGGAAGGGCTGGCCGATCCGGTTCGAGATCTCCGTCTCGCCGAGCGACGCGGGCCAGACGCGTGCGGCCAGCGCGTACAACACCGCGGCCGTCGCGGCCAGCACTATCCCCTTGATCACCGTCGGCGTGGCCCGCGGCGCCAGCCGCGCCGCCGCCACCGCGCCGGCGAAGATCGCGAGGTAGGCGAGCGTGCGCCCCGCTTCGACGTAGGCCAGCGCCGGTACCGCGGCCCAGGTCACGGAGAGCGCCGTCACGAATGCCAGCGCGGCGAACAGCCCGACGCTGGTGGCTCCGTGAAGCGGCCCTGGCCTGCCCCACACGAGCGCGGCTGCCACGATCGCGCCGCCGAGCACCACGAGCAGGAGCTCGACGATCGTCGTGCGGCTCAGCTCGCTGCCACCGGCGGCACCGAAGACGACGCCCGCCAGGGCGCCGCCGAGGACTACGTCAGCGGCGCGAGGAGCGTGGGAACGGAGCACGCGGCGCCGGGATCTTGGACAGGAGCGGCACGCGTCCCAGCAGCGGGACGCGGCTGCGCAGCGCCACGAGCACGCCGGTCAACGCGAGGGCGGCCAGGGCGATCAGCGCCACGAGCAGGGGCGTGGGCAGCCCGTTGCTGGCGCTGCTGAGGTGGAAGAGGCCATTCGAACCGGGCTTGACGGTCTCGCCGCCCACGTCGACGCTCGGGGTGCGCGGGCTCCCGTCGTCCCCGGCGATGTTCGCCAGCGCCTGGGAGTCGTTCGTGCGCTGCGCCTGCTCCGAGCTGGACAGGGGCTCTCCGTTGGGGCCCGTGTCCTTGGGTCGCCCGCCGCCCTTGTCGGACCCGCTGTGGATCGCGCCGGCGATCACCTCCCGGCAGAGGCCGTACTCGTCGCTGTCGGTCGGCAGGTTGTCGAGCGCCTTGCGCAGCTCCGAGTTGGAGTACTGCTTGTCGAGGTCGTTGTCGCGCGCGCAGTCCATGACCGGATCGGCCAGGGCCGCGGCAGGGAGCACCAAGAGCGCGAGAGCGCTCAGCAATACGGCCTTTCTCATTACTTGAATCACTGTGAGAGCTTCCTCCTCAGTGCGGCAGGCGGCGGGGAGGACAAGGGGCGGATGGAACGGGGATCAGCACCTCCCGCGCAGCGCCGCGCAGGCTAGCAACCGGTTCGGCTGCGCGCCTTATGGCATTTCAGCCCACAGTTCTGCCCGGGGTCGGGGCATCGTTAAACGCTTTCGACCCGGCGCGTGGTGCAAAGTTGCGGTGTGCCGGTGCGCTGCGCCATCCTCGCTCCCGTCCCCGTGCCGTACCGGGAACCGCTGTTTCGCGGGCTCGCGGCCCGGGGCCGGATCGCTCCCCAGGTCATCTATCTGGCGGGGGCCCAACCGGGTTGGGACCAGCGCTCCGACTGGTTCGCGGCCGGCGGCGGGTACGACAGCGCGGTGCTGCGCTCCTGGCAGCGACGGCGCCCGGGGCGTACCCCGCTGATGCTGGCGCGCGGGCTGCAGGCCGCCCTGAATCGCGCCGACCCGGAGGTCGTGGTCAGCTCCGAGTACGGGCCGGCCACCTGGCGCGCGATGGCGTGGGCACGGCGGCGCGGCCGGCGGGTGGTGATCATGAGCGAGCTGACGCCCTGGAGCGACCCGATGCTGTCCGCGGCGCAGCGCCGCATCCACCGGCTGCTGGCGCCGCGCGTGGATGGATTCGTGGTCTTCAGCTCCCAGGGCGTCGAGCGCCTCGAGGGCATGGGAGTACCGCGCGAGCGCATCGAGGTGAGCCTCCAGAGCGCAGACCTCGAGCGGGCGGCACCGCTGGCGCGCTCGCGGGCCGGTCCGGTGTGCGTGCTGTCGGTGGGGCGCCTGGTGCCGGACAAGAACCTGGTGGAGCTGGTGGAGGCGTTCGCCGAGGCCGGCTTCGACGAGGGCGAGGCCGAGCTCGAGCTGTGCGGGACCGGGCCGCTCGAGGCGGACCTGAGCGCGCGGGCGCAGCGACTGGGTGTGCCGCTGCGCCTGCACGGCTACACCGCGCCGGACGAGCTGCCGTCGCTCTACCGGGAGGCGGACGTGCTCGCGCT
Source organism: Thermoleophilaceae bacterium (assembly GCA_034664105.1). GTDB lineage: Bacteria > Actinomycetota > Thermoleophilia > Solirubrobacterales > Thermoleophilaceae > JACVRW01. The sequence goes on from JAXDIH010000117.1 coordinate 10,283, forward strand.
CGTCAGCACGTACGAGCCGTTCGGCGTGACGGTGCGCGAGGCAGCGGCGGCCGGGCTGCCGCTGATCTGCTCGGTGCGGGCGGGCGCGGCGGGGGACGTCGCCGTGGACGGTGAGAACGCGCTGCTGGTCGACCCGACCGACCGCGCGGCGATCGCCGCGGCGCTGCGGGAGCTGGTGCGCGACGCCGCCCTGCGCGAGCGGCTCGCCGCCGGCAGCCTCGCCGTGACCGAGCGTCACCCGCTCCAAGCGGACGTCGAGGCGTTCGAGCGCGCCGTGCTGAAGGCGGCGGGCGCCTAGCGCAGCAGCGCCGGCAGCACCTCGCCGGCGAGCGTGCGCTCGATCGCCTCCGGGCGGAAGTCCTCCAGCAGGGCGGTGGCGCGCCGGCGGTAGCTCAGCAGACGCTCCTCGGGCAGCTCGAAGGCGGTGCGTAGCGCGGCGCCCAGCGGCTCGGCCCCCACGGCGTCGGCCACCAGCTCCGGCGCCAGCTCGCGCGCGAGGCCGAGCGCCTCGAAGGGCCCGCCGGAGGGCACCGTCGCCAGCAGCGCGCCGTCCGCCAGCGCCTCCAGCGGCGCCTGCCCGTAGTCCTCCCAGCGCGCTCCGCCCACGTACACGAGCCCGCGCCGCAGGGCGGTGCGGAACTGGTCCGGTGGCGTCTTGCCCCGGAACTCCACGTGCTCGGGAACCGGGGTGCCCGTGCGCCGCAGGTGGGCGAGCGCGGGCTCGCGCTCCACGCCGAAGATCTCGAGCCGCGCGTCCCTGATGCGCGCGGCGGCCCAGGCGCCGCAGACCACGTCGAGCCCCTTGGCCTTCACGTCCGGGGTGTAGGCCACGGCCATCCGCTCGCGCTTCCAGAGCGGCTCGCCGGAGGCGACGATCGGGCTCGGCACCACCACCGCGGGGGCCGCTCCGCGCGGCAGGGCGTCACCGGCCGCGCGGCTCCACGGCAGGACCAGCCGCGCTCGGCTCAGGGCACGCCGCTCGAGCGCGTGCAGCCCGGCGTTCTGCGCCCCCGGCCGGTTCAGGCAGGCTGGAGCGTCGAGCCGCACCGCGTACGGCACCCCGCGGGTGTCCGCGAGCATCGCCGCGGTGGTCGTCGCGATCACCAGCGCTCGGGGCGAGTGGCGGTCGAGTGCGGCCGCCAGGGCTCGCCGGGCAGCGACCGCCTCGACCATGTCGGTCACCGGGTAGGCGCGCCGCAGCCGCCCGGTCGCGCCGATCCGGACGCCGACCGGTGCAACCGTGGCTCCGGCGCGCCGCAGCTGCTCGACGAGCAGCTCGTCGCCCACTCGCCACCCGAGCGTCGTGCCGAGCGAGAGCAGCAGGATGTCGGGCCGGTCGCCGCCGGGCGCGCTCACCTCGTCGCCACCTCGGCGAGGGCCCGCTCGTAGCCCTCGATCATCGCCTCGCCCGAGAAGCGCTCGCGCTGGCGAGCGCGGCCCCGCTCGCCCAGCTCCCGCGCCCACCGCGGCTGCGACGCCAGCCGGGCAAGCGCCGCCGCGGCGTCGCGCCGCGTCACCACCAGTCCGGTCTGCTCGTGTGCCACGGCCTCGGGCGTGCCGCCCACGTCGGTGGTCACCACCGGGCGTCCCAGCGCCATCGCCTCCAGGATGCTGATCGGCAGCGCCTCGGCCTCGCTCAGCAGGCACACCGCGTCGCTGGCGGCGATCAGGTCCGGCACGTCCCCGCGCGACCCCAGCAGCTCCACTCCCTCGCGCCCCGCCACGAGCTGCTCCAGGCCGCCTCGCTGCGGGCCGTCGCCGGCCACGAACCCGCGCAGCCGCGGCTCCTGCTCGCGCGCCCGCAAGACCGCTTCGACGAAGGCCTCCACGCCCTTCTCGGGGCGCAGGTTCGCCACGCACAGCACCGCGAACTCGCCGCCGATCACGCGCAGCTCGCGGCGTGTCTGCGCTGGATCGGCGCGGAGCGCCACGTCGGCTTCGAACACGCCGTTCGGAACGGTGACGATGCGCTCGGCGCGATAGCCGAGGCGCTGCAAGGGCGCGGCCTGACGCTCGGTCACGGCGATCACCCGATCCACCAGCGGGGCCACCAGCCGCGTGAGCGCGCGCTGGTGAGCTCGAGTCGGCAGCAGCTCGCCGTCCGCGGTCAGCGGCGTGTGCTCGTTGAGCACGTGGGCGGCGCCCGCTCGCCGCGCGATCGCCTCGCCGACGAGCTGGGGGCTCACGCCGCGCGTGACCACGGCGCCCGGGCGCCCGTGCGCCTCGGCCAGGGCGCGGCGCAGGCCACGCGCGTCGGCGCGCCCGCCGAGGTGCAGGCACGCGGCCGGCACTCCGGCCGCCCGCATGTCGTCGAACAGCGGCCCCTCGTCGTTGAGGCAGAGCAGCCGCACGTCGGCGCCGCGCGCGGCGAGCTCCGGGATCAGCGTGGCCCACTGACGCTCCGCGCCGCCGCGGTGCATGTCGGGGGCTACGAACAGGAGACGCATCAGCGAGCCGCGCGCCGGTGGGTCGCGAGCACGTCGCCCGCCTGCTCCGCCGGCAGGTAGGGACGGCTCGCCAGGAACAGGGCAGCCTCGGCGCGGGCGTCCGCGGTCGCGTACGACGAGCCGACCGTGGCCGTCTCGTGGCGCACCGGCGTGGCGTCGACCACGCCCAGGCGCCAGCCACGCTCGCTGGCCAGCGCGGCCCAGTGCAGGTCGAGCCCCCAGCCGAAGCGCAGCTCGGGGAAGGGCAGCAGCTCGGCGGCGGCGCGGCGCCCGAACGCGGTCAGCGGGCCGATCTCGACGAAGCGGGTCTCGCGCACCAGCGATGCCGGCCGTCGCCGCGTCACGCGCCAGGCCGAGTGGCTGCGCTGGCTCTGGGCCGGCTGCGCCAGATCGAGCTCGAAGCGCTGGCAGAGCGCGACGAAGCGATCGAGGAAGCGCGCCGGCAGGCGCAGGTCGTCGTCCACGACGAGCAGCCAGTCGACGTCGGCGTCGGGGACGGCGGCCAGCACCCGGTTGAGGTTCTCGAACTTGCCGCCGTCGAGGTGCTCGGCCACCGTGTGCGCGGCCAGCGTCGGGTCGGCCGCTTCGGTCGCCCCGAAGGCGAGGCGCACGTCGTGGCGATCCGAGGCGAGCCGCTTCAGCGCCTGCGGCAGCAGCGAGCCGGGCCGGTACACGCCGATCGCCAGCACCCGCTGCGGCGACGCGGAGCCGGCCACCGTGTCGGCCCGGCGGGCCACCAGCGCGGCGCGATCGAGCGCGTCGAAGGCCACCTCGCCGAGCGCCCGCTTCGCGCGCCGCCAGGGGTGCGTGACGTCGCCCGCGTCGCCCGCGAGGTAGTCCTCGCTCACGGGACGTCCTTCCGCGGCCGCAACGTCTCCATGACCCGCCCGGCGGAGTGCGCCCCCATGATCACGCCCTGCGGGCAGGCCCGCCGCACCGTGTGCCATCCGCAGCCGGCCAGCACCCGCAGCTCGCCGGCGAGCGACGGCTCGCGCCGGCGGCGCCGGTCGCTGGCGCGCGCGCCGCGGCCGCGGGCGTAGGCGGCCCGCGCCAGCGGGCGCAGCCGGGCGTCCTCCGGCGTGCGGCGATGCTCCAGGCCCGCCGCCGCCAGGTACACCACGCGCCCACCCGCGCCGCGCAGGCGGTCGAGCCACTCCTCCTCGTCGCCGTGCGGCTGCACGATGGTCTCGTCGAACTCCCCGACCCGCTCGATCGCCGCGCGGCGCACCGCGAGGTTCGCCCCCCAGACGTACTCGGTCTCCTGGTCCCGCGAGCCGAGGTCGAGCGTGGTGATCGGCGGCTGCTCGCGCCCGCAGCCGCGCGGCGGTCGCCCCTCGAGGCGCGCGCGGATCGGCCCGCCGAAGGCTGCGGCGTCCGGGTGGCGCCGGGCGCCCTCCACCAGCGCCTCCAGCCAGCCGGGCGGAACGAGCACGTCGTCGTCCACGAACGCGATCAGCGGCGCGCGGCTCTCGCGCACCCCGGTGTTGCGGGCCGGGTTGAGTCCGCGCCGCGCTCCGTGGGGCACGTAGCGCACGTCCGGCCGGGCGCGCACGGCGTCCGCGGTCGTGCCGCCGTCGCCGTCGTCGACGACGAGGATCTCGTAGGGGATTCCACCGCGCTGCTCGCGCAGCGAGTCGAGCGTCACCTCGAGGTACGCCGCGCGGCCGCGCGTGGGAACCACGACTGACACCACGGGCGGGTCCATCGGGGTCGATAGCGTAGCCCGGCCTCATGAGCGCACCGGGCCACCCTCGCGTCCTGCTGCTCCACACCCGCTATCGCTTCGAGGGCGGGGAGGAGCGCTCCGTCGCGCTGCAGCAGCGCGCGCTGGCGACGGCGGGCGTCGCGCACCGGCTGCTCGAGCGGCGCTCCGCCGACACCCCTCGACTGCGGGCCGCGACCGCCCTGCTGCGCGGCGGGGACGCCGAGGAGGAGGTCGCGGCGGCGGTGCGCGAGCTGGGCGCGGACGTGGTCCACGCCCACAACATCCAGCCCACGATCGGCCCGCGCGGGCTCGCGGCCGCGCGCGCGGCCGGCGCCCGCGTGGTGATGCACCTCCACAACGCGCGGCTGTTCTGCGCGATCGGCGTGGCCGCGCGCGACGGCGCTCCCTGCTTTCGCTGCCGCGGGCGCAACACGGTGCCGGGCCTGGTGCTGAACTGCCGCGGGTCCGTTCCGGAGGCCGTGGCCTACGCCGCCGGGCTGGCGCTGCACCAGCCGCTGGCGCTCGAGTCCGCGGACCGCTTCGTCGCTCCCAGCCGCTGGGCCGCCGGGCAGCTGGCGCGGCTGGGCGTACCGAGCGACCGGCTCGACGTGCTGGCGCACTACCTGCCGGCCGAGGAGCTGGCCGGCGGCTCGCGGGCGCACCAGGGCCGTTACGTCCTCGCGGCCGGGCGCCTGTCCCCGGAGAAGGGGCTCGACGTGGCGATCGAAGCCGCCGCGCTCGCCGGGGTGCCGCTCTGGATCGCCGGCGATGGCCCCGCGGCCGAGGAGCTGGCGGCGCTCGCGCGCGGCCTCGACGCCCCGGTGCAGATGCTCGGCCAGATATCCCGCGACGAGATGCCGGCGTTGCTCCGCGGCGCCGCCGCGCTGGTGCTCGGCTCGCGCAGCCACGAGTTCTCCCCCTACGCGGTGCTGGAGGCGATGGGCGCCGCGGTGCCCGTTGTGGCCACTCGCAGCGGCGGCGTGCCCGAGCTGATCGGCGAGGAGCGCTGCGTGCCGCTGGGCGACGCGAGCGCGCTGGCCGAGCGCCTGAGCGCGCTGTGGAGCGACCCCGGGCGGCGACGCGAGGACGGCGAGCAGCTGCTCGTCCGGGCGCGCGAGCGCCATTCCGAGCAGCGCTACGTGAGCGATCTGCTGGGCCTCTACGAGCGCGTCAGCGGCTGAGCTCGCGCCGCCACGCCTCGAGCGCGTCCGCGACCGTGCGCTCGAGCGGGATCTCGGGCGTCCAGCCGGTGGCGGCGCGCAGCCGCTCCGCCGAGCCGCGCACCTCGGGCACGTCGTGGGCGCGCACCCGCGCCGGGTCGATCTCGTGGCGCACGGGGATGCGCGCGGCGGCGCGCACCAGCTCGATCAGCTCGCGCACGGTCACCGCGCTGCCGCTGGCCACGTTGTACGCGCCGGGGTCCAGGTCCGCGGCCGCCACGTAGGCGCGCACGACGTCGCGCACGTCCGAGAAGTCGCGCGCCGAGTCGGGGTTGCCGGTGCGCACCACCGCCTCCGGCCGCCCGGCCGCCTCGGCCTCGGCCACCTGGCGCGTGAGCGTGCCGACCACGTAGTCCTCGCTCTGCCCCGGCCCGCTGTGGTTGAACGGGCGCAGGCGCACGACGCGCAGCCCTGGGGAATCGGCGTACTGGCCGCCGAGCAGGTCGACCGCCGCCTTCGACACCGCGTACGGGTTCTGCGGCCGCAGCGGCGCGTCCTCGTCCACGGGCAGCCGCTCCGGCGGCCCGTAGATCTCGCCGGAGCCGATCAGCACCACGGTCGAGTCCGGCGCCTCGGCGCGCACGGCCTCCAACAGGTTGGCGGTCATGGCCACGTTCTCCGAGATCGTCTGAGCGGGCGCCTCCCAGGAGCGCCCCACCGAGGCGAGCGCGGCCAGATGCCAGACCGTGTCCGGCGCGCTCTGGCGAACGGCCGCCCGCACGGCGTCGGCGTCGAGCAGCTCGAGCTCCTCGCGCGTCGGCGCCACCGCCCCCGGCAGCAGGTCGAGCAGGTGCCTTCCGGCGAAGCCCGCGCCGCCGGTCACGAACGCGCCGGAGCTCACGCGGTCGCGCTGCCGGCGCTCACCCGCGGCCGGCTGCAAGCTCGCGTTCCCGTAGCCATTCGACCGTCGCGGCGATTCCTTCGCGGAGGTCGATCTGCGCCTCCCACCCGAGCAGGCGCTTGGCCTTGTCCACCGACGGCCAGCGCCGCTGGACGTCGACCTCGAACGAAGGCAGGTGCTCCAGCTCGAACGCGCTCGAGTCCTCGCCGCAGGCCTCCCAGATGATGCGCGCGATCTCGGCCACGGTGCGCTCCTCCGAGGCGGACACGTTGAAGTCCT
>JAXDIH010000136.1:0-23809 GCA_034664105.1 Thermoleophilaceae bacterium
CCAGGGCACCGTCGAGCCCGCGCTCGTTGGGCACCAGCACCGACACCGCCACGTCCTCGGGGATGTCGGCCCGGCGCAGCACCTCGGCGCCGTCGGCCAGCTGCGAGATCACGTCGGCGCGCACGAAGCTCGTCACCTCCAACCGGCGCAGCCCCGTACGCGCGAGCTGCTCCACCAACCTCACCTTGTCGTCGGTCGCGATCACCTCCGGCTCGTTCTGAAAGCCGTCGCGCGGACCCACCTCCCGAATCGAGACCACGGTCAGATTCTGGCAAGCCCGCCGCTGACGCCCAGGGCCTGCCCCGTGATGTAGGAGGCGTCATCGGAGGCTAGGAACGTGATGGCAGCGGCCACCTCGTCCGGCTGGCCCAGGCGGCGAAGGTTGGTGGAGGCGACCATGTTCTCGACGAGCCGCTTGCCGAGGTCGCCGAACGCTTCCGGCGCGCCCATCAGCAGCGGCGTCTCGATCGGGCCCGGCGCCACGGCGTTGGAAGTGATCCCGTACCGGCCGTTCTCGATCGCGATCGCCTTGGTGAAGCCGATCACGCCGGCCTTGGCGGCCGAGTAGATGGCGGAACCGCTCGACCCCACCCGGCCCGCCTCGGAGGCCGTGTTGACGATGCGCCCGCGGCGGCGCTCCTGCATGCCGGGCAGCACCGCGTGGGTCACGGCGATCACCCCGCGCAGGTTCACGGCCAGCACTCGGTCCCAGAGGTCCGGCTCGGTGTCGGTGAACCAGCCCCACTCGTCGTAGCCGGCGTTGTTGACGAGCGCGTCGATCGGCCCGAGGTCCGCCTCGGCGGCCTGCACGGCCGCGCGGATCGAGTCCTCGGAGCGCACGTCGAGCTCGTAGGCCGCGCCGGTGATCTCGTCGGCGACCTGCTGGGCGCCCTCGAGATTCATGTCGGTCACGGCCACCCGAGCGCCCTCGGCCGCGAGCCGCCTGCAGGTGGCCGCGCCGATGCCTGACGCACCACCGGTGACCAGCGCTGTGCGATCAGCGAGTCGCAAACCGGGGCCAGCCTATCCGTACGATCCCGGCCATGTCCCTACGCATTGGCTATAAGGCGTCCGCCGAGCAGTTCGGCCCGCGAGAGCTGCTCGATTTCACGGTGGAGGCCGAGCGCAGCGGGTTCGAGCTGGCCGGCGTGTCGGATCACTTCCAGCCGTGGCGCCACACCGGCGGCCACGCACCGGCCGCGATCCCGTGGCTGGGCGCCACCGGCCAGCGCACCTCGACGATGGTGCTCGGCACGAGCGTTCTGACGCCCACCCTGCGCTACCACCCGTCGATCGTGGCCCAGGCCTTTGCCACGCTCGGGTGCCTCACCCCCGGGCGCGTGTTCCTCGGCGTGGGCACCGGCGAGGCGATGAACGAGACCCCCGCCACGGGCGACGAGTTCCCCGGTCGCAAGGAGCGCCGCCAGCGCATGGCCGAGGCGATCGAGCTGATCCGCCGCCTCTGGAGCGAGGAGCGCGTGGACTTCGAGGGGACCTTCTACCGCACCGAGAAGGCGACCATCTACGACCGCCCCGACGAGCCCGTGCCGATCTACGTCGCCGCCTCGGGGCCGCTGGCCGCCAAGCTCGCCGGCCGCGTGGGCGACGGCTTCATCTGCACGAGCGGCAAGGACCCCGCCCTCTACGACGAGCTGCTAGCGAAGGTCGCGGAGGGCGCCGAGGCCGCCGGGCGGGACCCGAACAGCATCCGGCGCATGATCGAGATCAAGGTCTCCTACGACCGCGACCGCGAGCGTGCGATCACCAACACCCATCCGTGGGCCGCGCTCGCGCTGAAGCCGGAGCAGAAGGAGGGCATCGAGGACCCGATCGAGATGGAGCGGGTGGCCGACGCCAACCTCGACCAGGCTCCCAGCCGCTTCATCTGCTCGGATGACCCGGAGGAGGTCGTGGAGAAGATCGCCACCTATGTCGACCTGGGCTTCGAGGAGCTGTTGCTGCACGCGCCCGGCGCGGACCAGTCGCGCTTCCTCGATGAGTTCGGCGCCGACGTGCTCCCGCTGATGCGGGATAGATTCACGTCATGAGCCTCGAGGGTCGTGTCATGTTCATGTCCGGCGGGAGCCGCGGGATCGGCCTGGCGATCGCGCTGAGGGCCGCCCGCGACGGCGCCAAGGTGGCGCTGATGGCCAAGACGGCCGAGCCCCATCCGAAGCTGCCGGGCACCGTCTTCAGCGCAGCCGAGGAGATCGAGGCGGCCGGCGGCGAGGCGCTGCCGATCGTCGGCGACATCCGCGACGCCGAGGCCGTCGAGGCGGCCGCCGCCCAGACCGCCGAGCGCTTCGGCGGCATCGACCTCGTGGTGAACAACGCCAGCGCGATCAACCTCTCCCCCATGCGCGAGCTGCCGGTCAAGCGCTTCGACCTGATGCAGCAGATCAACCCGCGCGGCACGTTCGTCGTCACCCAGGCCTGCCTCCCGTACCTGCGCGAGTCCGACCACGCCCACGTGCTCACGCTGTCGCCGCCGCTCTCGATCGACCGCCGCTGGCTCGCCGGCCACAGCGCCTACACGCTCTCGAAGATGGGCATGACGATGATCACGCTCGGCGTGGCGGCCGACGAGGCCGAGGCCGGCATCGGCGCCAACTGCCTGTGGCCGCGCACCATCATCGCGACCGCCGCGGTGCAGAACCTGCTCGGCGGCGACGAGGCGATGGCGCGGGCCCGCACCCCGGAGATCCTTGCCGACGCCGCTCACGCGGTCCTCGTGCGCGACCCGCGCTCCTGCACGGGCAACACGTTCATCGACGACGAGGTGCTCGCCGAGGCCGGCGTGACCGACCTCGACGGCTACTCGGCCGAGGGCTCCGACCTCGTGCTCGACATCTTCGTCGACGGCTGGCCGGAGGGCGTTCCCGCCTGACCGTCGTCCTGCTGTCCGGGGGCACGGGCGGCGCGAAGCTCGCCCGCGGGCTGCTCGACGAGTGCGACGACCTGGTCGTGGTCGCGAACACGGGCGACGACGCCGAGGTGCACGGCGTGCACGTGGCGCCGGACCCGGACCTGGTCACCTACTGGCTGGCGGACGAGATCGACGAGCGCGGCTACGGGCTGCGCGGCGACACCTGGCGCGTGATGGACGCGCTGGAGGCCGCCGGGCGCCCGGCCTGGTTCCGGCTCGGCGATCGCGACCTCGCGATGTGCCTGATCCGCACCGAGGAGCTGCGCGCGGGCCGGCGCATGACCGAGGCCCACGCGGCGGTGGTGGACGCGCTCGGCGTGGACGCCCGCGTGCTGCCGATGGCGGACGAGCCGGTGTCCACACGAGTGCGCCACAACGGCCGCACGCTGGCGTTCCAGGAGTACATGATCGTCGAGCGCGCCGCCCCGCCGGTGGAAGGCGTGGAGCTCGACGGCATCGAAGCGGCCCGGCCCACCGCCGACGTGCTGGCGGCGCTCGCCGCGGCCGAGCTGATCGTGATCGGGCCGTCCAACCCGGTCATCTCGATTGGGCCGATCCTGGCCGTGCCGGGCATGCGCGAGGCCCTGGCCGGCGCGCCCGCGCCGGTCGTGGCGGTCAGCCCGTTCGTCGGCGGCCGCTCCATCAAGGGCCCGAGCGAGCACTTCTGCGCGTGGGCACAGATCCAGACCAGCGCGGCGGGCATCGCCGCCGCCTACGGGGACGTGATCGACGCGGTGGTGGCCGACGAGCCGGCGGGCGACCTGCCGCACCTCGTCACGGACACGCTGATGGACGACACCGCCGCCATGAGGCAGCTGGCACGAAAGATCCTCCACTTTGGGAGCACTCTTGCGCGCTGACGAGCGGCCGGAGCGGCACTTCACGGTAGTCTCGCCTCGACCCCGCTCCACTCTCCGATGAGCACCATCGCGATCCTCCCCGTGAAGAGCTTCGGTGCCGCCAAGCAGCGGCTCGGATCCACGCTCGGCGCGGGCTCCCGGCAGGCGCTGGCCCAGGCGATGTTCTCGGACGTGCTGTCGTCGCTGCGGCGGGTGCCCGGGCTGGACTCCGTGGCGGTGGTCACGGCCGACCGGGTGGCCGAGGCGGCCGCTCTCGGCGAGCGCGTTCAGGTCTTGGGCGACACCGCCCAGGCGGGCCAGTCCGCCGCCGCCCTGATCGGCATCGACTACGCGCTGGCAAGCGGCTTCGACCGCGTGCTGCTGGTGCCCGGTGACACGCCGCTGCTGGATCCGGGCGAGGTCGCCGCCCTGCTGCGCCGCGGCGACGAGGACGGGCTCGGCGTGGTGATCGTGCCGGATCGCCACGGCGCCGGCACCAACGCCCTGCTGCTGAGCCCCGCGGACGCGATCGAGCCCGCCTTCGGGCCGGGCAGCCGCGAGCGCCACCAGGAGGCGGCGCGCACGGCCGGAGTGAGCTGCGCGGTGGAGCGCGTGCCGACCCTCGAGCTCGACGTGGACACCGGTCAGGACCTGGAGCTGCTGGCCGCCACGCTCGAGGGCCGGCGCGGCCAGGCTCCCTCCACGCGCGGCGCCCTGCGCCAGCTCGACCGCGCGCAGGCCTGGCGCCGCCCGCCGGTCCCGGCCTAGGCCTCGATCTAGCCTTCCCCCGCATGGCCCCCTCCGACGGACTCTCCGTGCGCGCGCTCGAGGCGCTGCCCGACGTGCGGCCGGGCGACGACCTCGCCGCCCTACTCGCCGCCGCGGCGCCGGCAGACCTGGGCGACCGGGACGTGCTCGTGATCGCGCACAAGGTCGTGTCGAAGAGCGAGGGACGCGTGCGCCGGCTCGACGAGATCGAAGCCGGAGAGCGGGCGCTGGCCCTGGCCGCGGAGCACCACAAGGACGCCCGGCTCGTGCAGGCGGTGCTCGACGAGTCGGCGGAGCTGCTGCGCGCGCACGACGGCGTGCTGATCTGCGAGACCCACCACGGGTTCGTGTGCGCGAACGCGGGCGTGGACCAGTCCAACGCCTCGCAGCCCGGCGAGCTGGTGCTGCTGCCCGCGGATCCGGATGCGTCGGCGCGGCGACTGCGCGCCGCGCTGGCGGCAGCGCTGGGGGTGCGCCCGGCGATCGTGATCGCCGACTCGTTCGGGCGAGCGTGGCGACTCGGTCAGACCGACGTGGCGATCGGTGCCGCCGGCTTGGAGCTCCTGGACGACTGGCACGGGCGCCCGGACGCCTACGGGCGCGACCTCCGGGTCACGTCGATCGCGATCGCCGACTCGGCCGCCGCCGCGGCCGACCTGGCGCGCGGCAAGGACTCGCGCCGGCCGGCCGTGCTGGTGCGCGGGCTGGATCGCTACGTGACGGCCGAGGACGGCCCCGGGGCGGCCGGCCTGCGGCGGCCGGCCGAGCAGGACCTGTTCCGGTAGCGGGCGTGTAGCGTCCCCTGTGACTCAACGAGGCACGGAGGAGACATGGCCACGCAGGAAGTCACGAACGTCCGCTTGCTGGACAACTACGTCGCCGGCAAGTGGACGCCGGCCACCTCGTCGGAGCAGCTGCCGGTCACCAACCCGGCGACCGGAGACGTGCTGGCGCAGGTGCCGCTGTCCTCGGCGGCCGACCTGGACGCTGCCGTGGCCGCGGCCCGCGCGGCGCTCCCGGCCTGGCGCGCCGTGTCGGTGATCGAGCGAGCGCGGCTGCTGTTCGGCCTGCGCGAGGCGCTCGACGCTCGGCGCGAGGACCTGGCCCGCTCGGTCACGCTGGAGATGGGCAAGACGATCGCCGACGCCCGCGCCGAGGTGGCCCGCATGATCGAGATGGTCGAGGCCGCGTGCGCGGTGCCGACCACGATGCAGGGGCGCATCCTGGAGGATGTGTCGCGCAACGTCGACGCCGAGACCGTGCGGCAGCCGGTGGGCGTCTGCGCCGCCATCGTCCCGTTCAACTTCCCGGCGATGGTGCCGTTCTGGTTCCTGCCGTTCGCGATCGCCTGCGGCAACAGCTTCATCCTCAAGCCCTCGGAGCAGGTGCCGCTGACGCAGCAGATCGCCTTCGAGCTGCTCGACGCGCTCGACCTCCCGCCCGGCGTGGTCAACCTCGTCAACGGGGGTCGCGAGGTGGTCGAGGGCATCCTCGACCACCCCGGCATCGACGCGGTCTCGTTCGTCGGCTCGGCGCCGGTCGCTCGGATCGTCTACGAGCGCGCCGCCAAGGCGGGCAAGCGGGTGCAGGCGCTGGGCGGCGCCAAGAACCACATGGTGGTGCTGCCCGATGCCGTGATCGACAAGACCGTGCAGGGCATCATCGGCTCGGCCTTCGGGGCCGCCGGCCAGCGCTGCATGGCGGGCTCGGTGGTGGTCACGGTCGGCGAGGCCCACGACAAGCTCATGCCGCCGCTGCGCGAGACGGCCGAGCAGCTCAAGGTCGGCGACGGGCTCGACGAGCAGACCCAGCTCGGTCCGGTCGTGTCCGAGGCGGCGCGCGAGCGCGTCCTCGGCTGGATCGAGCGCGGCGTGGACGAGGGCGCCGAGCTGGCGCTCGACGGGCGCGCCGCCGCCAACGGCGCCGGGTCGTTCCTCGGGGCGACGATCCTCGACGGCGTCAAGCCCGAGATGGACGTCGCGCGCGAGGAGATCTTCGGACCGGTCCTGTCGGTCGTGCAGGCGGCCAGCCTCGACGAGGCGATCGAGATCGTCAACGGCTCTCGTTTCGGCAACGGCGTGTCGATCTTCACCGAGTCGGGCGCGTCGGTCCGCCGCTTCCGCCACGAGGTCGAGGCGGGCATGATCGGAGTGAACATCGGCGTCGCCGCGCCGGTGGCGTTCTTCCCCTTCTCGGGCTGGAAGGACTCCTTCCTCGGCGACCTGCACGCGCACGGCACCGACGCGGTCGACTTCTACACACGCAAGAAGACCGTGACCAGCCGCTGGTTCTCCAGCGGCCAGGGCACCGGCGCGTACTTCGTCGAGACCTAGGAGCCTCTAGCGAAACTCGTTAGGCCGCTCCCAGAGCGGCGATTGCTACTGGCTTGATCCATCGCTACCTCCACTTTCGGGTCTGCTTACCCCAGCGGGGGGCACTTCGACAAGCTGACGACCCTAGCTCCGGTCCAGAGTCGGTCGACGCGAAGCGCGGTCGCTCTCGATGAGATCGGCCGCTGAGGGCCGAGCTTCCTTGGGCCGCGCAGGAGGCAAGGGTCGAGCCTGCACGTCCTGCTCAAGCGCCGTGAGTAGCCGCAAGAGGTCAGGCGTCGGAGCCGAACGGATAGGCATCGAGGACCGCGTCATCGTCTCTCGCGCCTCCAGAAGCTCGCGCACGGTCACGAGCACTATTGACCAACCCCTGGTCCGCTTCACGCGAGCGGCTTCCTCGTAGGCGCCTCGGGTGAAGCCGAACGCGATGACGTACCCAACGTCCTTGCCCGACCGGTCTAGCGCCGCCTGAAACTGGTCGATGACCGGGCGATCCACACGATCCATCTGCTTGACCTGAATCTCCGGTGGGTTCGCTGGTCGAGACCGCTGCGATGGACAAGGGCTACGACAGCGAGGCGCTGTACGCCGCGTGCGAGGACCGGCAGGTCCGGCCGATTACCCCACTGCGCATGACGCCCGCCGTGAAGGCCGGTGCCGACGAACCGCCCAAGTGCGAACACGGCCGCTGGCAATTTGCAGGATCGGACTACAAGCGCAAGGCTTCCAAGTGGCGTTGCCCGACCGGCGAGTGCAAGCCCGCCTCGGTGTGGGTCAAGGCGACCCGCATCCACCCGCTGATTCCGCGCGACAGCGACCGTTGGCGCAAGCTCTACCGCCGCCGCGCCTCCGTCGAGCGAGAGTTCGGCCGTCTAAAGCACGAGTGGGCGCTACTACCGCTGCGAGTCCGTGGCATCGAGCGGGTCCGGCTCCACGCCGACCTGACGATCCTCGCCAAGCTGGCCTGCGCTCTGGCACGGGCGCGAGCCGTACCGCTCGCCGCGTAGGCCGCTCCTCAAACGAAGACTGGCCCCGCGGGAATCCCGTGCGCCTCTGAGTCTGTTGCCTTGGCGCGCTGCTCGCGCTTCGGCTGCTTTTGCTCTCTGGGGGCCGGGGTTGCTGGCCGCAGGGCCAGTACCAACAGGCTACTCCGATCCGAGCGACAAAACGAAGGAGTTTCGCTAGTCGTTTCGGTCGGCCCTCCTAGGTACCCGTCCAGACCGGGTCGCGCTTCTCGCTGAAGGCGCGCGCGCCCTCCATCATGTCGTTGCTGTTGTTGACCTTCGCCACGGCCGGCAGCTTCTGACCGTTGAGGATGTCGAAGGCCTCCTGCACGGGCAGGTGCAGCGTCTCGCGCGTGACCTCCTTGACCGCCGCGAACACGAGCGGCGGGCCGCTGGCGAGATGGTCCGCGAGCTCGCGGGCCGTTTTCATGAGCTCGCTCGCCGGCACGACGTCGCGCACGAGTCCCCAACGCTGCGCCTCTTCGGCCTCCATCCAGCGACCCGTCATGAGCAGGTCCATCGCGAGGTGGTAGGGAACCCTGCGCGCCAGCTTGATCGTCGCGGCGTCCGCGAGGATGCCCACGTTGATCTCCGGCAGCGCGAAGCGGGCGTTGTCCGCGCACACGATCAGATCGGCGGAGATCGCCAGCTCGAAGCCGCCGCCCACCGCCAGGCCATTGACGGCGGCGATCACCGGCTTGTTCAGGTCCGGCAGCTCCTGGAGCCCGGCGAAGCCTCCGACGCCGAGGTCCAGGTCGGCCTCGCCGGCCTCGGCGATCGCCTTCAGGTCCCAGCCGGCCGAGAAGAACTTCTCCCCACCCCCGGTCACGATTGCCACGCGCAGCTCCGGGTCGTCGCGGAACTCGGCGAACACCTCGCCCATGCGGCGGCTGGTGGGGGCATCGATCGCGTTCGCCTTGGGGCGGTCGAGCGTGACTTCCAGGACGCGCCCGCGGCGCTCCGCCCGGACGTTCTCCGTGGGGTTCATCTATCTCCTCGGGTGGTTGGCACAACGATCGCGTCCACGGCCACGCAGCCGTACGGGGAAGCGATCATGGGATTGATGTCGATCTCCGCGATCACGTCGCGCAGCTCGTACGCGAGCACCGATAGCGCCGAGATGGCTGCACACAGCGCGTCCAGATCGGCCGCGGGCTTGCCGCGGTGGCCCTCCAGCAGCGAGGCGATGCGCAGCTCGCCGATGGCGCGCGCGACCTCTTCGGGCGGGGTCGGCGCAAGCAGGAAGCGCCGGTCGTCGAGCAACTCGGCCAGCGTGCCGCCGGCCGCGACCATGACCACGGGCGCCAGCGGGTCGGCGATCACGCCAACCGCCAGCTCCACGCCCTCGGGCGCCATCGGCGCGACCAGCGCGCTCGGCCCGAGCCGGTCGTGGAGGTCGCGGTACGCGGCTGTCACGGCCTCGTCTCCGCTCAGCCCCAGGTGCACCCCGCGGGCCTCGGTCTTGTGCAGGAGCGGCTCGTTCGTCTTCAACGCGACCGGACCGTCCAGGCTGGCGGCGGCCGCGCGCGCGGACTCCTCGCTGTCGACCTCGATGCTCGCCGTAGCCGGGACACCCCCGTCCGCGACCATGGACAGCGCCTCGCCCTCGTAGAGCGTCTCCCCCGTCGAGAGCCGCTCGCGCCAGCGGGCCACCACATCCGCGTCCAGCTCGGCGCTGTCGCTCGCGGCCGGCAGCCGCTCCGGCCTGTCCCTGACGGCGAAGGCGTGACGCACGGCCAGCAGCGCGCTGCGCATGCCGTCGAGCGTCGGAATCCCGTCGCGCGCCAGGTCCAGCATCCGCTGGGGCGAGAACTGCTTGGCGGTGTACGTAGCCGCGAGTACGGGCTTGGCGCTCTTCGCCGAGAGCGAGCGGGTCACGTCGACCAGCGACGCGGCGAAGCCGTTGGGGTCGTCCTCGCGCTGGCCGTAGTCGCAGAACACGAGCGCCATGCCCGTCGCGTCGTCCTCGAGCACCGGGCCCAGACACGCCTCGCCGTGCGCGCGCATGTCGGCCTCGCCGTCCCAGAAGTCGATCGGGTTGTCGCACTCCAGCGCCGGGCTCAGCACGGCGGCCAACCGCTCTCGGGTGGCGTCGCTGATCTGCGCGAGCGGCACATCCAGCTCGGCGGCCAGGTCGAGCAGCAGCGCGCGCTCGCCGCCGGAGTCCGTCATCGCCGCCAGGCCGCCCGGAGCAGCCGGCGGCGCCTGGCCGAACAGCGCCAGCGTGGCCCACCACTCGTCGCTGGTGCCGACGCTGATCACGGAGTAGCGACGGAAGACCGCCTGATAGGTAGCGTCGCTCCCCGCCATGCGGGCGGCGTGGGTGGCGATCTGGGCGCGCGACCGCTCGGTCCGCCCCGGCCGCAGCGCCACGATGGGCACCTGGGCGTCGAAGGCGAGCTCCAGGGCCGCCACGAAGTCGTCGAAGTCGGAGATCGCCTCCAGGTACAGCCCGATCACGCGGGTCGTGGGGATCTCGAGCGCGAAGCGGATCAGGTCCGCGGTGCTTACCTCCGCCTCCTTGCCGGAATGCGCGTTGAAGGAGAAGCGCAACCGCGGATCGCTGGCCACCGACTCGCAGTAGACGGTGCCCGACTGCGAGATCGTGGCGATGCCGCCCGGCTCCACCTGGTCGGGCAGGATCCAGCTTGCCGACACGCGATCGACGTAGTTCACGAATCCGAGCGTCGCGTCGCCGAGCAGGGGCACACCCGCGTCGCGCGCCATCGCGGCCAGCCGGGCGCGGCGCTCCAGATCGTCCGTCGACCCGAACACCATCACGCTCTTCGCGCCCGCCGCGAGTGCCTCCTCGACGTGCCCCTCCAGCCGCTCCGCCCCACCGGCGACGATCGCCAGGTCGACCGGCTCGGGAACGTCGGCGATGGTCGGCAGGCAAGGCAGGCCGAGGATCTCCTCGTACGCGGGCGTAACCGGATGAATGGGGCCGGCGAAACCGATGCGCTGGCAGCTCGCGAGCACCTGGTACCCGGGCCTCCCGAGTCGTCCGCTGGCGCCGATCACCGCGATCGACGACGGTGCCATGAGCGGCGCCAGCCTCGCCCGCATCGGCGATCCAACCGCTGGGCGCTCACTCATGAGAGGCCGAGGATCTCGCGCGCCCGATCCGTCGAGGCGACCTGCGCGCCCATGGACTGGACGATCGTCACCGCACGCTCGACGAGCTCGCCGTTCGTGGCCAGGCGTCCGCGCGACAGATACAGGTTGTCCTCGAGCCCGACCCGCACGTTGCCACCGAAGAGCGCGGCCTGCGCGACCATCGGGAACTCCTCGCGACCGACCCCGAAGCCGAACCAGAGGGCGTCGGGCGGGAGCTGGCGCTGCATGGCGAGCATCGAGAACGAGTCGACCCCGGCGCCGCCACCGACGCCCAGGCAGATCTGGACGAGCGGGCGCCCCTCGATGCGGCCCTCCTCGACGAGCGTCTGGACGTTGCGGACGTGACCGAGATCGAAGACCTCCATCTCGGGCTTGATCCCCAGCTCCCTGATGCGGTCGGCCATCGTGCGCAGCATGTCCAGCGTCGCGATGTAGGTGCCGTCGTCGCCCCAGTTCATCGTGCCGCAGTCGAGCGTGCAGCAGTCGATGTCCAGTCCCTCGAGGTGGACGAGCCGCTCGAGCGGGCTCACCATGTCGCTGCCCGGGCCGGCCACGGCGGGCTCGTCGTCGCTGGGGTAGAAGTCGCCGCCGAAGCCGGTGGTCAGGTTGATGATCACGTCGGTGCCGTCGCCGCGAACCAGCTCCACGGCCTGCCGGAACAGGTCCGGCTCTCGGCTGGGCGCCCCGGTCTCGGGATCGCGCACGTGGATGTGCACGATCGCCGCGCCGGCGGCCGCCGCCTCGCGGGCAGCATCGGCGATCTGACGCGGCGTGACCGGCACGCCGGGATGCGTGCCGACCGTGTCGCCCGACCCCGTGACCGCGCAGGTCACGATGACTTCTCGATTCACTTGTCCTCCTTGACGCCGGTGACGCGGTCCAGGGCGCTCATCAGCTCGATCAGGCCCAGGTCGCGCTCGCGCCTGAGCTCCGGAATGGAGCGGCCGGCGGCGAGCTTGTTCGCGCCCTCGATCAGCCGCTCGCTCAGCTCCTCGGTCAGCTCGGGTCCCATCAACCGCGACCAGGGCTCCTGCAGCGTCGGCCCGAACTGGTCGAGCGTGGCCGCCATCCCACCCTCGCCGCCGCCCAGGTGGAACGTCAGGGCGGGGCCCATGAACGCCCAGCGCGGGCCGGGGCCGTACACCACCGCCGCGTCGCACTGCTCCACCGTGGCCTCCCCCTCGGCGACGATGTGCAGCATCTCCCGCCACAGCGCCTCCTGCAGCCTCGTGGCCACGAACCCCGGTACCTCCACCTCGAGCAGGATCGGGCGCTTGCCGTAGTGCTCGTAGAAGGCGGTGGTCCACTCGGCCAGGCCCTTGTCGGTCCGCTCGCCTCGGACCACCTCCACGAGAGGCATGATGTAGGGCGGGTTGAACGGGTGCCCGACGATCACCCGCTCCGGGTTCGCGCAGCCCGACTGGATCGCGGTGATGCTCAGGCCGGAGGTGCTCGTCGCGAGGACGACGCCGTCCGCGGCGGCGGCATCCATCCGGGCGAACACGTCGATCTTGCTCTCGAGGTTTTCGGGCGAGCTCTCCTGCACGAAGTCGACTGCTCCGACCACGTCCTCCAGCGACGTGGAGACGCTCAGCCGGTCGGGCGACGCGCCGTCGCGCAGGCCGAGCACCGCGAGCGTCTCCCACGTCTCGTCGACCTCGCGCCGCAGGCGCTCGTCGGTTCCCGGGAACGGGTCGTAGACCTGCACGTCCAGCCCCATGCGCAGGAAGTGCATGACCCAGCCGCTGCCGATGACTCCCGCGCCCACGATGCCCACGCTGGACACTTGCGGTGTTCCGTCGGCGACGCTCACGCGAACATGCCCCGGGCGATCACCAGGCGCTGGATGTCGTTGGTGCCCTCGTAGATCTCCTCGAGCTTGGCCGCACGCATCCATCGCTCCACGGGGTACTCGCGCGAGTAGCCGTAGCCGCCGAGCGTGTGCACGGCCGCCACGGTGGTGTCCCAGGCGGCCTCGGAGGCGGCGACCTTGGCCATGGAGGCCTCGGTGGTGAAGGGCTTGCCCTCGTCCGCGAGGCGCGCCGCGTGGTGAGTCATCAGCCGCGCCTGGTCGAGCTTGATCTTCGCGTCGACCAGCCGGAACGAAACGGCCTGGTAGTTGTGGATCGCCTGGCCGAAGACCTCGCGCTCCTTGGCGTACTCGACCGCGTACTCCAGCGCGGCGCGGCCGATGCCGAGCGCGTTCCCGGCGAGCTGGACGCGGGTCCGATCGAACCACCGCAGCACGCCCCTGAAGCCCTGCCCCTCGTCTCCGATGCGGCGGTCGTCGGGAACGAAGCAGTCGTCGAAGAACAGCTCACCGACCGGATAGCAGCGCGTGCCCATCGTCGGCAGCGCGTCGCTGATCGTCATTCCCTCGTCGCCGCGTTCCACGACGAACGCCGTGATGCCCTTCGAGCGCGTGCCGGGCGCGACCGTGGCGTAGATGACGAACAGGTCCGATACCGGCCCGCCCGAGACCCACGTCTTCTGGCCGTTCAGGACGTAGCCGCCGTCGACCTTCTTCGCGTGCGTCCGCAGCGCCGACGCGTCCGAGCCCGACTCCGGCTCCGATAGCGCGAGGGCGCCGATGGTCGGCTTGTGCGCGCAGATCGGCGGCAGCCAGCGCTGCTTCTGCTCGGGAGTGCCCATCGCGACCACCGGCCCCGCGAAGAAGCCGCCGCTGGCGATGCAGTTGGCGATCCCGCTGTCGCCCCAGGCGAGCTCCTCGCCGATCAGAACCGCCGCCTCCAGGTCCTCGATCCCGGCGCCGCCGTACTCCTCCGGGAGGTCGTACGACGTCAAGCCGACCTCAGCCGCCTTGGCGACGATCTCGGCCGGGAACTCCGCCGATTCCTCGAACTCCGCGGCTCGCGGCCGCATCTCGCGGGCCGCGAAGTCGTGAGCCACCTCCACGAGCGCCTCGCGGACGCCGTCTGCCTCTGCCGTGCGTGTCATTTGCTCCTGCCTTACCTCTCTTGAAACGAAATCTCAGTCGACCGGTACGAGCACGGCCTCGTCGGGCGGCAGGAACAGCTCCAGCTCCTGCCCCACGGCAACCTCGTCGAGCGCGGTGGCGCTGATCGTCGCTACCACCCGGCCCACCTCAGGCACGGACATGGTGACCTCGAGCTCCTCGCCGAGCAGCAGCGTCTCGTTGACCGTGCCGCGCACGCTCAGCGCCCCGTCCACCGCCCCCGGCTTGAGGCTGCGTCGACGGGCGACGAGCGCCATCTCGTCGGCTCGCTCGCCGGTCACGCTGCATTCGAGCCGGCCACCGAGGCACTCCACGACCGCCCGGCCCGCGGATTCCGAGATCACCTTGGCGGGCAGCACGTTGGCGTCCGCGAAGAAGCGCGCGACGAAGCCGGAGTTGGGCCGCCGGTACAGGTCCTCGGGTGTGCTCAGCGCGCAGATCTCGCCCGCGCGCATGACGGCGATCCGGTCGGACAGCGCGAGCGCCTCCTGCTGGTCGTGCGTCACGTAGATGACGGTCGCGCGCATGTCGCGGTGGATCCGGCGCAGCTCCTCCTCCATCTCGAGGCGAAGCGTGCGATCGAGCGCGCCGAGGGGCTCGTCCATCAGCAGGATCTCCGGGCTGTAGGCGAGCGCCCGCGCCAGGGCGACGCGCTGCTGCTGGCCGCCGGACAGCTGCCGCGGGTAGCGACCTTCGAGGCCGGGCAGCCGCACGAGGTCGAGCATCTCCCGGACGCGCTCCTGGCGGGCCGGCTTCTTCCACTTGCGCTGCTTCAGGCCGTAGGCGATGTTGTCGCCGACCGTCATGTGCGGGAACAGGGCGTACTGCTGGAACACCATGCCGATGCCGCGCTCGGCGGGCCAGAGCCCCGTGATGTCGCGCCCGCGCAGGAGGACGCTGCCGCCCGTGGGCGCCTGGAAGCCCGCGATGATCCGCAGCAGCGTGGTCTTGCCCGAGCCGCTGGGGCCGAGCAGCGTGAGGAACTCGCCCTCGACGACGCTCAGCGTCGCCGACTTCAGCGCGACCGTGTCGTCATAGCGCTTCGAGACATCCTGGATGTCCAGCACCGTCGTCAAGAACCCCCCTCTGGGTTGCCGGCGCCGCGCAGTCGCACGATCGCGAACATCAAGACTCCGGTGCCGACCATCAGCAGCGTCGCGATGGCGGTGATCACGGGGTCGACGCCGTAGCGGACCGAGTCGAAGATCGCCTTGGGCAGCGTTATCTGCCCCGCGCCCCCGACGAAGTTGATCATCACCGCTTCGTCGAAGCTCGCGATGAACGCGAGCAGAGTCCCGCCGAGCAGGGCGGGCAGCAGCAGGCGCCCGGTGATCTGCATCCACGCCCGGGCGCGACTCGCCCCCGCGATCATGGCCGCCAGCTCCAGCTCCTGCGGCACGCGGCTCATCGCCGCTGCGACCACGGCGAGCGTGAGCGGGAACGCGAGCACCGTGTTCGCGATCACCAGCCCGATGTAGGTCCCCACCAGCTGGAACTGCGCGAACACGCCGTACATCGCGACGGCGTAGGCCGAGATCGGGATGATCAGCGACAGCATCGACGTGAACTGGAGCGCCTGCCGGCCGCGCAGCGACGAGCGATAGATGGCGAGCACGGTCGGCACCGAGATCAGCGCCGAGATCAGCGCAGCGGGAATCGCGATCCGGAACGAGAGCCCGACGGCCTTGAGCCAGTCGGTGTCCGAGAAGAGCGTGTCGTATTGCCGGAAGCCGAGCGCCTTGGGCGGGAACTCGAAGAACTCCGCTTGTGAGAACGACACGGCGATGACGGTGAGCACCGGCGCCAGCAGGACGACGACGATGATGGCCGTGACCACGCTGCCGAGCCGGAGGGCGACGCGCGTGCCCAGTCGCCGGCCGCGTCCGAAGGTCAGCTGATTCGCGGCGCCGGTGGTCATGCCATCGCCCGCATCAGGCGCTCACGTCCGACGGCTCGCAACGCAATGCCGACTACGGCGAAGGCGATGACGATCAACAGCATCGAGGCGGCCGTGGCCTTCGGGTAGTTGAAGTAGGTGAACAGGTTGTCCTGGATGACGTTCGCCATGAACGGCACCTTGCCGCCACCGAGCAGCACCGGCGTCACGTAGAAGCCCACGCTGATCGCGAAGACGAGTGCCGAGCTCGCCACGATGCCGGGCAGCGCGAGCGGCACTACGACCGTGCGCAGCGCGCCGAGGCGCGTGGCCCCCATCCCCTCCGCGGCCGCTATCAGCGAGTCGTCGATCGAGCGCAGCACGCTGTACATGGCAAAGACCGCGTACGGCACCATCGTGTACGCGATCCCGAAGATGACGGTGCCGGACTTGTAGAGCATCTCGATCGGGCCGATGCCGAAGAT
Organism: Thermoleophilaceae bacterium; assembly: GCA_034664105.1. Taxonomy (GTDB): domain Bacteria; phylum Actinomycetota; class Thermoleophilia; order Solirubrobacterales; family Thermoleophilaceae; genus JACVRW01. The sequence continues at coordinate 16,323 of JAXDIH010000136.1, forward strand.
GCCGAGGAAGTCGTTGAGGGCGCCGTCGCGGCCCAGCAGCAGGAGCAGCGAGTAGTTCTTGATCACGGTGCCCATCCAGAACGGGGCCAGCACCGCGATCCAGAGGACGCCCCTGACCCAGGGCCGTCTTACCGAGCGCAGGTACCAGGCCAGCAGGCTCGCCATGCCCACGGCCAGCACCGTGACCGCCAGGCTCGCCAGCAACGTGGTGACCAGCGCGCGCCGGACTCCGCTGCTCCCGAGCGCGTCCGAGTAGTTCGAGAGGCCGTCCCCGGCGGTGAACGAGTCGATCGTCAGCTTGACGAGCGGGTAGAGCACGAACGCGGCCAGCAGGACGAGCAACGGCAGGCAGAGGAGCAATCCGCTCCATCCGCCCACCGTCGGTGACCACTGACGGCGTGAGCCGCGCGGGCGCCTGTTAGGCAACCCCGCGGCCCCCCCGTCAGTACGACCTTCCATCCGAATAGCTCGTGCAGCCGCCGCTAGCCGCGGATGTAGGTCTCCATCCGCTTGTTGACCTCGTCGGCGTTGTCGACGAACCAGCCCCAGTTGGGCTGTGCCATCTGCTCGAAGTTGGCCGGGTTATCGGGTGACTGCTCCTTGTCGGCCGGCTTGAGCATGTCGATGGCCTCGGCGCTCGGCACGGAGTAGCCGATCTCCTCGGCGAACGCCGCCTGCTGCTCGGGGTGCGTGGCGATGAACTCCATCAGCGAGAACGCACGGTTGGGCTGGTCGGAGTCCTTCGTGACGGCCCAGTAGGCAGCCTCGTAGACACAACCCGCCCAGGCGACGTCGATGTCCATGCCCGTCTTGCGCAGACGGAAGCCACGCGCGTTGTAGAACAGGCCGAGGTCAACCTCGCCGCTGCGCATGATCTGCTCCTGCTGCTCGCCCGACTCCCAGAACACCTTCACCGTGGGCTTGATCCGCTCGAGCGCGGCGAAGGCCTTGTCGAGGTCGACGTCAGAGGTCGCCGCGTCTCCGACCGGCATCCCCTCGGCAACCAGCGCCATCGTCACGAGCGAGAACGGCGCGACACCGGGGATGGAACGGCTCTGCGGAAACTTCTTGGTGTCGAAGAACTCGGTCATGTTCTTGGGACACGTGCCGACCTTCTCCTTGTTGCAGACGATCGTGAAGCTGGTGCTGCCCAGGTTGAGGCCGAAGTCGGAAACCTTTTCCTCGCCGACCGCCTCCACCATCTTGGCCTTCACGTCCGCGGGCATGGGAGCGAGCAGGCCCTTCTTCTCGAGGGTGAAAGCGTCACCCGCCACGATCGCGTCATAGAGGTCGTACTCGACCTTCCCGGCCTGAGCCTGCGCCAGGGTCTTGGCGACCTGCGTGCCGGGGGCGTCGAGGAACTCGGCGCCGACGCCGTCAGCCTGGTCCACCCAGGCGTCAACGAAGTTGGTCTGGCTCGCCTTCGTGAAGGCTCCACCCCAGCCGGCGATCGTGAGCGGGTTGTCCGGCTCCGACGCCGCCGGGTCGCTGGCCTTCTCTCCAGCCGGCGCGTCTGCCGAACCACTGTTGCTCTTGTCGTCACCGCCGCACGCGCCTACGGCAACGGCAAGGGCCAGCAAGATCCCGACTAGCAGCGCGGAACGCGCAGCACTCCACCACTTAAGCGACACGGCCAGACCTCTTTCTCTCTCAGATGCGGGATTGCGTCGACCGGCGCCCTGACGAGCGCTGCGCCGCTCCACTCCCCCTCGGTCGACCTGCTTCGCCGGAGCGCCTCTCATGCATGGCAGTCCGGTATGGCAGTTCGAGGCGCACCCTAATCGACCCGTACGCGCCGAGTCAACCCACGAACTGCCGTAATCGAGCCCATGGCTGGCGGATCGGGCACGCAAAGCGGTAGTGGAAGCGGTCAGGTAGGGCTAAACCGGAGGGCGGGCGCTCGCTGATTCTGCCGTGCCACCACCGCAGGCGCGGCACCTGCTTCGACCACTGGCATGGCAGCCCTGGCTTCTCACCCGGTACCGCGGTCAATCGCCGGCGGTCTTGACCTGGCCGTATCCGCCCGCGATGCGTGCCAGCGGATCGAGCGCCCCTGTGTCGATCCGGCCGGTGCCGGCGTCGAACGCGGGCCCTCCCAGGTGGAATCGCACCACCTGTCCGATCACGAAGATGTCGCGCTCCTCGAGCACGATCTCGCGCTCGAACTCGCACTCCATCGACACGCTGACCTCCTTCACGCGCGGTGGGCGCACGCGATCGGAGGGCACCGCCGTCACCCCGGTCAGCTCGAACTCGTCGACGTCGCTGTCGTGCTCCCCCGACGAGAGCTGGACTGCGTCCCTCAGCGGGTAGGACGCGATGTTCACGACGTACTCGCCGGTCTCGACGATGTTCGCGAAGGTGTCCTTCGGCGTGCCCCTCTCCGCCAGGGGATCGAACGTGACCCCAAGCCGGGGCGGCTTGGACGAGAGGGGGCTGAAGAACGAAAACGGCGCCAGATTCGCGACGCCTGTGGCGCTCAGGGTCGAGATCCAAGCGATCGGGCGGGGGACCACGGCCCCCGCCAGCAGGGTGTAGCAGTCCGCCGCGCTGAGCTCCTCCGCGTCGACGGCCAGCACGCCGGGCGTTGTACCACACAAGGTATGGGTCAGGTCCGTTCGGGACCTGCCACACCGCGGAGCAGACCGGGCACCGCCGAGCGCGAGGCTAGCCGCCGACGGGGGCCCGGGGGTTCGATCCCCAGAAGATCTGGGTGCCGACCATGCCGACCAGGTGCACCAGCACCGTGTTGACCACCATCGACTTCGCCGTCGCGGTGCCCACCCCGACGGGGCCGCCCGACGCGTGGTAGCCGTAGTAGCAGCCGACCAGCACAATCACGGTCGCCATCGCCATCCCCTTGACGAGCGAGTAGAGAAGGTCGGGAGGGTTCTGGAACATCCAGAAGATCACGAAGTAGCCGCCCGAGCTGACCTCACCGACCTGCTGGACAACAGCCAGGTAGCTCGCGAAGAAGCCGGCACCCACGGCGCCGACGTACACGGCCGGCAGCACGATCCAGGCTCCCAGCAGCCGCGTCGCGCAGAGAAAGGTGATCGACGAGATCCCCATCACCTCGAGCGCGTCGATCTCGTCGGAGATGCGCATCGCGCCGATCTCCGCGACCAGGCCGGTGCCCACCTTCGCCGACATCATGTATCCGAACGCGTACGGCATGATCTCGCGCAGGTCGCACCAGGCCGCGAAGGTCCCGGCGTTCGCGGGCGCGCCGACGCTGCGACTGAAGTAGGCGCCCTCGATCCCGCATTGGAGCCCGAGGATGAACGCGAGGCCCCAGATCACGATCGCGGAGCCCAGGATCAGGATGCCGGCCTGGCGCAGCGTCTCGCCGAAGAACCGGAACGCCCGCCCGTCGAGCACCTCGAGCACCACGCGCCCCGAGAACCTCGCGATCTCGCCGAACGACGCGATCCAGGCGGTCACTTGATCACCGAGATCTCGGGGTGCGTGGCCAGCAGCGTCTGGGTGAACACGTAGTTGAAGGCGAAGATCCCGAGGAACTCGATCACCACGCCCTGGTTCACCGCGCGCCCCACCCCTTCGGCGCCGCCCGATGCCGTCATCCCCTTGTAGCACGAGACGACGGCGATGATCGCGCCGAACAGCGTGGTCTTCACCACGGACCCCCACAGGTCCGGAATCGAAGCGTTGTTCAGGAGCGTGGCGAAGAAGCCGCCCAGTGGCGCATCGAAGCTGAGCGTGGCCAGCACTCCTCCCGTGATGCCGAAACAGATGGCGTACACGTTGAACAGGCCCGTGACCACCATCAGCGCCAGGAAGCGCGGCACGACGAGGTTCTTGATCGGGTCGACGCCGAGCACCTGCAGCGCGTCCAGCTCCTCGCGGATCTTGCGGGCGCCGAGGTCCGCCGTGATGGCGGTTCCGCCGACTCCGGCGAGGATGATGGCGGTGACGCTAGGTGCGAACTCGCGAATCGAGGCCAGCACGAAGAACCCGCCCAGCCGGTCGATCGCGCCGAACAGGATCAGGAAGTTGCCGGCCTGCAGCCCGGGCGCCCCGTAGCTCACCGCGACCATGGACACGGTGAGCGGCAGCCAGCACAGGCGCAGCATGAACAGGAACTGCTGCACGAACTCGGCCCCGTACGGATAGGGCGGCCGCACGGCCGAGACGAGGGTCTTGCCGGTCAGGACGATCATGTCGCCCACCTGCTCCAGCAGCCCCTTGCTCGGAAGGAAGACGCGATCGGCGGCGGCTCTGACCATCAACAGTGTGCTATCACACTTACTGGCACAGCTGCAACAGTGAGCCAGCACAGCCACACAGTGAGATATGATCCGGTCCCATGCCGCCCAAGCTCGACCTCACGGTCGATCGTCACGCCGAGTTGCCGATCGGAACCCAGCTGGTGGCCCGGTTCCGGGTGGCCATGCGGGACGGCGCCCTCGCGGCCGGCGACCGGCTTCCCAGTGTGCGCGAGCTAGCCGAGGCAGCTGGCGTGAACGTCAACACCGCCCGGGCGGTCTACGCCCGCCTGGAGTCCGAGGGCGTGGTGCGCAGCGAGCAGGGCCGGGGCACGTTCGTGGCCGTCCCGCCGAGCGACGAGGCCGCCACGCGGCGAGAGCTGCGCCAGCAGATCGCCCAGCTCGAAGCCGCGCTGGTGCGACTCCCCCCATCCGCGGCGCTGGCGGATGACCCACGGCCGGCGGCGCGGAGCTCGGGTGCCGCCCTGCTGTCCGCGGAGGACCTCGAGAGCGTGCGTGACGAGCTGCTCTCCCGACTGAGCGAGCTCGACGCCCAGCGGACCGCCGTGCTGCGGCGGCTGGAACAGCTCGGGGTCGAAGAGGAGGCACCCTCGCGCCGCGCCACGCCGAGCCTGGCCGGCGCCCGGATCAGGTGGGTCGGGGCCTAGCCGGCCCCGCGGAACGGGCCGGTCACCTCGTAGATCGCGCCGGGGCCGGGCACCGTGTCGCTCTTCGGGAAAGCGCGCTGCGAGGAGAAGTACATGCGGGAGCCGGTCGGGTCGAACGTCACGCCGGTCAGCTCGGAGCCGCGGTGCTGGGGGCCGGTGACCGAGAGGAACCTCGAGACCGTGCCGTCGCGCTCGATCAGGCCGATGTCGATCTCCTCGGTGGCGATGTCCTCGCAGACGAACACCTCCCCGGCGCGCGTGCCGGTGAGCTGGTCCACGCGCAGCAGCGGCGCGCTCGCCGAGGCGAGCCCGTCGTAGATCACCCGGACGCGCGCGCGCTTGGTGTCGTAGGCGTGGACGCGGTCGTCGGCGGTCGTGGCGACGTACAGCGTGTGGCCCTCCAGCCAGATGCCCTCGCCACGCTTGAAGCGCGTGCTGCCGGCGACCTGGCGGCGGGTGCTCTCGCCCGCCGCCGACGGATCGGGCACCTCCACCCACTCCACCGCCCCGCCCTTGCCCACGCGGGCGATCTCGAGCAGGCCGGCGGACAGGTCTGGCCAGTGCTCGGGCGTGTAGCGGTAGAGGCCGCCGTCGATCAGGTCCTCGGTCATGTAGACGCGCCGCCCGCGCGGATCCACGGCCGCGGCCTCGTGCTTGAAGATGCCCATCGCCGGATGGGCCACGCCGCGCCTGCGCCCGGACGGGTCGCACTCCCAGACCCTGCCGTCCTCGACCTCCTCGCAGGAGAGCCAGGTCCCCCACGGCGTGCCGCCGCCGGAGCAGTTCGCGGTCGTCCCCTCGAGGATCCGGTACGCGTCCCGCACCTCGCCCTGGGCGCCGATGCGCAGCGCGGAGGCGCCGCCGGCGAGGTTCTCGGAATTCGAGACCAGCACGAACCCGCCGCCGTGCGCAGGGAAGGCGGCCATGCCGTCGGAGGCGATGTGCCAGCGGTAGTCCGTGCCGAGCACCACCTCGTCACCGCGGGCGACGATGCGCGAACGGAACCCGGCCGGGAGGCGGACGCCGTTCGCGTCGGGCGCGCGCCGCGGCCCGTAGCCGGCGCCTCGCTCGAGCGGCCGCGACTCGGCCGAGCCGAACAGGTCGTCCCAGAACCCCACCCCGAGCGAGACGGCCGCGACCCCTCCCACCCCCAGACCGATGAACTCGCGTCGCCGCATCCGGGACATCAGGGTGCCAGCACTGCCCCCCGGCAACGGTGAACAACGCGCGAAGAATCCGTGAAGGTGGTGTAACCGGGCCGGCGGCGCTACGCCGCCACCGGCAGCTCGTACCGCCGCCGGATCCCGTACAGCGTGTCTCGCTCGGCCGCCGGGCGGCCGGCGGCCCAGGCGGCCCCGATCAGGTCGTCCGGGTCCAGGCGGACCCCGTGCTCCGACCCCGCCATCCGCGAGATCGATTCCTCCATCAGGGTCCCGCCCAGGTCGTTCACTCCCCAGCGCAGCGCCTCGGTTGCCGCGTCGAGGCCCATCTTCACCCAGCTCGCCTGCAGGCTCGGGATCGTCCGCCCCAGCGCCAGCCGGAAGGCGGCCGTGTGCTTCAGGTTCTCCTCGCGGGAGATCTCCTCGATCCCGTGCGTGCGACCCAGCAGCGTGTGGAACGGGATGAACGAGAGCGGGACGAACTCGGTGAACCCGCCCGTGCGCTCCTGCAGCTCGCGCACCACCCGCATGTGCTCGGCCAGCTCCCACGGCTCCTCGATGTGGCCGAACATCACCGTCACGGTGGAGCGCATACCGGCCGTGTGACAGGCCTCGATCACCTCCAGCCACCGTCCGGCGGGCAGCTTGTTCGGCGAGATGCGCTCGCGCACCCCGTCGTGCAGCACCTCCGCCGCCGTGCCCGGGGTGGACCCGAGCCCCGCCGCGCGCAGGCGTTCGAACACCTCGGCGAGCGGCAGGTCCCCCGCCATCGCGTCGATCTCCATCGGCGAGTACGCGTGCAGGTGGATGTCCGTCCCCGCCCGCCCCGCCTCGTCCTTGGCCACGCGCAGCCAGTGCTCGTAGTCGGCGATCGTCCAGTCCGGGTGGATGCCCGACTGCATGCAGATCTCGGTCGCGCCGAACTCGACCGCCTCGCGTACGCGAGCGCGGAAGTCCGCTTCCGAGTGCTCGTAGGCGTCCGGCGAGCGCTTGCCCTGCCCGAAGCCGCAGAACGCGCACCCGACCGTGCAGATGTTCGAGACGTTGATGTTGCGGTTGACGACGAACGTGACGGTGTCGCCCGCCAGCTCCGACCGCAGCTCGTCGGCCGCCTGGCGCATGTCCTCGATGGCCTCCGGTCGGGTCTCGGCGAACAGCGCGGTCAGCTCGTCGGGTGACAGCACCGCGCCCTCGCGGGCGCGAGCGATCGCGCCCGGCACGAGGTCGCCACGGATCGGCCGCTCCTCGCGGCGACCCGAGCCGCGGCGCGGGATGAACGACCAGAAGCGCAGCTTCACCAGATCCAGCACACCCTGCTCCATCCACCGCGGGTCCATGTACTGCGGGTACACGCACAGGCGCTCGGTGAGCGCGTACCCCAGCGGCTGGAGCTGCTTGCGCATCCGGTGCACCGACGGGAAGGGGTGCTCGGG